>JBIKYV010000027.1:0-33981 GCA_044355075.1 Prosthecobacter sp.
TGCAGGTTTTTGGCTGGCTGCTGACTCGCTTGATGGTTTGCAAGCCGTAAGTGACCAAAGAATCATGAGGGAGTGTATTAACCATTTCATAAACTGAGTGAAGTTCAGGGGGGTGAGTATTTTTGCCAATGACAAAAGTGTTGCCGGGAGGGCGGGGGAGTGGCTATGGTAAAAACCTATGGCCAGTTTGAATAAAGTCATGCTCATCGGCAACCTCACTCGCGATCCAGAGGTCCGTTTTACTCCCAAAGGCACGGCCGTTTGTGACATCGGCTTGGCTGTGAATCGCCGATTTATCAATGAGGCTACGGGAGAAAGGCAAGAAGAGGTCACTTACCTTGACATTACCTTGTGGGGACGGCAGGCGGAAGTCGCTGGTCAATGGTTGCATAAGGGAAAGCCCGTTTTTATTGAGGGACGACTTCAGATGGATACTTGGGAAGACAAGGCCACGGGACAAAAGCGAAACAAAATCAAAGTCGTTTGTGAGAATATGCAGCTGCTCGGGGCCGCAGGAGCGGGTGGTGGGGGAGGCCAAGCTTATCCAGATGATGGCGGCATGGAATCGGGCGGCTACAGTGCACCTGCGCCCGCAGCAAGACGACCAGCTGGAAACTCGGGCGGGAGTAATAGCTATGCCCCGCGCTCATCAACGCCACAGAGACCTGCTGCACGCCCAGCAGCTCCCATTCAGGAGAAGCATGACGACTTTGGCGAAGGTCCGATTACCGATGGTTTGGACGGAGATGACATTCCGTTTTGAAGTTTGGAACTGACTGCGCGTGGTTTGTGTAAATCATAGCTTATCTTGTTCGACGGCCAAGGGGTTATGCAGTCATGACGTTAGGAGTTCATCAAGCTTCAGTGTGGAGCTTGGATCACCTATCCTGAGTCATGAAAACACTATTCCCCTGCTTAGTTCTAGCGCTGATCGCCATTACCTCTGTATTCGGCAAAGGTGGTCCAGCGATTAACGACAAGTGTCCTGTGGATGGCAAAACGGTTCGAATCATCTATCGTCTTTTTACGGAAAGGGGCAACGTTGCTTTCTGCTGTGTCGAATGCATGGACCTCTATGAAAAGGAGCCTTCGCGTTATCCCGTGACTCCCAAAAAGCCTGGATCATGAAGAGATCATTGAGCACACTGCTCAAGCTCACGATCCGATAGCGCGCGCGCAAAAAGCATAAATTCATCCATCAGTCCGCTGAAATGCCGAATGGCGGATGAACCCACTCTGCCTCCATTGTTCCAGTTGCCCAATTCGGCCAGCGGCATCTGTAGTTGAAAGGTGTGGAGGCGTGGAAGGCGAGCGACGAGTTCTCCATTCAGATAATGACGCACCTCTCGTGATTGGGGATCAATCACCGTGGCTAAATGAATCCAGCTGCCAAAGCGATCAGGTGTGATAATGGCGGGCGCGTCATAATCATGGGCAGGAGCCCCCGATCGGCTTGCTAAGCCAAGGCGCAGTTGGCCGTCTCTGGTGATTTGCCAATGCACGCCCCCATTTTCATAGCCTTGAACCATGAATAGAGAGTTAAAGACACGATCTAGGCTATCCACTCTGACCCAAGCGCAGAGAGTTAAGGCGGAGTATTCTCCAGGAATACTTAATCTAACGCGGTCGCTGACGTTGCGAAATTCGAGAGCTTGTTTTCCAGGCCAGCGTCCTTGAGTCCATTGGCACCCGACGATACTAGCATCGGGAATGCTTTCGGCCTGCATGATCTGGTTACGAAGGCTGCGTGTGTGTTTAGCATCTTGAAAATCAAGGTGCATAATCATCGAGGAATCGGCCTTCCAATGAGATGTTGAAGCTAGCCAGTTTTGGAAAGCCATGCGCTGTGATTCGGCGGTGCGTTGATCTAGGCTGGCTAGTGATTCAAAGGCGAAATGATCAGCGCTCGATTTCGCTGAGGGATGGCTCAAGGCCAGGGCTTCCCCTCCTTTGATGGGTAAAATGGCCGTGCTTTCTCGGTGCAGTTGAACTTCCCCTTTGAACACATGGATTTCCGGGGATGGCATATTCATGTCGAGACCGAAGTCTGTGCCCAGATCGACAATGGTTCCCTTAGGAGTTTCGATGCGAAAGCCTTTCGCCTGAGCCGGTACGTGAGCGCTCAGTTTTCCCTGTGTGCATCTGGCAGAATTCGTCGATATAAGCTCAAATCGCGCGGGGCCTTCTAGGGTGACGCGAGCCCCCTGATAAAATTCAATTTGTGCCAAACCATGAGTGAGATTCAAAACATTCGGAGCTAATGGCATTCCTTGCTTGGGGGAAAAGCCACTCCATTTAGCGTTGACCTCGCTCATCAGAACAGCAACGGCGTTCGTGGTCAGTTCTGCTTCTTCATCAGATTGATAAACGAGGATGAAAGCTAATGCGATAGAAGCCGCGACCGCTAATCGTGTGAGGGGATTTTTCCACGGCGAATACCTGCGTGGAATTTTGGTTTGGAGATCCGGGGATCGACATGAGATCTTGGATGTCTCGCGAAGCATCGCATCCATGTGCAGTTGCGCAGTAATATGGGTTATCCAGGTCGGGTCACGGGCCAAGAGTTCCATCATCGCCGAAGCATCCTCATGACTTAGGCGATCTTCGACATAGCGCTGAAGGAGAACTTCTGGATCAGGCATAACTAGAAGTGTCTGTTTGGAGGCGACGTTGGATGCATTCCCTTAGCTTTTCACGAACACGAGACAGCGCTCGACACACAGTGTCAGCTTTCATGCTTAGCTGCTCTGCGATTTCTGGTGTGCCAATCTCATGGTAGTAATACAGCTGTATTAAGTTCCTGCTTCGTTCGGGCAGTTTGTTCAGGCATTCCTTGAGCATACCTAGCTCTTGTTCAAAGAGAGGTTCTGTCGCTTGCTCTTCGGCCAGCTGTCTGATGTGCTCGGCTAGTTTTTGGATGACGTCTGGTTTTTCACGAGTGCGCTCACGCCATAGCCTCATGGCAACAAATCGAGTCATGGTGGCCAGCAAGGGGCGTAGGTCTTTTTCGAGATCCCAACGCTCTTCTTTGGCGATAAACTCCAGGAAGACTTGTTGTGATATGTCTTCTGTGAGACCTGGCCAAGGCGCATACTTCAGTGCCATGGCTTTTACAAAGTCATGATAACTGAGGAAAATTTGTGCGGCTCGAGTTTCTCGGGAGGTCATACCTACTCAAGAGTATCCACATGAGGTTCAAGAACCAGACGGTGTTTCTCCATCCACAGGTAAGAATTTAAAAAGCTCACAGAACGATGATGCCTCGATGAGGGCTGAAGAATCGTTAAAAAAACAGGCTGCCTTTTCGGGCAGCCTGGGATGATTGAGATTTTCCAAGAGGATTAGCGTGCCGCGACAGCCGCAGTGCGTGCTGCGATGGTTGCCTGGTGGGATTCGCGAAGGCCGGGTAATCCACGATAAGTTTTGCCTGCCTTCGCGCACAGTCCGCGACTAACAAGACCTTGAAGCTTTTCGTAGGATCGAAGGCGGAGCATTTCTTCACCTCCGCTGACGGCGTTCTTCAGCTTCAGATTGTCATAAACAAGCTTGAAGAGCTGGTTGAACTCAAGTGTATCCCCGTTGCCGAGGACGTTTACCAGCTCGTCAGTCACATGATCAGGAACACGGCGGGAAAAACGAGTTTTACGGGTCGGAGTCGTAGCCATAGAGAAGAGATGTTAGCACAACAAGAAGGTTTGGCTAAAGTTTTGTGATATGGAGCTGATTTTTCTAGGCTTATCCAAAGGCATGTCAGAAATCGCTAGAGTCGAAGATCGAGATCCCAACGGGTGCTTTTGCCATGCATCGACATCTCATTTGCAACCTAGGGCCGAGGGGTTGCCAATTTGAACAACTGTTTTTTCGTGCGGATAAACAGTGCTCCATCCGCCACAGCTGGGGATGCCGTCATGGCCTCAGGGAGTTGATTTTTGGCAAGGATTTCAAAACGTGGCCCTGCCCGGATCACATGGGTGTCACCACGGTCGTTGCTAAAATAAAGGCGATCTCCAACGAGAATAGGCGAGGGAAGATGTTGGCCAGGAATTCGATCTTCCCAAACATCTTGGCCGGTTTCGATGTTCATGCAGGTCACGATGCCACCGCGCGTAATCTGAAAAAGGTGTTCTCCGTAGACGATAGAGCAGGCCTCGCTGGCATTTCTTTTTTCGCGGTCCCAGAGGACATGAGTTGCCGTAATGTCGCCTCTCATTTGGTCATTGATTTTGACGCCTAAGGTGTGGGCTCTTTCGGATCCGGTATTGATGATGAGAATGTTTTTGTGAACCAGCGGGCGAATCGCTGCATTGAAACCGCCGTGCCGAATCGTCCAAAGTTCTTTACCATTGCTGACATCATAACCAAAAGCAGCACGAGAACCTACCGAGACCAAAGTGCTAACCCCAGCTAAATTGAAAACACTAGGGGTATGATATGCTTTCCGCATGTCTCCATCCCGAGTAGGTTTGCCTTCCGCATCTAAATCACCGTAGTCAGTCGTTCGGTTCGTTTTCCACACGGTCTTTCCCGTCTGCTTATCAAGAGCAGTCACGAATTGTTGATCAATCCCATCAAAAGTTAGAATCAGAAGCTTATCATGAAGAATGGGAGATGAACCTGGGCCGCGATAATGACGTGCATTGATGTCACGGCGTTGCCAAAGGATCTTGCCGGTCTTGGGATCAAGACACGCAGTGCCATAAGTGCCGAAGTGCACATACACCCCGCCTTCATCTAGCACTGGCGAAGGAGCGGCATAGTTATTCAAAGGATTGCCAAGTTCTTCAGGACTTGGGTTCTCGAAGAGCAGTTGATGATGAATAACTTTTCCTGTTTTTCGGTCGATGGCATAAACGAATTGTTTTTTCCCATCACTGGTTGCTGACGTGAACCAGATACGATCTCCGCCAATCACAGGTGTGCTATGCCCTTCTCCTTCCAGGGCTGTGCTCCATGCGACATTTTCGCCTTTTTCTGCATTCCAAGTCAAAGGAACGCTTTTTGTTTCGGAGCTGGAGACAGTGCCATCATAAGTTGGCCCATTTTTATCAGGCCAGTAAAGGGGCTGAGTCGTGACGTCGGCATAAATCGCGCCTGCGTAGCATAGGAGAAGAGCTTTAACGGAAATGTTTGGCATGGAATTGATGTCACGGGTGATGCATTGACAATCTTTCGTTTCATCCAGCGCCTTGCTGGAGAAGCTTAGGGAGTTCCGGGCGTGGCTCCGGGCGTCAGCTTTCCTTCTTTTAATCGCCCTCTTAGCTTGGCCCAAAAATCTTCATCATCGTCGGAAGGGCCTGTTGGTGGCAGAGAAGATCCCGGTTTACTTTTGGGAAGAGCTGGTACTTGAACACCAAATCCAGAGTCACTGCGTGCATCTGCCAGAGATTTACCATAAGGAGCAAAAAGCCCCGTAGGGATGGGGTATTTGCTAAAGCTCGTGGGCAAAACGCGGTTCTTGTTGATGAAATCTGTCGGACTGTAGTAATTCGAGTTATCTCGAGCGAATTGGGTTCTGTTCATGCCGATGCGCAGGTTTTTGCGAATTTCGAAATGAAGGTGCACAAAATACATGCCGTTGTTGCTGCCCATGGTGCCGACTAACTGTCCTTTTTCCACGACTTGACCGAGCTTGACAGTGCGCTGGTAAAGATGCGCATAGAGGCTATCCACCATGCTGATTTTACCTGTCTCATCGCGATACGCATGGCGGACGATCACACATTGGCCCCAGCCGCCACCGACGTTTTCAGAAATGATGACCACCCCACGTGCAGTGGAGTAAATGGGTGCGCCTAAGTCACTGTTGCCGCCGCCACGTCCATTCCAGTCTTCTCCGAGGTGCCCATTTGGCCAATAGCCGCGTGATTTGTAATAGCCGTCTCCGTTGGGTTTTCCGACAGGAAAATCAAAACCATCTGCAAGCTGACATCGGATAAATCCTGCGGCTTCCGCGTCTTGGGTTGAGAAGCACCAAGCGAAACAACACAGTAAAAATCCCCCCAAATACACCTTCTTCAGCATCCAAGTGAATCTGCCACACATGATGTCGCGCATGGCAATCACTAAAAACCGAGATGGGTGCTGGAAATGAAAGCGGAGAAATTTAGGGCTTTTTGCTGCCTTCCGATGAAGGCTGAGCCGGTGCGCTTTCAACTTTAGGTGTAGGAGTGGATGGCGCAGGTGCTGTAGACTGATTTACAGCAGTCTCTGTCTTTGCTTTGTCTGGCTCAGCGGCTGGCTTCGGAGCCGCATCAGGACCAGGCGTTGCGGCCTTTTGCGATGGATTGGAGGGTGCTTTGGGTGCTTCCGTTTTGTCCGATTTTACGGCTCCTGTTGCTGCTTCTTTTTTGCTAGGCTCCGTAGGTTTGGTCTCGCCACCTGCCGCAGGTGCAGCCTTCACTGGTGTAGCAGCTTGCTCTTCAAAGACTTTTTTCCCCTGGACGCCTGCCTGCTTACGTGTCGTTAGAACAGCAAGGCTAAGTGTCAAAACAAAGAGGATGACCGCCAAGTAAACGGTGCCTTTTTGGAGCACGTTCGTTGTTTGCGCGCCGACCAGCTGAGTCATGGCAGCATCTCCAAATGAAGCACCAAGCCCCTCCTGCCGCGGGCGCTGCATGAGCACGAGAAGAATGAGGAGAAGGCAGACAATGACTTCAACCACGGTGAGAATACCAATAACGATGTCCAACATAAGGGGGCGGCAATATGGGGATTCGCCAGTTTTTAGCAAGTAGCTTCTCCAACAAGCCAAGCAGTGAATGCATTTCCAAGGTTTAATTCTAATCTTCGTTCTTAAATATCATGCTGTGAGGTTAAGGCCAAGTTTCTGACCTCTCTGCTCAACAACAACCTAATTTGCCGAGAGATTGACCTTTGGAAGGCGGTTAGTTGGCCTTGCGTTGAACTCCTTGAGCCACATGAAACGGTGCCCTTTTTTTCTACTCCTGCCTTTCTTGACCCTGATCTCATGCAAGCCGATGCCGGAGATCCATGCGAGTCCTCATCAGCCCAAGGTCGCTCTCGTGATGAAGTCGCTGGCGAATGAATTCTTCCAAACCATGGCTGTGGGCGCGAAAAAGCATCAGGCAGCGCACGCCACCGAGTACGAACTCATCGTCAACGGCATCAAAAACGAAACTGACCTTGCTGAGCAGGTTGCGTTGGTCGATCAAATGATCGCGCAGGGCGTGCATGCGCTCGTCATCGCGCCTGCTGATTCGAAGGCGCTCATCACCGTGCTCAAACGCGCGAAGGATGTCGGCATACTTGTCATCAATATCGACAACAAGCTCGATGCGGATGCTCTGAAACAAGCGGGCCTACAAATCCCCTTCGTCGGCCCGAACAACCGCGACGGCGCGAAACGCGTCGGCGAAGTTTTGGCCAAAAAGCTCCAAAGCGGCGATGAAGTCGCCATCCTCGAAGGCGTCACCACCGCCTTCAATAGCCAGCAGCGTAAATCCGGCTTTGAAGACGCCATGAAGGCCGCCGGCATGAAAATCATCGGTGTGCAAAGCGGCGAGTGGGAGGTTGAAAAGGCCAGCACTGTCGCCTCAGGTTTGTTAACGGCTTATCCGAGTCTTAAAGCCTTTTTGTGTGCTAACGACAGCATGGCGCTCGGAGCCGCTGCCGCCGTGCAAAACTCTCCCAAAGCCGGTCAGGTCCAAATCGTCGGTTTTGATAACATTAGCGCCATCAAGCCCCTGCTCGCCGAAGGCCGTGTTCTCGCGACCGCCGATCAGCACGGCGACCAACTCGCGGTCTTCGCTATCGAAGCCGCCCTGAAAACTCTGAAGGAGCGAGCGACTCCCTCGGATGTAGAGACTCCGGTAGATGTCGTGACGAAGTAGCATAGTCCTTCGGCCCCAATGTCTCATTGACCCATGTTGCTACGACTTCTTCCAATCAAAGGTTAGAAAGCCTATGCTACCCATCCGCCGCTTCGCCGACTACCTCATCCTCTTCGCCGTTCTCGCGGCGATGATCGCGCTCTTCGGACTGCTGCGGGACACCTTTTGGAGCTTTGCGACGCTGGGCAATATCGCGAACCGCATTCCTGCGCTCGCGCTCGTCGCCACGGGGATGACATTGGTCATGATCACGGGCGGGATCGATTTGTCCGTCGGTTCACTGCTCGGTTTTTGCGGTGCGGTCGTCGGTTCGGGGATGGTGGATTTGCAACTCGGTCTTTTTACCGCGCTGGCGGTCAGTGTGCTGCTTGGTGGTGTGCTTGGTGGCGGCACGGGATGGGTCAGCGTGAAATTCCGGCTGCCCACCTTCATCGTTTCGCTTGGTATGCTCGAAATGGTGCGCGGGCTGGCCTACAAACTCACCGAATCGAAGACGAAATACATCGGCGCAGCTATCGAGTCGCTCGGTGCTCCGTTTGGCGGGCTCGTGATCTCGCCCGCATTTGCGGTGAGTGTGTTCGTGGTCATTGCGGGGCAGATGGTGCTCTCGCACACGGCGTTGGGCCGTCACTTCATCGCCATTGGAGCGAACCGTGAGGCCGCGCTCGTGTCCGGTGTGCCGGTGGATCGTCCTCGCCTCCTCGCGCATGCGTTGCTTGGCGCGCTAACGGGTCTCGCTGCCGTGTTTCATTGCTCTCGCCTCGGCAGCGCTGATCCGAATGCCGGTGTCGGTTTTGAACTCAGCGCCATCGCCGCCGTCGTCGTCGGGGGCACCCGTTTGATGGGCGGACGCGGCAGTGTGGTCAAAAGCTTCCTTGGCGTTCTCATCATCGCCACCCTGGAGGCAGGGCTCGTCCAGCTCGGTGCCGCTGATCCTGACAAACGCATCGTCACCGGCGCTGTCATCATCACCGCCGTGCTGGCGGATACCTGGAGGAGAAAATCATGAAACACCTCGTCTTCTTTCTCTTTGTCCTCAGCTCTGTGGTCTTCGCTGAAAAACCGCGCATCCTCTTCGATACCGACATCACCGGCGATGTCGATGACGTGCTGGCGCTGGCGATGTGCCACACGCTGGCGGATCGCGAAGCCTGCGAGCTGATCGGCGTGACCGTTTCGAAGAACAACCCGCTCACGGCGAGCTTTGTCGATGCGCAAAACACCTTCCATGGCCGTCCGGATCTGCCTGTGGGCGTCACGCGTGATGCGAAGGCGCAGCAGCGCGAAAGCAAATACCTTCAGCTAGCGGATTCGCCCAATTACCCGCATGATTTGAAGCGCAATGAGGACGCGAAGGATGCTGTGGAGTTGATTCGTGAGCTTTTGGCCTCGCAGCCGGATCACAGCGTCACCATGATCAGCGTCGGCATCGCGTCAAATATGGCGAATCTGCTGAAATCGCCCGGCGGAGTCGAGTTGGTGAAGCAGAAGGTCAAAGCGCTGTCGATCATGGCCGGCGCGTTCGCGTTTTGTAACCGCACCAACTACCACCTCGAAGCGAACGTCATCAACGGCATCGGCTACATGCAGACCGTAGCTGATCAGTGGCCGGAGGAGGTGCCCATCGTGTGGAGCGGCTATGAGATCGGCGAGGCGCTGCCGTTTCCGCGTGTGGTGATCCAGCGAGATCTCGGCTATCTGCCGCATCACCTCGTCAAAGAAGCCTATCTGCTCCACAGCGGCCCGGAGCATGATCGCCCGTGCTGGGACGAGAGCAGCGTGCTGTGGGCCGTGTATCCCGAGCGTGGCTTTTTCGGCCTATCGGAGCCTGGACGCGTGAAAGTGCTCGATGATGGCTTCACGCGCTTTGTGCCGGTCAAAAACGGCAAAGGTAGTCAGCGTGATCATTTTCTCACCATGAGCTCGGTGCAGCAAAGTCGTGCGCTAGAAGCCATCGCCCATCTCATCATCCAACCACCGCAAAAATGAAACATCTGCTCCTCTTTCTCATTCTGCATTCGTCATTCGTCATTGCACGCGCGGAGCCGGTACGGCTCATCTTCGACACCGACATGGGCAATGATGTCGATGACCTCATGGCGCTATGCATGATTCACAACCTGCAAAAGCGCGGCGCCTGCGAGCTACTCGCCGTTACCGTCACGAAGGATCATCCACAGGCCGCGGCGTTCGTGGATGCCGTGAACACACTCTATGGTTATCCGGATACGCCCATTGGCGTCGTGCGCAATGGCGCGGCGAAGGAGCCGGGGAAGTTCAATTTGCTCGCCGATAGATATCCGCACGATCTCAAGAGCGGCGCTGATGCTCCTGAGGCCGGCGATTTGATCAAAGACATCCTCGCGAGGCAGCCGGATGGCAGCGTGGTGATTGCGCAGGTCGGCTTTTTCACCAATCTGGCACGCCTCATGGATGATGCGCAGGCGAAGGCGCTCATCGCGAAAAAAGTAAAAGTGCTCAGTATCATGGCCGGAGCGTTTCAGACGGTGAACTTCGACACGCGGCATCTCGAATACAATGTGAAGCTCGATGTGCCTGCTGCACAGAAGCTGGCGAAGCAATGGCCAACGCCAATGGTGTGGAGCGGCTATGAGATCGGTGTGGCGGCGGCGTTTCCGCATGTCGTGATCGAGCAGGATCTCAACTACATGCCGCAGCATCCACTCAAAGAGGCCTACTACCTCTACAACCCGCCGCCGCATGATCGACCGACCTGGGACCCGACGGCGGTGCTGTATGCGATCTACCCAGACCGCGGTTACTTCGATCTTTCGCCGCCCGGCAACATCAAGGTAGACGATGACTCTGCGACACTTTTCCGCCCCGTGAAGAAAGGCGACGGCAAGCACCGTTTCCTCATCATGAGCTCTGAGCAGGCTGCACGTGTGCGCGAGGCCATCGTGCAACTCAGCATCGAACCCCCACCGGCGATCAAGTAGGCGTTGAGCGCTCTTCGGCGTCTGTTTGCCATGATCTCAATGTGGCAAGGAAGTTGCTTGGTTCCATTGAAGTTGGGCTTAAGTCCCCTGTTCAGTCAAACTTCCTCCGTTCACTCTTATGATGCTTTATCTTAGCCGTGCCTTCGTCGAATTTGGCCCCTTTGCCGCTGAAGAGCTGAGTTCCTTCTACACGCGTGGAATCCTCAAGGAGACTGATTATGTGCGTGCAGAAGGCAGTGAAGACTGGCTGCACGTCGAGGATTGGGCGAGCAGCCTCATCGCTGCATCTGTGCCTGCCGTGAAGAAGCCAGTGGCAAAAAAGAAAACCAAGCCAGTGGCTGAGCCCGTCAAAGCCAAGAAAGCTGTAGCGAAGAAGCCCAAAAAAGCGGCCTGATTCGTATCCTCTTCAGCCTGCTGGCAGCAATCGTGCTGCAGCCGCACGGGCAATCTCGAGCAGCTTATTCTTTTCCTCTTCGGTGAAGACATAGGGCTCCATTTTGCCAATGCCAAGGGTACCACACAGGCGAGAGCCATCCATCATGGGGACGGCGACACTGCCTTGGACCTGAGTCTGGCGTGCCCCCGGCTTGGCGACACCACTGGTGTCTGCCTGGAGATTGCAGAGTTCCACGGGTTCCTGGCGCTCGGCAGCGCATCCGGCGATCCCTTTCCCCACGGGAATGGATTGAATGATGGGAATCAAAGGTGCTGGGATCGCATGGGCGGCGACCAGTTTCAGGTGTTTGTCCAATGGATCTAAGCGGTGCAGCGTGCCGGTGGTGCACTGAAATTCACGAATCACGGATTGGAGAAACTCCTCCCATTCAGATTCTTGGGTGGGGAAGGTAGGATCGGAATTCTGGGACATAGCGTGAGAAATCAGAATTGTGAGCAGGGATTCGAGCGGCTAATCTTGCAGCGAATTCTCAACTCACCATGAAAAACCGCGCTGCCATTCTTGGGCTTTCCTGGCTTCTCCTTGCCGATGCGTTCTCCCCGGCTCACGCGACTTTGCGAACGGTCGCCCGCACGGTTTACCATCCCGACAAATCACGCACCGAGTCCACCACCAATCCCGAGACGCGGGAGCTGACGGAGGTGACTTACAGTGCCGAAAATGCAGTGATCATGAAGAAAGTTTTCATGCTCAATGAGAAGGGTGAGCCGCTGCAGGGAAATGTCTATGATGGTCGGGGCGGTCTGGTCGCACGATGCCAATGCATTTATGATGAGTTAGGGCGTCGTAAAGAAGACCGAATGATCAACATCAAAGGCGAAGTCTTCCAGCAAGTCCTGCACGAGTACGATGCGACAGGGAAGGCGCAAAAACCCAAAATCATCAATCTCGCAGGAGGTGCTCCGACGCTCAAGCCTGCTCCGATTGACTTCACCCAGTCGGGTCAAGCGGCTCCTGCCAATGCAGCTCCGGCGCAGGGAAGTTCGCGTTTTGATCCTGTGCCGCTCCCTACTGGCGAGGCGACATCTTCAGGGCTCAAGGAAGTGGCACCGGTCGCTCCACCTACAGCTCAGCAGCCCAAGACAAACTTCTTCAAGCGTCTATTCCAGAAGAACTAGTGTCCGGGGTTGAATTGCCCTCGGCCAAGGCGAGAACCTCATGCGCCACACGCAGCGCCGCATCCGGCAGGCTGATTGGTAGCATATTTTCCCGCATCTGACGGGCTAGCTTTCCACCATCGGCCAGCAGGCTAGCCACAGCTTTGCTCGTCTGCTCAGGGCTATGACTTCGCAGAGCACAGTGGCGGGAGAGCAGGTAATCTGCATTTCCCTCCTCCTGACCAGGCACCACATAGTCGATCACGGCTGGAATGCGCGCTGCCATGACCTCGTGCAGAATCGCACCGCCCGCCTTGCAAATCACAGCATCATGGCTGCGCAAAAAATCTGGGATCTGCTGTGTCCATCCAATGATTTCCACAGTGCCGCTTGGCATGGAATCGGTGAATCGTCTCAGCACGTGATACAGGCGCGAAGCGTGTTTGCCGACGGGTAGCGTTAGTTTCACGCCGTTCAGCAGAAGAGGGCGTAGCGCCTCCAGGGTCGCTGCCACATGCCTAGCCGGTGTCGATGGCAGGTAGAGAAGGCTCGTCACGGATCGTGGTGCCGGTGGCTTTTTTGTGAATTGCAGACTGACCGGAAAGCCGGTGACTCTTGTCTGCAGGGGCTCCACGCCCATGCTGATCAGGACATGGTCAGACTCCACATCGGCCAGGCAGAAGAGATCACTCGGAGCCATCAGCCAGATTTTGTGAATGCTCGTCGAATCCGTGATGACCGTGACGAGGGGAGGAACCGGCTGCTCTTTCCGGAGGGCATGCAGCAACCCTGCGTAGAGAGGATAGGTGCTCACGATCACGCGCGGTTTTTGCACCTCCAGACGTCGTTGTAGCGCGTTGATGAGTGGTTTCAGTAGGGCGTTTGGCTCCTTGCCCAGATCCATGCGTCCGAGCCAACGATACACCGCCTTCCAGCTAGAGGGCAGGTGGGTGATGGCCACCTGATACAGGCTTTTCAGGATCGAGGACAACGCCGGTTGAACCTCAGAAATGAGATCGGAGACGACAATCTGTTCCCCAGGAGACATGTGGCGTAGCGCGTCTGCCACCGAAGCGGCAGCCGTGTTGTGCCCATCACCAAAACCAGCCGTCAATACAAGAATCACAAGTGCCATCGCTGCCCGAAAACAGCACCAAACTCAATCAAAAACATGTCACGCCCCGGATCGCCTTTCCGAGCCTCCGACATGTGAGGATGCTTGGCGCTCCGGTGAGCTTGACTTTCTATTAGGCTCTTTCCCCTTCAGAATCAATGTTTGTAAGATTTAGCAATTAGTACGATTTGATCATGGTCAAAAGAAAACTCTAAACTGTTGCTAGAAAGCTTAAGGAGGCTTAGGGGATGAATCTCCTGCATGGCCGATCTTCCTGAACAGCAAGCCCGCCAAACGATTGACGCCATGCTGGCGTCAGCAGGCTGGCCCGTTCAGGACTACCAGGCCTTCGATCCCTCCGCTTCCCTCGGCATCGCTTTGCGTGAGGTGCCACTGAAATCTGGGCGCTGTGACTACCTGCTGCTGGTGAACCGCAAGCCCGTCGGTGTCGTCGAGGCCAAGAAAGAAGGCGTCACCCTTTCCACCGTGGCCGATCAATCGGCGCATTATGCGGAGAATCTACCCGACTTCCTCGCGGCTGGCCTCGGCTCTGAGTCATTGCCCTTCCGCTACGAATCCACCGGCGTGGAGACCTTCTTCCGTGATGAGCGCGATCCTCATCCACGCCCGCGCCGCGTGTTCCACTTCCACCGCCCCGAGACCTTGGCGCAGTGGATGGCTTCGGCGAAGACCCTCCGCACCTTGCTCGCCGAGATGGCCTTCGCGCATCCGCTGAACACGCTTGGCATGAGAGATTGCCAAGTGGAAGGCATCACTGGCTTGGAGCAATCTCTCGCGCAAGATCTGCCGCGGTCGCTCATCCAGATGGCCACCGGCTCCGGCAAGACCTTCACGGCCTGCGCCTTTACCTACCGCCTCATCAAGTTCGCCAAAGCCAAGCGCGTGCTCTTCCTCGTGGATCGTGCCAATCTCGGCCGTCAGGCGAAGACGGAGTTTGATCAATACGTGCTGCCCGATGACGGACGGAAGTTCACCGCCGTTTACAACGTCCAGCACCTCACCTCGAACAAGCTCGACGACGTCTGCCGTGTCACCATCTGCACCATCCAGCGGCTTTACTCCATGCTGCGCGGTGAGGAACTGCCGGAGGATGTAGATGAGCGATCTGGATTCGAGATCGCAGCGGCGATGCAAAGTGGAAGCAGTGGAAGCACTGGTGGAAGCGGCGTCCCGCCGCTTGGTTCCTCTGACAAGCGGCAGGATGCCGCTTCCACGCTGGATGTGGCCTACAATCCCGCCATCCCCATCGAAGCCTTCGACTTCATCATCACCGACGAGTGCCACCGCTCCATCTACGGCCTCTGGCGGCAGGTGCTGGAGTATTTCGATGCCCACCTCATCGGCCTCACCGCCACGCCGTCCAAGCAGACCATCGGCTTCTTCCATCAGAACCTCGTCATGGAGTATGGGCATGAGCGGGCCGTTGCCGATGGCGTCAATGTCGGCTACGAGGTCTATCGCATTCGCACCCGCGTCACCGAGGCGGGTGACAAGGTGGAGAAAGGCTTCTACGTGGACCGTCGGCACAAAGAGACGCGTCGCCGCCGCTGGGAACGTCTCGATGAAGACCTCGCCTTCACCGAGAAGGAGCTGGACCGCAGCGTCGTCGTCCCCTCGCAGATTCGCACCGTGCTCACCGCGTACAAGGACGCCCTCTTCACCGAGCTGTTCCCTGGCCGCGCCTTGGTTCCAAAAACGCTCATCTTTGCCAAGGACGACAGTCACGCCGAGGACATCGTGCATCTCGTCTGGGAGGTCTTTGGCAAAGGCACCGACTTCTGCAAAAAGATCACCTATCAGGCCACCAAAGAGTGGAAGCAGTGGAAGCGGCGTCCCGCCGCTTCATCACCGCAAGGATCGGAAGATACCGCAAGCGGCGAGACGCCGCTGCTACGGCCGCACGAAAACTCAAGCGGCGAGACGCCGCTTCTACGGCAAACCCGCTCAAAAGCTGAGGACCTTATCCAGGAGTTTCGCACCTCCCCGCAGCTGCGCATCGCCGTCACCGTGGACATGATCGCCACCGGTACCGACATCAAGCCCCTAGAGTGCCTGCTCTTCCTCCGCGATGTGCGCAGCCGCGTTTACTTCGAGCAGATGAAAGGCCGCGGCACCCGCGTGCTCACCCCCACCGATCTGCAATCCGTCTCCGGCGCCGAGGCGAAGGCAAAGACCCACTTCGTCATCGTTGATGCCGTCGGCGTCTGTGAGAGCGACAAGACCGAGTCCCGCCCACTGGAGCGCAAGCCCACCGTCGCCTTCGATAAACTCCTCCTCGGCGTCGCCCTCGGGAAGCGGGATGAAGACAGCCTCACCACCTTGGCCGGACGCCTTGCCCGGCTCGATCGCGAACTCACCCCCGCGCAGCAAAAAGAAGTCACCACCACCAGCGGTGGTCATACCCTCGGCCAGATGTCCGCCGCGCTATTGAAGGCCTTCGATCCCGATGAGGTAGAAGCGGCGTCCCGCCGCTTACTCGCCGCCGAAGAAGCCCAGCTTACACAAACCATCGCTCAGTTTTTCGATCCCTACGCTCCGCTCGACATCACGCGTGCCAACCTACCTCACTGGCAGCAAGACGGAGCCACCTACTTCATCACCTTCCGCCTGGTCGATTCCTTGCCTCGCGAGAAACTCGAACAATGGGCCAAAGACCGTGAGGAATGGCTCGCTGCTCATCCCGAACCCGTCAGTGAAGAAGACTGGCGCGAGTATCATGAAAAGTTCTCCGCCACCATCGAACGCTGGCTCGATCAAGGTTCCGGCTCTTGCCTTCTCGAACTGCCTGAATGTCGGGAGATCGTCGAGAATGCCCTGAAGTTCTTCAACGGTCAGCGCTACCAGCTCGGTGAGTTCGTCGTCGCCTCCAATCACGTTCATGTGCTCGTCACGCTCTTCTCTGGCCATGACCTCAGCGACATCCTTCACTCCTGGAAAAGCTTCACAGCGAAGGAGCTGATCAAAGTAGAAACGGCGTCCCGCCGCTTGCAGCCCTGGTGGGACGAACTGCATTCCCGCCGACAAGCCGCCGCCTTCGAACAAAGCCCCGCTCGCTTCGCCGCCCTTCAGTTCCAGCGCCCCGTCTGGCAGAAGGAGAGCTTTGACCACATCGTTCGCTCACCAGCTTCGTTGAAGAAGATCGAGGACTACATTCGAGACCACCCTAGAAGCAGTGGAAGCGGCGTCTCGCCGCTCGGTTCTCCCATTGATCTCTATTCCGAAGAAGCGGAACAAAAGCGGCGGGACGCCGCTTCTACGGCCCTCATCACCACCGCCTGCGCCCCCTTCGACAAACCCGCCCTGCGCGACCTCCTCGCCAAGGTGAAGCAGGAGAGCGAGCAAACCATCGCCACCTCCGTCCTTGATGAAGTCATCCATCAGGGCTTCAGCGCCGTCGCTAAAGACAAGGCTGCAGCATTAGCCAGATCCTTCCGCGATTACATCGAGCAACATCAGGCCGAGATTGCCGCGCTTCAGATTCTCTACAGCCGCCCCTACGCCCAGCGCCTCACCGAGACCATGCTCAAGGAGCTGGAAAAGAAACTCCGCGAGCAACACGCCGCCTGGACCGAGGATAACCTCTGGAACGCCTTCGCCGCCACCGCGCCGGACAAAGTCAAAGGCCGCACCCAGGCTGGAAGATTCGCCGACCTCGTCGCCCTCGTCCGCTTCGCCCTGGAGCAGCAGCCCGTGTTAAAACCCTTCGCTGACTCCGTGAACGAGCGCTTCGAGCAATGGCTCGAACGTAGAAGCGGCGTCCCGCCGCTTAATCCTCCGAATCCAGAAGCAGCAGCCTCTTCATCCAAGGACGCCATTCCCGCGAACGACCCCAAGCGGCGAGACGCCACTTCCACATCTACTTTCACCCCAGATCAGCTCGCCTGGCTCCGGCTCATCCGCGACCACATCGCCACTAGCCTCAGCATCGAGCTGGATGACCTCGATTATACCCCCTTCAACCAGGAAGGCGGCCTTGGGAAAGCCCATCAACTCTTCGGCGACCAGTTACCGAAGCTGCTGGAAGAACTTAACGAAGCGCTAGCGGCATGAGTGAATTGCAAACAACGAACCTGAGAGATGGCTGGAGAGTTGCCCGCGTGGGGGAGATTCTGAAGGTCCGAAACGGTTATGCCTTCAAAAGCACGGATTATCGAGACGAAGGCGTTCGATTGATTCGGCAATCCAACCTGGGTGATGACTTGGTTGATGTGAGTGATGCGAAACGCGTAGATCCCAGATTCCTCAAAGAGTTACCGGGCTTCATTGTCGAGAACGATGACTTGCTAATTGGAATGTCTGGCTCTCTCGGGAAGATCGCACGCTACCAAAACAGCGAGCCTGCATTGCAGAACCAGCGGACTGGATTGTTGATGGTGAAACCAGGCAACGACAGAAAGTTTGCCAAGCTAGTGCTCAAGTATGTTGAGCCACAGATCATTGCCGAAGGCAAAGGCATTGCCGTTCAAAACGTAAGCGCCAAAGAAATTGAAGACTGCGTCTTTCCTCTGCCACCCATCGACGACCAACGCCGCATTGTGGCCGAGATTGAGAAGCAATTCACGCGGCTGGAGGTGGGAGTGGCGGCGTTGCGGCGGGTGCAGGCCAACCTCAAACGCTACCGCGCCGCTGTCCTCAAAGCCGCCTGCGAAGGCCGCCTCGTCCCCACCGAAGCCGAACTGCAGCAGAGTGGAAGCGGCGTCCCGCCGCTTGATCCCGATTCAACCGCCAAGCCTCCTCCCTCCAAAGATAGCGCGAAGGTGCCTGCGAACCCAAAGCGGCAGGATGCCGCTTCCACTTCCACTTCTACTTTCGAATCCGGCCAGCAACTCCTCGCCCGCATCCTCACCGAACGCCGCCAAAACTGGCAGGGCCGGGGGAAATACAAGGAGCCACTTGCACCCGACATAAAGAACGTGGGTCAGATCGCCGAGTCTTGGGTCTGGGCCAGCGTCGATCAGTTAGCCAATGAAACAATGATCGGACTTGATCGAGGGCGTGATCAACAGAGTTCAGCCCCTGAGACAGGCGTCCCTTACATCAAGATGAACAACGTCACGATGGACGGACGAGTCCAATGCGATGCCTTGGTTTTCGTTCCTGCAAGTCGAGAAGAAGCGGAACGCTATGCAGTGAGAGATGGCGACATCCTATTCAACACCCGGAATAGTAAGGAGCTTGTTGGAAAGGTCGGATTGGTTCGATGCCCTCCGTCCGGGGCGGTGTATAACAACAACCTCATGCGGATCAGACTGCCCGAAGGCGTATTACCAGCGTTCCTGACACTTCAGATGTGTTCTCAAGAGTTTCGGCAACGAATGGAACTCGTCAAGAAAGCCACGACGAGCGTTGCGGCTGTTTACGCGAAAGATCTTCTGCCTCTGGCTATAGCCCTCCCACCCCTTCCCGAACAAACCCGCATCGTGGCGGAAGTGGAGCGGCGGTTGAGCGTGGTGGAGGAACTGGAAGCCGTGGTCACCACCAACCTCCAGCGCGCCAACCGCCTACGGCAGTCGATTCTTCAAAAAGCATTTACGGGAGAACTCCAATGAACGAATCCAGCCCTATCTACAAAACGCGTTTTTATTCGGACTGCATAGGAGTGTTCCAAGGAGGTGGATGCCGTGCGGCAGCATTTGGCGGCGCTTACGATGCGGCCTTCAACCTTGGCGTTCGGTTTTCCGAAGTTGCGGGAACCTCGGCAGGATCAATCGTCGCCGCCCTTCTGGCTGCAGGCGCAGACCCGGCGTTTCTTCTCGCCAAACTTAAGACGCTGAATTTCCCCTCACTGTTGGTAAAACCAACGCGTTCCACATTTTCTTCCGGGTCGAAGTTTCTGTCTGCGTTGCAGAAGGTCCCGTTTAAAGGCGCGGTGCTGGATTCAATTGTCGGAATTGCTCGGCTTGGAGGTCTTCATTCATCTGCTGGTATCGAGACTTGGGTTGAGGGTTGTTTAAAAGAACTGACAGGTAAACAGAATGGCCCCGTGCTTTTCGGTGATTTAGCCATGCCTCTACACGTGGTTGCGGGGGACCTGAGCACGATGAAGCCGCGTGTTTGGAGCTCTCGAACCACCCCCCATCAAAGCGTTGCACACGCCGTTCGGGCGTCCTGCACCATACCCCTATTTTTCCAGCCTGTTGAGGAAGGCTCCGCGCTATTGGTGGATGGCGGGCTTCTGAGTAACATTCCGCACTTCTTGTTTGCGCGTGACGGGATACAACATGGCAAAGGGAGAAAACGAGTTCTGCTTTTCATGCTGGAGGCAAGTGAAGAGCGAAAGCGGGCTGATGACACCAAAGAATTCCTTTCCCAGCTCGCTTCACTGGCAGTCGATGGCGGCACGGATGTACAACTCTCGTTCACTCCGGACATTGCGCGCATCGTGATTCCTACAGGGAGTATACGCGCGACTGACTTCAATGAGATGAAGGAAGCCTCGGTGGCTACATTGATCACAAGCGGCAGTAGCACAGCTCAAACGTTTATCACCGGCGAACTGCTCAGCACGCAAGGAAGTCCTGCTGAAACCGCCGCAATCTCCGATGAGCACGAGGCATATTTAACGGTCTGCGAGCAGCTTTACTCGACTCGTTCGTGCGTCCGCGTTGCGCTGCCAGATACGAAGTGGTTTTGGGAACTTTTCCCTACACTGTTACACTGGAGGAAGACGAACATTCGCATCGTTGCTTTTCTGCCTCCAATTGCAGCGAACTCACCGGACGCCGGGAAAGAACAGCAGCGGCGCACGTTTATGTCGGGCATGGGTGTCGAAATCGTCGACACGCCAGCACTGCCATTTCATGGGATACTTTTCGATTCGTTGACCAGCTCTGGCGCGGGTGCCCTAACATTTCCAGGGGAACGCTCCGACTACGAACCTGCTGGTCGATTCTACTCTGGAAGGCTAGACCAAGTCGCGATTGCCGCCCTGCATGAGCGGCTGCACACTCCCGCTGCTCCTGCTGGCAACGCTCAGCACAGACCTCAACTACAGCCAGCGGACCAGGCTGTCCTGCTGGCTCGCCTCCGCGACAACGTTCAGTTCTACCGTCACCCTGGCGTAACGCTGGCGATCGAAGACGTAGAGGTGTCGAAGGTCTTTCTGATTTCTCGGTATGTGCGAGCATTCCGATACAAACAAATTCAGTCTCTGGTTTCGCACTATCAGGAACAGGGACTCGAACTGTTCACGGCGACCCAAGTTCCCTTGCACGGCGGAGAGTTTTCGCTGGTAACTCCACCGGTCGTTGAGCACACCGGTTCGCAATTCGTCGCCTTGGAAGGAAACACTCGGTTCCTCTATTGTTTCAACAACGGTATCTCGAAGGTCAAAGCCGTCGTTGTGCGCGGGGTAAGCGCTGAGCTTCCTGGAAAACCCGTCTCACTAAAACAAGTCAGGATCACAACAATCAAGCATCCGCCGGGCGAGCGGATGATTGGGTATAACCCTGGACTCTTTCGGGAAATTGAACGTGCGGTTCGTCCGCTCCCTACTGTTTGAAATGATGGACCTTTTTCTCAATAGCGCACGGAATGGGATGTCGACTGCAGAAATCCTAACTTCGTTGGTTTCAGAAAATCACACAATATCTGCGATATTTGTCTTCGCATACCGGCATCCACCCTTATTGCAGCAGAGGGTGATATTGACTGCGGATGAGAATGCACTCATCGAGAAAGCAAAAACACTACGTTGCTCCACTCAGCTACCTTTTTGGGAAGCACTCATGCTTTCCTGCTTTGATGAGACGCGCGATTTCACAAGGTTGCTTCAGGAAGCCAAGTTTCATCAGTCGCATGCCGATTCATTGCTCCGTATTTCACGCGAAGAAGTTCTCGCGGGGCGTCTGGAGGAACTGGCCGACGACCAGGCCGCGGGTAATCACCTGTCTGTTTCTTCCAAAATTGAGTTGGTAAAAGAGGGAACGAAACAACTTCCGTTGCTGGATTTCCATTGTCCTGAGTCCATATCAAATGACCGTCTGGTTTCAGACGTATGCTCCCAGCTCTATCGGGGCAAGGTGTTCATATTCTCTTCGGGGGAATCCTACCATGCGCTTGGTATTCAACCTGTGGATGAGTATGGCTTCCGAGATTTTCTAGCACGCTCCCTTCTTTTCGCTCCCATTGTTGATGCTCGCTACGTAGCGCACCAGCTACTCGAAGGGGCATGTGCGTTACGGTTTAGCAACTCGGTGGATAAGCCAAACCGTCCACGCCTCAAGCTCATCGTCGAGGCAGCATACAGCGAATAGCTTTATTAAACCAATGAGCACCCCCACCGCCCTCGTCTCCAAGCTCTGGAACTACTGCAGCCTCCTGCGCGATGACGGTCTGTCGTATGGCAATGACGTCGAGCGGCGATTGAGCGTGGTGGAGGAACTGGAAGCCGTGATCACCACCAACCTCCAACGTGCCACCCGCCTGTGGCAGAGCATCTTTCAAAAAGCCTTTACCGCAGAGGGATGATCGACGAGACCGAACCACTCAAGCCCGAGACGAGTCATCGCTTCCTCGATGAAGCGGGCGACACGACGTTTTTCGGCAAGGGATGCATTCCGATCATCGGTCAGCAGGGTGTGTCGTTGGCCTTTGCCATCGGCATGGTGAAGTTCAACGGTGAGCTGGGGCCGGTTCGTGACCAGGTTCGGGCACTTCAGCAAGACGTGCTGGCTGACCGCTACGTGAACACCATCCCAAGCGTGCTCAAAAAAAGCCAGGGCAAGGGATTCTACTTTCACGCCACGGATGATCCGCCAGAGGTGAGGGAGCGGTTTTTCCGCTTCATTGAAGGTCTGGACTGCTCCATCGAGGTGATGGTGGCGCGGAAGATTCCGCGATTGTTCCTGACCAAGCACAATGGCAAGGACTCGGAGTTCTACGCGGACGTGCTGTCTCATCTGCTGAAGAATAAGCTACGTCTGGGGCAGAAACTGGTGCTGAACATCGCCGAACGTGGCAACAGCACGAAGAACACGAACCTGGAACTGGCGCTAAACAAGGCCGTGGAGCGCCACGGCAAGAAGCACGACACAGATGGCATCACCTCCACCGTGGTCTTCAACGTGCAGAACCATCACACGGAACCGCTGCTGAATGTGGCCGACTACCTATGCTGGGCCGTGCAGCGTGTCTTTGAACGTGGGGAAACGCGTTACTATGACTTCCTCGGCGATAAGATCAGCCTCGTGGTGGACCTTTACGACTCTGCTTCCTATGTGGGAAACCAGCACTACTACACCCGCAAGGACCGCCTGACTGCCGCCCAAAAATTAAGCCCGCCCTCACCCTGAGAAGGTTACCCTTCGACGACATGGAGTCGGAATTCAGGTGGGGCAGGCTGAAGCGAGGGTCCCACGGAACCCGCCAACGATCAAGATCAAACTTTCATGACCAACCCCACCGCCCTCGTCTCCAAGCTCTGGAACTACTGTAGCATCCTGCGCGATGACGGTCTGTCGTATGGCGACTACGTCGAGCAACTGACCTTCCTGCTGTTCCTGAAGATGGCGGACGAGCAGTCGAAGTCTCCGTTTCTGAGCGAAGACAAGCGGCGGGACGCCGCTTCTACTATCCCGAAGGGCAAGGACTGGCCTTCGTTGCTCGCCAAGGATGGCGATGAACTGGAGGTGCATTACCGCCACACGTTGGAGGAGTTGGGCAAGTGCTCCGGGATGCTGGGCATCATCTTCCGCAAGGCGCAGAACAAGATCCAGGATCCGGCCAAGCTGCGGCGGCTGATCGTGGACCTGATCGACAAGGAGCAGTGGTCCAGCCTCTCCGCCGATGTGAAGGGCGATGCCTATGAGGGCCTGCTGCAAAAGAACGCCGAGGACGTGAAGGGCGGTGCTGGCCAATACTTCACCCCGCGCTCCCTCATTGCCGCCATGGTCGAAGTCGTGGCCCCGCAGCCCGGCGAAACCATCTGCGATCCTGCCTGCGGCACCGGCGGCTTCCTATTGGCCGCGCATGATTACATCGCCAAGCATCACCAGCTCGACCGCGATCAAAAGAAGCAGCTCAAGAGCGGCACCTTTTACGGCATCGAGCTGGTGGACAGCGTGACGCGCCTCTGTGCCATGAATTTATTGCTGCACGGCATCGGGGATGGTGGAAGCGGCGTCTCGCCGCTTGATTCAGATGATAAGCGGCGAGACGCCGCTTCCACGGCTTCCACGGCTTCCGCGGCTTCCACTTTTGACCTGCCTGTGATCACCAAGGACGCCCTCGCCGGAAAACACGGCGAATACGAGATCGTCCTGGCCAATCCGCCCTTTGGCAAAAAGAGCAGCGTCACCATCGTCAACGACGCGGGCGAGTCCTCGAAGGAAAGCCTCGTCATCAATCGCGATGACTTCTGGGCCAGCACGAGCAACAAGCAGCTCAACTTCCTCCAGCACATCTTCACCATCCTCAAGATGCACGGTCGCGCCGCCGTGGTGCTGCCGGACAATGTGCTCTTCGAAGGCGGAGCCGGTGAAACCATCCGCCGTGAGCTGCTCAAGCAAGCCGATGTCCACACCCTGCTGCGCCTGCCCACTGGCATCTTCTATGCCCAAGGCGTGAAGGCCAACGTGCTCTTCTTCGACCGCAAACCCGCCCAGGAGAAGCCGTGGACGAAGAAGCTCTGGATCTATGACCTGCGCACCAACATGCACTTCACGCTCAAGGAGAATCCTCTGAAGCGTGAGCATCTCGATGACTTTGTGAGCTGTTACTTTGGTAGAGGTGGAAGCGGCGTCTCGCCGCTTGGTGCTGGATCGGGGGATAAGCGGCGGGACGCCGCTTCCACGTCTCGCCACGACCGAAAGGAGTCCGAGCGCTTCAAAGCCTTCGACTACGAAGACCTGATCAAGCGCGACAAGATCAACCTCGATATCTTCTGGCTCAAAGACGATGCCCTCGAAGAATCCGCCAACCTTCCCGCCCCCGGCGTCATCGCCCAGGACATCATGGAAGACCTGCAAGCCGCGCTGGAGCAGTTCGCGACGATCGCGGAGGATTTGAAGGTGGCGGTGTAGGAGCTAGCGGACAAGAGCGTCCGCGCTTCGACTGCTACATAGCACAGCCTAGAGAAGCTGTTTCAGAGCCGCTCCAGGGCTCCCTAGCTGTGCCTGGGTGCTTGGTGGAGGCATCCTAAAGCAAAGCCCCGTCTCATGACGAGATCGGGGCTTCGGAATTTGTTGAGGTCTACTTTTCAGCGGATCACGGCAAGCTCGTCGCACCCATGAGGAAGCGGTCGCACTCTCTCGCGGCGCCGCGGCCTTCGTTGAAGGCCCAGACGACGAGGGATTGGCCACGGCGGCAGTCACCGGCGGCGAAGACGCCGGGGATGCTGGTGGTGTATTTCTCGTGCTCGGCTTTGATGTTGCTGCGAGGATCAGTTTCGAGCTTGAGGGCTTCGACGAGGGGCTGCTCGGGGCCGAGGAAGCCCATGGCGAGCAGGACGAGCTGCGCGGGGAGGACTTTTTCGGTGCCGGCGACCTTCTGCGGGCCGAAGTTGCCTTTGTCGTCTTTCTTCCATTCGACATCGACGACATGGACGGCCTTCACGTTGCCATCAGCGTCGCCTTCGAAGTGGGTGGCGGTGGTGAGATAGACGCGGGGATCGTCGCCGAACTTGGCGGCGGCTTCTTCCTGGCCGTAGTCCATCTTGTAGGTCTTGGGCCATTCGGGCCACGGATTGTTGGCGGCGCGGGTCATGGGCGGTTTGGCCATGATTTCGAGCTGCGTGACGGTTTTGCAGCCGTGACGGACGCTGGTGCCGACGCAATCGGTACCGGTGTCGCCACCGCCGATGATGACGACGTCTTTGCCGTCGGCGGTGATGTATTTGCCAGAAGGATCGAGGACGGCCTTGGTGTTCGCCGTGAGGAAGTCCATGGCGAAGTGGATGCCCTTCAATTCGCGTCCGGGGATCGGAAGGTCACGCGGCTTGGTGGCTCCGGTGGCGACGATGATGGCGTCGAAGTCCTTGCGGAGCTGCTCGGCGGTGATGTCGGTGCCGACGTTGACGTTGCACTTGAAGGTGACGCCTTCGTCTTCGAGCAGCTTCACGCGGCGGAGGACGACTTCGTTCTTGTCGAGCTTCATGTTGGGGATGCCATACATGAGGAGTCCGCCGGGACGGTCGGCACGCTCAAAGACGGTGACAGTATGGCCGGCTTTGTTGAGCTGCGCGGCGGCGCTGAGGCCGGCGGGGCCGGAGCCGATGACGGCGACTTTTTTGCCAGTGCGCTTTTCAGGCGGCTCGGGCTTCACCCAGCCTTCTTCCCAGCCTTTGTCGATGATCGAGACTTCGATGTTCTTGATCGTGACAGGCGGGTTGTTGATGCCGAGCACGCAGGAGCCTTCGCACGGGGCGGGGCAGACGCGGCCGGTGAATTCGGGGAAGTTGTTCGTCTTGTGCAGACGGTCGAGCGCTTCTTTCCAAAGGCCGCGGAAGATCAGGTCATTCCACTCGGGGATGAGGTTGTTGATCGGGCAGCCGGAGGCCATGCCGCTGATGAGCGTGCCGCTGTGGCAGAAGGGGATGCCGCAGTCCATGCAGCGTGCGCCCTGCTTCTTCAGGCGGTCTTCAGGCAGATGGAGATGAAACTCCTTCCAGTCTTTGATGCGCTCAAGCGGATCGCGGTCAGAAGGAAGTTCGCGTTCGAATTCGATGAAGCCGGTTGGTTTTCCCATGGTCTAAAAAATGATGCGTGAGGAGTGATGCGTGAGTCTGTCTCGGGTGGGCGTTTTCAGACCGGGAATTAACCCCCACCGACGCGGGAGGCGTCCTTCGAGTTGCTTTCAAAAGCGGCGATGAGGGCGTCGTCGCCGGTGAGGCCGTCGGCTTTGGCTTTGTCGAGGGCTTTGAGCACGCGGGCGTAGTCGCGCGGCAGGACTTTGACGAACTGCTTCACGCTCTGCTCCCAGAGGGCGAGCACCTTGAAGGCCTTCTGGCTCTTCGTGGCTTCGGCGTGCTGCTTGATGAGCTCGTAGAGGCTGTCGATCTCGGCCTGGTCTTCGAGGGCAAAGAGGTCGCTCATGCTGGTGTTGCAGCGGGTGGCGAAGTCGCCCTTCTCATCGAGCACGTAGGCGATACCGCCAGACATGCCCGCAGCGAAGTTGCGGCCCGTGGTGCCGAGTACGACGACGCGTCCGCCGGTCATGTATTCGCAGCCGTGGTCGCCCACGCCTTCGACGATGGCATCGACGCCGCTGTTTCGCACCGCGAAGCGCTCACCGGCGACACCGCGCAGGAAGAGCTGGCCGGCCGTGGCACCATACAGCGCGGTATTGCCCGCGATGATGTTTTCCTCGGCGGCAAAGGTGCTGCCTTCCGGCGGATAGACAATGATGCGGCCACCGCTCATGCCCTTGCCTACGTAGTCGTTCGCATCGCCCGAGATTTCGAGCGTGACGCCCTTCGGAATGAACGCGCCGAAGCTCTGACCCGCGCTGCCGTTGAACTTGAGATGCACGGTGTCGTCCGGCAGGCCGTGCCAGTGCTTCTTGGTGATCTCGTTGCCGAGGATGGTGCCGACGGTGCGGTTGACGTTGCGGATCGGCAGCGTGGCGGTGACTTTTTCGCCCTTCTCAATGGCCGGCTGGCACAGCGGCAGCAGCGTGGTGATGTCGAGGCTGCGGTCGATGCCGTGATCCTGCTTCTCAGTGCAGAAGGTGCCGACGTCAGGGCCGACATTCGGACGGTAAAGCAGATTGCTGAGGTCAATGCCGCGAGCTTTCCAATGATCGACGGCCTGGCGAGGTTCGAGCACATCGACGCGGCCCACCATTTCCTCCAGCTTGCGGAAGCCAAGCTGCGCCATGAGCTCACGGACTTCCTGCGCGATGAACTTCATGAAGTTGGCTGCGTATTCGGGATCGCCGCTGAATTTCGCACGGAGCTCCGGATTCTGCGTGGCAACACCGACGGGGCAGGTGTTCAAGTGGCAAACGCGCATCATGATGCAGCCCAGCGTCACAAGCGGAGCGGTGGCAAAGCCGAACTCCTCCGCACCGAGCAGCGCGGCGATGACGACATCGCGACCGGTCTTCATCTGGCCATCGGCCTCGACGACGATCTTCGAGCGCAGGTTGTTCAGGAGCAAGGTCTGATGCGTTTCAGCGAGACCGAGTTCCCACGGCAGGCCGGCGTGCTTCACGCTGGTCTGCGGTGAGGCACCCGTGCCACCATCGTAGCCAGAAATGAGCACCACATCGCTGTGCGCTTTCGCCACACCGGCGGCGATGGTGCCGACACCGACCTCGGAAACGAGCTTCACGCTGATGCGTGCGGCGCGGTTCGCGTTTTTCAGGTCGTGGATGAGCTGGGCAAGGTCCTCGATGGAGTAGATGTCATGATGCGGAGGCGGCGAGATGAGGCCGACGCCCGGCGTGGAGCCGCGCACCTTCGCGATCCAGGGATACACCTTCGATCCAGGAAGCTGGCCGCCTTCACCGGGCTTCGCGCCCTGGGCCATCTTGATCTGGATTTCGCGTGCCTGGCTCAAATAGAGGCTCGTCACACCAAAGCGGCCTGATGCGACCTGCTTGATGGCGCTGTTCTTCGAATCGCCTTTTTCGTTCGTCCAAGTGTAGCGCTCAGGATCCTCTCCACCTTCACCGGTGTTCGATTTGCCGCCCACGCGGTTCATGGCGATGGCGAGAGCTTCGTGCGCCTCGCTGGAAATGGAGCCGTAGCTCATCGCGCCCGTTTTGAAGCGCTTCATGATGCTATCGACGCTTTCGACCTCTTCGATCGGCACGGGAGTCTGCGACTTGAAGTCGAGCAGGCCACGCAGCGTGTAGAACTGCTTCACCTGCGTGTTCACCAGCGCGGTGTATTGCTTGAAGGTGTCGTAATTGCCCGTGCGGACGGCTTTTTGCAGCGTGTGGATGGTCAGTGGATTGAAAAGGTGAGCCTCACCTTCTTTGCGCCACTGGTAGTCACCACCCACGTCGAGCGCATGCACCTGCGAGTCGCGATCCGGGAAGCCGCGCATGTGGCGCTGGATGCACTCCTCGGCGATCACATTGATGTCGCTGCCTTCCACGCGAGTGGCGGTCCAGGTGAAATACTTGTCCACCACGCTCTTGCTGAGGCCGACGGCTTCAAAGATCTGCGCACCGCGATAGCTCTGCATCGTGGAGATGCCGATTTTCGACGCCACCTTGATCACGCCCTTCGTGGCGGCCTTGATGAAGTTATAAACCGCCTTCTTGTGATCCACGTTCACGAGCAGACCCTGACGGATCATGTCGTCGAGCGTTTCAAAGGCGAGGTAAGGATTGATCGCGCCGCAGCCGAAGCCGATCAGCGTGCAGAAGTGATGCACTTCACGCGGTTCGCCGGACTCGAGCACGATGTCGCACTGCGTGCGGGTGCCCTTGCGGATCAAATGATGGTGCAGACCGCCCACGGCCAGCAAAGCTGGGATGGGAGCCTTCGTGGCCGAAACGCCGCGATCCGTCAAAATGAGGATGTTGCGGCCTTGTTTGATCAAATCGTCTGCCTGGGCACAAAGTGCGTCCATCGCGGCTTCGAGGCCCTTCGCGCCCTTTTTCGGGTCGAAGGTGATGTCGAGCGTTGCGGAGGCAAATTCGCCGCTGGCGATGCCTTTGAGCTTCGCGAGCTCCTCGTTGCTGAGGATCGGCGTCTTCAGCTCGATCAAATGGCAGCTTTCCGGCTTCGGATCGAGCAGGTTGCCCTCGCGACCGATGGTCGTGATGGGCGACGTGACGATTTCTTCGCGGATGCAGTCAATCGGCGGGTTCGTCACCTGCGCAAAGAGCTGCTTGAAGTAGTCGTAAAGGAGCTTCGCCTTGTTTGAGAGCACGGCGATCGGGATGTCCGTGCCCATCGAGCCCACGGCCTCCACGCCGTCACGTGCCATCGGCACCATGAGCATGCGCAGGTCTTCCCAAGTGTAACCAAAGGCCTGCTGGCGCTGCAGCATCGTTTCGTGGTCTGGTAGCGGAGTAGGTGCACCGTCGGCGATATCGGCCAGCTTCACCAAGTTTTTGTCGAGCCAGTCGCGGTAAGGTTTTTCGGAAGCGATTTGCTGTTTGATCTCTTCGTCGGGGACGATGCGGCCTTCCTTCATGTTCACGATGAACATTTTGCCGGGCTGTAGACGACCTTTGAGCTTCACGTTGGCAGGATCGACGGGAAGCACACCTGCTTCCGAGCCCATGATCACAAAGTCGTCGTGGGTTACGTAGTAGCGTGAGGGGCGCAGACCATTGCGGTCCAGGGTTGCACCCATCATGGTGCCATCGGTGAAAGCGACTGACGCAGGGCCGTCCCACGGCTCCATGAGGCAGGAATGATACTCGTAGAAGGCTTTCTTCGATTCGCTCATCGACTCGTGGCCGCTCCACGGTTCGGGAATCATCATCATCATCGCATGCGGCAGGCTGCGGCCAGCCAGGACCATGAGCTCGAGGGTGTTGTCGAAAATGGTGGAGTCCGAGCCGTCGATGTTGATGACGGGTTTGATCTTGTGGATGTCTTCCCCGAAAAGCTCAGAAGCAAAGAGTGACTGACGGGCGTGCATCCAGTTGATGTTGCCGCGCAGCGTGTTGATCTCGCCATTGTGGGCGATGTAGCGGTAGGGGTGAGAGCGCTCCCAGCTGGGGAAGGTGTTGGTGGAGAAGCGGGAGTGAACCAAGCCTAGGGCGGAGGTCATGTCCTCATCGCGCAGGTCCTTGAAGTAAGCGCCCACTTGATGCGGGGTGAGCATGCCTTTGTACACCAAAGTGCGGCAGCTCATGCTTGGAGCATACCAGCAGGAGTCAATTTTGGTCGCACGGATTTGGGTGTGCGCCAGTTTGCGGATGACGTAAAGCTTCCGCTCAAAGGCGGCTTCATCGGCCAGCTTTTCGCCGCGCTGGATGAAAACTTGGAGATTGAAGGGCTCGCTGGCCTTGGCGGATTTGCCGAGGGTGGCATTGTCCGTGGGGATTTCGCGCCAGCCAATGACGGGGCAGCCTTCGTCCTGAGAGATCTTTTCAAAGATGCTTTTCACCTGCTGGCGCACTTGAGCATCTTTAGAGACGAATAAGTTCGAGACACCGTAGTGACCTTGAGCTGGCAGGTCGAATCCCGCGGCTTTGGCGGCCTTGGTCAGGAAATCATGGGGCAGCTGCAGCAGGATGCCAGCACCGTCTCCGGTGTTTTCTTCCACGCAGGCGCCTCGGTGATCGAGGTTTTCCAGGATCTGAAGCGCGTCGGAGACGATCTTGTGGGATTTTTTCCCCTTCAGGTGGCAGACAAAGCCTACGCCGCAGGCATCGTGCTCGTGGCGCGGATCATAAAGGCCCTGGGCGGGCGGGAGACCGTTTTGGGGGAGTCCTGAGGTGGTCATTTTAGTGCAAAAAAGGGCGCGCATCTTGGCGAGTTGACGGCAGGATGCAAGGCAGGAGTATGTATCAAAATGGATATCGGTGGCAGAGGGAACGCCCAACGGCGGCAAAATTCTACGCTGAAGTGGGCTCAGGGAGATGCGCAATAGATGCGATCAGCCGCCACAGAGTTTGCAGGGTTTACCCTCGTTGGCTTGGCACGGTTTGCTGGCATTGAAATAGCGGCAGGTGCGATTGTGGCGAATGCCGGAGCTACTCATGCTAAAGGCTGGCTGGGCGTCATTACTGCTCGTTGAGCCGCTGACGGCTGTCGCTTTACGGGCTGGAGGATCGCGTTTCTCCTCTCGGCTGGCGATGATCAGGGCCGTGCTTGCCCGTAGACGCTCGATCACTACCTTGGGCGTGTCCCCAAGGCTGCCGGATCGAGGCGTGGGAACGCCTTTGAGACGGCGTTGTGCGCCTTTTTCGCCTTCGAAGAGACATTGATCTAGACAGCGACTGTGGAGTGCCTCCACGCGTTCTGTGCTGGCTTCAACGGTCTTGGCGCTGCTGCGCGGCCCTGAGTTGAGGACTTCAATCCTAGACTCGGGGCGGAAAAAGACGCCGAGCACTTCCCAGCGGTCATTCATTAGGTAGCCGCCGATGCAGTTGGGATCAATGGCGGCATCGTGCTGGAAGCAGCTGCTCGATCCTGTCTGACTGACAATGCCGCGCGACAGCGAAGGAGGTGCGAGATTTTTCCGGGCGCTGGTGAGGCAGAGGGATATGGCAAAGATGTTCTGGCCGATCTGGGCTGGTTCTCTTGGCAGCAGGCGAATGGGTTCCATCTCGAATTCGCTTTTCAGCAGGCTGATGCCATCCTCGTTGTCTGCCTTGATCACCTTGACCGGGTAATCTTTGGCGTTTTCATGCAGCACGGTGTGAGTTGCGCCTTTCAGCAGGCGGCTTTCCGCGAGGTAATAGCCTTTGCCTAGCGGAATGGCGAGCCCGCGTGTGGTGACGATCTGCACCATCGGTTCGGCGATTTGCGGGATGAGCCGGCTGGGGTCTCCGCCGGCCGCTTTACGCTGTTCTAGTGCAGTGGCTGCGGCTTGCTCCAGCTCAAGTGCGAAAGCGCGAATGACGACTGGTTCAGCATCTAAGGGCACGAAGGTGCGCTGACCTGCTGGGAAAAGCGGGCGTGCCTCAATCCGGGCACCTTTTTCAAAGGGCTCTGCGCTTGGCAGCAGGTAGATTGTCTCTCCCGCAAAGATCCAGGGACTGTCCGGGCTGGGGGCCTTGCTGCCAAGTCGGGCGATGGCTCCCAGGGCCAACACCGTTTGCACTTGAAGTGTCTGCGGCCCCTGCGCGGTGGCATCGGTTAGACTCGCCTGGGCGAGTCTGGCAAATTCGGCATCGTCCGCCGACAAGGCGCTGATGCTCAGGACGGTGGTTTTTCCATCCGGCAAGCGCAAGAGTACCTGGCTCTCCCTCATGGCGACAAAATCGGCGTGGAGGCTTCGTTGCCCCTTGGCGCTTTGCCATTCCCGCGCGGAAAGATTCGCGGAAAAGAATAGGGCCAAACATGCGTGAGTCAGCAAACGGCTCATGCATCCTATGTATGCCACTTAAGGCCAGTGAGGCAAGGCGTTAGGTTTCTTCGCGAGAGCTTTCCGATTCAAAGATCGGGAAGGGCAGGGAAGCCTTTCAGCCTGATTTCATCCAGGGTCTTTGGATTGATCACCGCAGGTGCGACACGATAAGTGGGCTTGGTGATAAAGTCTGGCTCCTCTGAGCGGCGCAGGATGATCTTCAGGGCCAGATCGACCAAGATGGGCTGGTAAATGCTTGCATCGATATCGCCTCGATTGACGAGAGAGTAGCCGCCTTCCTGACCGCGATAGCCATCGGTGCCAATGATCATGACGTTTTGGCGGTTCTCACCTAGGGCCGTCGAGGCACCTAGGGCCATCGCATCGTTGTGCGCATAGATGACATCGAAGCGCGACTGTAGGCGTAGCGCCTCAGTAGTCCGCTCGTGGCCGCCTTTGCGAGACCATTGCCCCGCGGCATCGTGCACGAGGATGACGCCTTGCTGCTGGCCTAATGCTTCTAGGAATCCTTCGTGCCTCTGGCCGCTGTCCGAATCATTTTCCTCATCGCCACGCAGTTCTACCACACGCCCGATGGCTTCGCTCTGTCCCTCCGCCTTAGCTTTGCGCTGCAGAGCTTGCACGACCAATTCACCTGCCATGCGGCCCAGACCACGTTGATCTACCTGTAGGGATACCACACCTGATAGCTTGGCGGATGCGGCGCCTAGTCCGATTAGCATGGTGCGGCCCTCTTCGGTCTCTCTAGCGATTGCAGGGGCCAAGCTATCGGCTTTCACAGGGGTAAAGACGACTGCTAGCGGCTTCTCGGCTAGCGCTTGGTCCAGCTGGCGTGCTTGTTGGGTCGCGTCTTCAGCGGCATCTTGGGTGGTAAACTGAAGCCCAGAGCGGCTAGCCACCAATTTCTGGAAGATTTGCACCTGAGCTGCCTCATAGGGGCGTTTAGCGTTGGCCGTCAGCAGCACGATCTGGGTCGGCGCAGTTTGGGTCTTTTCCGTCTCGCGCTTGCAGCTTGGCATAGCCAAGCACAGGACCAATGAGGGTATGAGAAAAAGCGGTCGAATCGAGAAAGTCATGGTTTTTGTGGTGAGCAAGCCATGAAAGCGTCGCGGCGACAAGCCTGGTCATGGGCGGTGCGTCAGGAATTTTGCCGACTTGAGGCAGAATTTGCGATGGCTAGGCAGGCCTGACGAGAATTTTATAAAATTCATCATGTTTAATATCAGGAAGCTTCTACTTTTTGGCGGCTGGTCCTTGCCTCATGTACCTTCAGCCTCGCCGCACCTCTATCATCCTCGCGCTCCTGGTCGTGGTGCCGGTGAGCTTGCTGGCTTGGCTGGGCACCTATCTGCTCCGAGATGCAGCCCGGATCACGGATCATGCACGGGAAGCCATTTTGAAAGAAAGGCTTTACGTCGCTGCCCATCAGTTGGTGGATGACCTGCGCCAGCTCACCGATGCTCTGGATGGCCTTGGCAAAGCGGCAGGCACAGCCGCGCAGAGTGCCGGTCAGGACTTGGCACTTCATCCCTGGGTTA
>JBIKYV010000128.1:0-11005 GCA_044355075.1 Prosthecobacter sp.
TCTGGATGCGCATGGCCTTCGCGGCGCGTTCGGCGGCACCTTTGACCTCGGCATCGGGATCATCGAGCGCGGCGAGCACTTTGGCGGCGCTGGGCATGTGCTTGGAGGCGCTGATGGCGTCGATGATGAGCTTGCGGTGCTTCGGATCGGCCCAGCCTTTGTCGAGCGCCTTCTGAGTGAGCTGGATGGACTCCGGGCTGCCCGTCTTGCGGTTCGCGAGGTTCAGCAAGGCGGCATTGGCATACATCGACACCGGCCACTCGCCCTTCTCGGCGATCTGCTCGATGAGCTGGTGGTGGTTTTCGAGCTTCGGCGCGTTCAAGAAGGCGGCCAATGCGGCATCGTAGTCCTTGCCGGAGTCCGGGAGCTTTTTGAGAGGCTCCAGGGCGGAAAGGGTGGCGGACACGCCGTCGGCGCTGTCGGTTTTCGATAAAGCGGTGATGGCCTGTGCCAGCGTCGTCGGTCCGACGGGTCCGACCTGTCTGACGAGTCCGACCAAAAGCGGCACGGCCTCCGCCGGAATCTCCTCCGCTCCGGCGAGCTGCGCGGCCAGCTCCGGCAGCACCTTCGGGTCCTTCTTCGCGAGTTCGAGGATACGCTGCTGCGCCTCGTTGAACTGGATGCGGTTGCGGTTTAGCTCCTTCACCAAGAAGGCGGCTTCCTCCGGCGAGGCCTTCGCCAGCGCGTCCTTCAGCGCCACAGCGATCTTCGGCGTCTCGCTCCAGGCCTCTGGCTGGTAATACGGCCCCCGTGTGTCCGGCCGCGTGCCCCACGAATCGCCCTTCCACTCGCCTTCCTTGAAATGCAGTCGGCTAAGCGCTCCGAGGATGCCTTGGCGCAAAGCGGGGTCCGTGGCCTTGCCGAGGCGCTCGATGAGGCCGGTGACGACTTCAGGCTGGTGCATCTTGGTAAGTGAATGCAGAATGCCTGCGCGATCATTGCTGGAGCCATCGAGAGCTGAAAAGGCTTGTTTGAAGAGCTGACGAGAGGCAGCAGCGCGAATCGCTGTGTGCGAGATGACAGAATCGGCATGGCCAATCGCAGCGATAACTTCATCGTCCGAGGCTTTCTCATTGAGCGCAGCTACGAGATTTCGATCGACGTTCCGTTGATCAGCAAATTGGCGTTCATAAACTGCTGTGAGTTTGCTGCTCCTGCGAATGAGCTCACGCCGTGCCTCGATGCGGCGGCGATAGCTCTGCGGCTGCGTGAGGTCGAGCGACTTCACCAGCTCCTCATCCTTCGCCTTCGCGAAATCCGGCAGCGGCTCGGCTTTGAAGCCCTTCGGCTTCACCTGCACGATGTAACCGACATCCGGGCCGGCCCAGCCGAAGGTCGCGCCTTTCCAACTGGCGCAATAGACGCGGCTCAGGCCATCGACATCGGCGTCGGTGGGGCGGGTCATTTTGATGAAGGGCTCGGGCTTGCGGGTTTCTTCAAAGGTGGCGCCTTTGGGCTTCACCTGATGATGCCAGAGGGCGCCGCTGCCCCAGTCGCAGGTGAAGGGGGCGTTGTTCCAAGCGCCGAAGCCGGGTTCGTCGATGTAAACCGCGCCGGTGCCGCTTCCGCCGCCGTAGTCCGCCAACGGCTGGATGGCCTCGTCGTTGAAGTTTTTGTAGAGGCGCGGGTAGCCGTGATCGTCGAGGCCGGTGAAGTGGTGGAAGCGCACGTTCCAGCCGCCGCCGTCGTTCGTGTTGTCGCGGGCGAACATGTCCATCAGCGGACTGATCGCGACTTCGAGGATGTTGCGCGTGCCGGTGGAGTAGATTTCGAGGCCGGTGCCGTCGGGGCGCACGCGAATGACGCCGCCGCCGCGATGCTGGAGTGTCTTGCCATCGGTGCCAGTGGCCTTTAGGAAGCCGAAGTCGCCACCCGCGATGTAAAGCCAGCCGTCGATGCCGAGGCTGAGGCCGTTCGTGGTGTGATCAGCTGGGCGATCTTTGAAGCCGTAGGCGATGCCATTGACGAGAATGTTTTGCTTCTCGGCGACGCCATCGTGATCGGCATCGATGAACTCGCTGAGGTGCGGCGGATGCACGAGGTAGAGCCGATCATGGTCCCAAACGAGGCCGCGCGGGCTGTCCACCTCGCAGAAGACCTTCGTTTCATCGGCACGGCCATCGCCATCCAGATCGCGCAGGCGGATGATGCGGCCACGGTTGGGTTTGCGCTCCACGGAGCCATTGCCATCGGAAGATACATAAAGTGTGCCATCCGGCTCTGCGGCAACGAAGACGGGGTAGTTCGCGGCGGCGCTATTCGCGAAGAGGGAGACTTCAAAGCCCTCGGCGACCTTCACATCCTTCAAAATGGCGGCTTCTTCCTCCGGCGTGAGTTTGACGATCTTCGGCACGACGTTGCCGCCGTCTTTGCGTGGATCGGTGGCCTGATTGTATTCCTTCTTCTGCTCGGCGCTCAGCTTCGGCGTGATGGCCTTGATGCCGGGACCTTTCAGCCGCACCTCGCGGATGCTGGCCCAGCCACCGCTCTTTTTCCTGAGGGCATGCACCTTCACAAAGCGGATGCCATCGGCCTTGGCGAAGTCATTCGAGTAAGGCGCGTTCTTTTCGTTTGTGCTGCCATCAACGAGCGTGGTCCAGGTTTTGCCATCGGTGCTGCCTTCGACTTTGAAGTGATAAACGCCGTTGTTTTCCCAGGTAGTCTCGATGCCAGTTAGCGCCTGTGGCTTCTCCAGTTCAAGCTGCAACCACTGCGGATAATCGGGACCGCTCGCACACCAGCGAGTGCTTTCGTCATTGTCCACGGCGCGCCAGGCGAAGTTGTTCTTGCCCTTCTCCTCGCTGCTCGCGGTCGCCTTGATGCCCGTGGCATCTTTCGGCACTGGCGGCGGCTTCGGAGCCTCGACAGGCTTCGCAGGGACAAAGGTGACTTTGTTCTGCCCTTTGAACGGCGTCAGAAACTCCGGCGTGAGCTTGTCACAGGCCCAAAGCAGGCCACGCGTGATCAGGTCGAGATAGCGAGCATCGGCGACGGTTTCCGTGTTGTGCCCGATGGTCGTGCTGAAGCTGCGGGCACCGGACTTTTCATTCGTCCAGGCCACGATGTATTCCACGTCCTTCGTCGTGCCGTCCTTGTTTTTGACGGTCTGCTTGCCCATGGCGAGCGGATGGGCGTCGAAGAGGTTCGCGTTGTTGTAGAGTTCCTCTTTGATCGTGGTCCAGTCGGCCAGCGTCTTGGTGATCGGGTGCTCTTTATCGACAAACGTGATCGCGATCGGCTCCTGCGGGCCGTGCGAGTTCGATTGCAGGCCGAGGCGCTTGAACCAGCGATCCTCGCCCGTGCGGAAGCTGTGCATGGCGCAGTGAAGCTGGATGCTGGGGATGGTTTTATGCGCGTCGAGGATGCGCGTGAGCGTCTCCTTGTTGTTCATGCTCGCCGCGCACTCGTCGTGGATGATGATGTCGTAGCCCTTCGCCCAATCCATCTTGTCATAGATCGGCAGCGGTGGGTTCGTGGACTTGTCGTCGGTCCAGATGACATCCACCTGCACATTGGCGCGGCTTTGGATGCCCTTGGCGATGATCTCATGCTGCTTCGCATAGTCATGGCAGCAACCACCGGTGATCAGGAGGGCTTTGAGAGGTTCCGCAGCTGAAAGTGTTGCATTCAGGGCGGTGAGGCAGGCTAAAACAAAAAAGCGACGCATGACAAATGAGGGCGCAGAAGGCGCATGAAGAGCATCGCTTCTATCAGAAAAGTAGGGCTGAGACTTTCCGGGTTGGGCGTTGACGAGTTCTGGAGAGCAGGTTCACTGGCCAATAGCAGTCTCCAACCTTTTTGTTTCTATCATGCCTTACATCGAACCCCACGGTCACATGGTCAGTCGCACCACAGACGATTACGAGCGTATGGCCTTGGCAGGCTGCCAAGTCATCTGCGAGCCTGCCTTTTGGGCAGGGTTTGATCGTGCCTCTGCGGATGGATTTTATGACTACTTTCGTCAAATCACGGAGTATGAGCCGAAGAGGGCCAACAAGTTTGGAATTCAGCACTTTTCCTGGCTTTGCATCAATCCTAAAGAGGCCGAAGATACGAAGTTAGCAGAGGAGGTGATTGCACTCATTCCGCAGTTTTTGGGTAAGCCGAATGTACTTGGAATTGGTGAGATCGGTCTCAACAAGAATAGCCGCAATGAATTGCGGATCTTCGAACAACATGTGCAATTGGCGCAGGATCACGATCAACTGATTCTAATCCATACGCCTCATCTTGAAGATAAACTCAAAGGAACCCATTTGATCGTGGAAGCACTGAAGAATTTTTCGAAGATTCAGCCAGAACGTGTTATCATAGATCACGTCGAAGAGCATACGATCGATCATGTGCTGGATCAGGGCTTTTGGGCTGGGATCACGCTCTATCCAGAGAGCAAATGCACGCCGCATCGAGCCATTGACATGCTGGAGCATCGCCGCGCTGAGCGAATCTGGATGAACAGCGCTTGTGATTGGGGGGTGAGCGACCCCCTTGCCGTTCCGAAAACGATGCAGGCTATGCGTCAACGAGGCTGGAGTGCGGAGATGATCCAAAAAGTAGCCTGGGACAATCCACGCAGTTTCATGAGCCAAACGGTCAAGTTCACGGCATAAAAAGGGCTCCAGAATGACCTGGAGCCCTCGAAACGAATTCAGCAAGAGCCTGAGCGAACCTTAGTGGGCAGCTTTTTTCTCTTCGTGATGGCCTTCAGCAGCTTTGTTGTGGCCGTCATGCGCAGCATTGCCGTGATCACTATGTCCGCCATGGCTTTTATGCATGCCCTCATGCAGGCCTTGTGTTTCTTCCCAGCTGTGCTTGGCACAGGAAGGACCAAAGAGAGCAAGGATAGCAGCGGAGCAGAGAATGATCGCAGTTTTCTTCATGGAATGAGTGAGGGGTGATGTCGGTAGATGCTAGGGATGGAAGGCCGCTGTGCAAACAGCTTTTCAGTCCCAAAGCTGGCGGAACTTTACTCGCCGCATTTGTGGGACAATGTGGCTATGCCTCTGCCAACATGACTCAAGATTCGCCCTCGAAACTCAAACGATTGCTTCGTCTGATTTGGGCATTTTTGCTGCTAGGATTGATCGGTTGGATATTGGGTGAGATTTACTTCAACCTTGGTAGCAATGCAGTGGCACTGGCCGTCTATGAGTCCAAGCAGCCTCTCCAAGTTCTGACCAAGCGTGGTGAATGGAAAAAAGCAGCTTCCATGACTCCAGGAGACTTAGCTGGAGCCTTGATTACACGGCATGTGGAAGAAGGTCTGCGATGGAGCACCTTGAAGGTTAGTCGTTCTGCCGGGACTTGGGGAGATGCGGTTCAGGCGATTTTGGGTGCAGAGATTCATGTGGTTGTGGTTCATCCTGAGTATTTTGAGTTCAGCGCCAGCTATTTGCCCAAGTTTCAGGTGACCACTGCGGTTGAAAGACTGAAGACAGAAAGGCTCAACTTTGTGATCACTGCTAACTTTCGTGATCCCCAAGGAAAGCCGCTGGGGTATGTCTATCATCAAGGCAAGCAAGTGAATGCTGCCTTCAAGGAATGGAGTGGCAGTTTTTTTGTGAAAGCAGGGCGGCCTTACTTTGGCCCAAAATCACTGCTGGATGAAGCGCCCGGCGCGATCGAAGAAGCCACGCAGGGCTATCCAGCGGTGATGAAAAATCATACCATTTTTTCTTACATCGACGCCAAGCCCGATGCTTTTTTTGATGGTTCGAAGATCACCTATCGCGCACTGGCAGGAATGCGCCGAGATGGTGTGATCGTTTTTGTTTTGTCTGGTGATGGTGGGGTCATGAATGTCAGCGAAGCCGCCGAACTCGCCAGAAAGCTGGACGTGCAACATGCGACTTTGCTTGATGGGGGCCGTGCTCTTCAATATAGCCTGAATACGGAAGATGGACCGTGGCATTTTGCAGCACTGAACACCGATCTAGACATCAATCGGCATCCTCTCGATCGTCAGAGATCGCCCGTCTTTATTGCCGTCAGGAAGCGTGCTCCTGAGATCATTCGTGTTGGGCACTGAGGCGAGATTAAATTTTCGAACTTGCCCTGTGCCGGAGGCGCGGGATGGATGTTGCTGCTCACGCCTCCCGACTATGCCTGAATCTCCCGCCCTTTCCGTCGTCGTTCCCCTTTACAATGAGGAGGGAAATATCGCGGAGCTGCAGCGCGAGATTGATGCCGCTCTAGGGGGTATAGATTATGAGTTGGTGCTGGTAGATGATGGCAGTACGGACGCTACCGTATCCAGCGTGCAGCGTGGAGGGCGCGTGAGGCTTCTGGAGTTTGAGAAAAATGCAGGTCAGAGTGCTGCCATGCATGCAGGCATCTTCGCTGCGCGTGCCCCAGTCATCGTGATGCTGGATGGAGATCTGCAAAACGATCCAGCGGATATTCCAGCCATGGTGGCCACGCTTGCTGAAGGCTGGGATCTGGTCTGTGGCTGGCGGGCGAAGCGCAAAGATACTTCTTTCAAGCGGTTACAGAGCCGGATTGCGAACGCAGTTCGCTCTCGATTTGTGGGAGACCATGTTCGTGACACGGGGTGCACGCTTAAGGTGATGCGCCGTGAGTGCCGAGAGGCGCTGCTTTTATTCAACGGCATGCACCGCTTCATCCCGGCCCTGATCGGTGGTATGGGCTGGCGCGTCACCGAAGTTCCGGTGAACCACCGCCCCCGCGTCCATGGCGTTAGTAAGTATGGTTTTGGCAATCGTGCGCTGCGTGCCACCATGGACATGTTTGGTGTGCGTTGGTTAAATAGCCGTCGCCGCAGCTATCGGATCAAACAAGAATGTTAAGCTTGGCGGCCGCCGATTCCTGTCTTGCAAGGAAAACCTGCCGGTTGACGCCCCGCGGATGCTCTTCAAATGCACGGTTCCCATGTCTGACCGCGCCGTTTTCCGCACTATCCCTGTTCGTGAACTTTCTCCTGACCATCTTCTCGATCTTTCGAAGAAGATGAAGCTCTCTCTTTCGAAAGCCGACATGCTGGTGGTTCAGCGTATTTTTTTGGAAGAAAATCGTGACCCAACCGATGTCGAACTGGAAGTCATCGCCCAGACTTGGTCAGAGCACTGCAAACACCGCATTTTCAACGCGAAGATCACCCACAGCCTCAATGGGCAGGAGGAGATCGTTGATAGTCTTTTTAAGACTTATATCCGAACCACCACGGAGAAGATCATGGCAGCAAAGCCAGACTTTGTGCTTAGTGCCTTTGTGGATAATGCTGGTTTTGTAAAGCTGGATGAGGATAAGGCTGTTTGCCTGAAGGTTGAAACCCACAATCACCCCAGCGCGATCGAGCCCTATGCAGGTGCGAATACGGGCCTCGGCGGTGTCATTCGCGATATTTTGGGGGCAGGGAAGGGGGCGAAGCCTGTCGCTTCGCTGGATGTCTTCTGTTTTGGCCCGCCAGATACCAAACAAGAGGATCTGAAGGCAAAAGACGTCATTCATCCGCTGGGCATCATGCGCGGCGTTGTTCGCGGCGTCCGTGATTACGGTAACCGGATGGGCATCCCGACGGTCAATGGTGCTATCCAGTTTGACGATACCTTCATCTATAATCCCTTGGTGTTTTGCGGTACGGCGGGCGTCATTCCGATCAACGATATTCCGAAGGAAGTGAAGCCCGGGCATCTGCTAATCGCCGCAGGCGGCCGGACTGGCAAAGATGGCCTCAAAGGTGCCACTTTCTCTTCAGCGGAACTGACCACGGACTCTCACGAAGAAGATCAGACGGCAGTGCAGATCGGTAATCCGATTGAGGAAAAGAAGGTTGCTGACTTCGTGCTTGCTGCCCGTGAGGCAGGGCTGATCGAGTTCATCACAGATTGCGGTGCTGGAGGCTTCTCTAGCGCGGCAGGTGAAATGCTGAGTGAAGTCGGGGGTGTGGTTTGGTTGGAAAATTGTCCTCTGAAAGAACCAGGTCTCGAAAGCTGGCAGGTCTTCATTTCTGAGTCCCAAGAGCGCATGGTCATGGCGATCGAGGAGCAAAATCTGCCAGCGCTTCAGGCGCTTGCCGATAAGTGGCAAAGTGAGATTTTTGTGCTCGCCAAGGCCGATGGAAATAAGCGCCTGAAGGTGCTGCATCATGGCAGTATTGTATGCGATTTGCCTGTTGAAAAACTCCATGGTGCTCCTCGCCGTGAGATGAAGGCGCACTGGCGTCAGCCGAATGCGGCAGCTCCAAAAGTTGCCGTTCGTCCAGAGTCTTGGACGCAGGTTCTAAAAACATTGCTCGCCGACTTCGCGATCGTTTCGCGCGAGCCGATCATCCGTGAATACGATCATGAAGTCCAAGGCAATACGGTGCTGAAGCCTCTCGCGGGAGCCTCAGGTGATGCGCCGCAGGACGGTAGTGTGATCAAGGTGGATGGTTCGAAGCAGCTCGTCGCGCTCGCATGTGCTCTGTTGCCGGAATGGGGCAAGACCGATCCGCACGCCATGGGCCGTGCGTGTGTGGATGAATGTGTGCGTCAACTGGTTGCTATGGGGGCCAATCCTCAGCGCATTGCCATTTTAGATAACTTCTGCATGGGCAATCCCGATGCCGAGAAGGAGCTTGGAGCTCTCGTCGAATGCACCAAGGGCATGGCTGAGGCGGCTCTGGCTTACGGAGCACCCTTCGTATCGGGTAAGGATAGCTTTTACAATTACTTCGTCACTGAAGACGGTCCAGTCTCGATTCCAGTGACCCTACTGGTGAGTGGTTTCGGTATCATCGAGGACGCTAGCCATGTCATTGGGGCTTCTTTGCGCAAGGTCGGTAGTAAACTTTGCCTTTTGGGCAGCACGACGCCTGGGCTACGCGGTAGTGTTTTTGCCAAATACAGCCAAGGAGCTGGCCTGAATGGTGCGCCGACATGGAGTGAAATCACGACTTGGGCCAGCTATGAGAAATACCACGAGTTGGCCAAGCAAGGTGCGGTGCTTTCTTGTCACGACTTGAGCGAAGGTGGTCTGGCCGTTGCTCTGGCTGAGATGGCCTTTAGCGGTAAGGCAGGACTGAAGATTGATCTGGAAAATGTGCTTGCGGACAAGAGCTGCACCACAGCAGAGCTTCTTTTTGGCGAAACGCCGGGCCGACTCCTGATCGAAGTTGATCCAGAGCACCTCACGGCGGTAAAAGCGGCTGGTGGAGTCGTTATCGGCGAAGCAACAGCTGAGAAATACCTGAACATCACGCTCAAAGGTAGCACCCTCATCGATGCCTCGATCAGCGAACTGAAACAGATCTGGCAAGGTGGCCTGGTCCCCTATTATTGAGAAAGCACCCGCTCTTCGTTAATATTCTATTGGTCGACTAGGGCTGTGATTTCCAAATTTTAGAATGCTAAAATTTGGCATATGCGAACCTTTCTCCGGAGAGGTAGATCGTGTCATAGATCTCGTCATTCGATCTTACGCTGGTAGAATCTGAATAAGGAGCTTCCCATCACAGAATCAGTATCGATGGAGTAGCCATCCTCAGAATACGACTGGAGCTTCATGAATAGGATATCGGTGAAATCCATCCAGCATAGAAGCTAATGCTGGGCAATAATGATATGCTGTGGAAAGGGGTGGCGCGTCTAAGATGGCCTTTTTCGACTTTCCTGGACTCGCTAATGATATATGATTGGCGGATGAGTTCACCAAGCCTATTCGATCGCCTTTGCTTACACACGATCACGACTAAACCCTGGTCCACAGAGGAATGCATTAGCCGCTATGCTGCGGCAGGGGTTCGTGGAATTACCTTTTGGCGATATAACTTGGAGGGGCGCTCACCAGCCATTGTCGGGCGTCAGGCTAGAGAGGCAGGTTTAGAGGTAGTCAGTCTCTGTCGTGGTGGCTTTTTTCCAGGCCGCACGGCTGTGGAGCGACAAGTGGCGGTTGATGATAACCGCCGGTGCATTGAGCAGGCTAAGGAATTAGGGGCACCACTGATTGTGCTGGTGTGTGGAGCTGTGCCAGGGCAATCACTAGCCGAGTCGAGAAAACAGATTTTGGATGGAATCGCGGCCATTTTGCCTGAAGCAGAGTCTGCCGGTGTGAAGCTGGCAATCGAACCGCTGCACCCTATGTATGCTGATGATCGAAGCGCGGTGAACACTATGAGGCAAGCAAATGAGATTTGCGACGCGCTAGGAGGCCCCGCGATGGTAGGGATCGCAGCAGATGTGTATCACATTTGGTGGGATCCTGAGTTGGAGTCGCAAATCAAGCTGACAGCACAAGCTCAGCGTCTTTTTGCCTTTCACCTTTGTGATTGGAAGACACCTACAACGGATTTTCTTAACGATCGCGGGCTGATGGGCGAGGGTTGCATTCCGCTCTCAACCATTTCGCAATGGGTGGATGACACGGGTTATAGCGCCATGAGGGAGGTCGAGATTTTTTCCAACCGGTACTGGGCAATGGATCAATCGGAATGGCTGGCTCAGATCATGCAATCTTATGAAGAGCTTTATGCATAAAGAAGGCTCTGAAAAAATAGCTATAAAAAACCTGCTGCACTCTGAAGGCTGAAGGTTGACCATCCCTATCCGTGCTTCATGCTAAGTTCAGGGGATTGTTCTGGGCTAACGCCGCCCAGTTTATTTGTTCATGGACTACAGCAGCATCATCATCACCAAAAAAGCCCGCTTTCAACTTCTTGAGGATCTTATGGGCCAAGAAGGATTTTTCGACGACCCAAAAAAGGCAGGAGAACTCACCCGTGAACATCGCAGACTTGATCTTCTGCTGAGAGATTGGGATTCGTATCAAAAGCAAATTCAGGAGTTAGAGGATGGCCGTGAGATGGCAAACTCTGGAGATGCTGATTTTGCAGCCATGGCTATGGCCGAGATTCCGCAGATCGAAGAAAGGCTTCGCTGCCTGGAAAAAGCCGTTCAAATGGCCATTTTGCCGCCTGACCCTCTCGAAGGGCGAGATGCTTTAGTGGAATTGCGAGCTGGAACTGGAGGTGACGAGGCATCCCTTTTCGCGGCAGATTTACTGAGGATGT
>JBIKYV010000268.1:0-3053 GCA_044355075.1 Prosthecobacter sp.
GCGTCAGTTGGAGCATGAGGCGGCTTTGAAGGCGCAAGATGTAGAAGTCTGCGCCTGGGAGCAGATCTCACCCGAGTTGGATGCGGCTCTCGATGAACTGCCAGAGGATCTCCGCACCCTGATCATCGAGCATTTTCTTGAACGGCGTGGCCAAGGTGAGATCGCTACTCGCTTGGGGATGAATCAATCCAGCGTCTCCCGCAAGATCACACAAGGTGTTCAGGCGCTTCGTGAAAGGTTGCGCCAGCGCGGGCTCCTGGTTGGTGCTGGACTCATCGCGCTTTTGGACACGCCACCTGCCGTGGCCTTGCCTGCCCGCCTCAGCGCCGAGTTAGGCAAGATCGCACTCAGCGGTGCTGGCGTTGGCAAGATATCCCCCCTGCTTATCATGACTACAAAAACCAAAATCGCGGCCATGGGCGCGCTAGCCCTGGCCTCAGTGACTCTTAGCTATTCATGGATGAAGTCATCAAATACCCTTGAGGCATCTGATGCAAAGCTGGTTTGTCCGATCAAAGCCTCCGCGGTGTCAAAGGCAAGCCCATCTTCGGAAACACGGTCTTTGGAACCCTCTGTGGCGAAATTGGAAGACCTTCTGGAAACTCCCAAGAGCCGAATGGCTAAACTCCAAAAGCTTAACGCATCCAGTTTCGAAAAGCTCATGCGTGACCTTGTGGCCTCGGGTGATGTGGCAATGGCTCGAAAAAAACTCAAGGAGCTGATGGGCCTCGATTTCACGGAGGAAGAAATTCGGCAGGCGATGCATGATGACAAAGGTTTCACGATGGCCGTGCTCAAGAAGCTGGCAGGGAATCATCCCGTGGAAGCTCTGGCCTGGATGTCTGGCTTGGATCAGCCCCGTGGTTTCTCCTTCTGGATCACGATGAGCTATCTTTTAGAAAGCCATCCCGAAATCAACGCAGCGGAAATGTCCAGCAAACTGCCTACGGGCAAATTGCGAGATCTCGTGCTGTCAATCCTGAGGGCACAGACAGCACCTATGGCAGAGCTGAATCGCGCTTTGACCGTAACCCCTGCTGGCTCTGCGGCGAGATTCGAGTATTTGCGCTCCATCGCTTCTCATTGGCCGAATCAGCAGCGTGGTGAGGCCGCCCAGTGGGCAGTGAAACACCTTCAGGGACAGGAGCTTCAAGGTTTTCTTGGTGAGCTTCTGCAGCAACATGCCGAAACCTCGCCAGACGATACGCTGGAGATCCTCAGGGGCATCAATGACACCGACGCCCTTTTCTTGTCGCTCATTCGATCGATGCGCGGGCTGGTGGAGAAGAATGGTCGCGTGACCGATGTCCTGCCGCTCATCAACAGCCTCCAAGGCGATCAGAGGGCCACGGCCATCACCGAACTGTGCGGACGTTGGGTGCGCGTGGATCAAAAATGCATTCTCCAGTGGATCAATCAACTGGAGTCTTCTGCTGACTTCGATGCTACCCTCCCGCTGACCTTGTCCCAGCTGACCAAAGCCAATCGAACCCAGGCTCTGGACACACTCATGAGCCAGATAGATACGCCGCTGGAAGCGGCCTTGATCAAAACGGTCAATCCTAGCCTTGTCGGCATCACAGAAAGCTCAACGGAGATTGTTCATCGCCTGACCCAGTTACCCCAGCATGCCAGCATCGGCAGTGGCCGACAGGGAAACCAAGAACTTCTCTGGCAGGCCGTGAATCAGCTCGCAGGCGACTGGGTGATCACACATGGCGGCAACCCGCAAAAAGCATCCCAATGGATCGATAGCCTCCGCTTCAACACTCCCACCGACAAAGCCGCGGTCGCTACTCAGCTTTACCAGCAGTGGAAACTCCGAGACCCTGCCGCCGCCCGCACCTGGGCGACCAAGGCAGGCGTGAATATCCAGTGATAAGGGCAGCGAGCACCTGAGATGGCATCACCGATCCCATCCTTGGCGATGTGAGTGCCTTCGATGTCAACGATGCTGCAAACCCCGAGCTGACCGCTGAATTCCATCTCAACGGCCATCCAGGATGTGTGAAGGAGAATCAAGGCAAAGCCCTCATTCCTGCCGGGCGCTAGGGATTGCTGATGTGTGATCTGACCACGCTTCAGCGTTGATGATCAATGGATGCGCCTCAAAAAATTCTCACTCCTCTGTTTTGCCTGCTTGCTTGTCCTATGTCAGGTCAGCCTTCATGGTGTCGAAATAGCCTATGCTCCTGATTGGGCCAACATCGCGCCGAAGCGTATCATCAGGCACTCGAATCCACGAAATGACATGCTGGCCAGCGCGGTCGCTGCGCTTCAGCCTGGGGATCAACTTGTCGTCGCAGCGGGCACTTACAGCATTGAGCGTACGTGGCATATTGAGGTGAGCGGCACGGCGGAGGCTCCGATCTGGATTGTTGCGGAGCCGGGTGCCAAAGTTGTGCTTACGCGATCAGATGCACAACAAAACGTCCTGAACATAGGCCAGGAAAAACCAGTGCATCACCTCTGCCTGCGAGGGGTGGAGATCACAGGCGGTAGTCACGGGCTGCGGTTAGGGAATTGCAGCGAGGTGTGGATTGATCAATGTCACATTCATCACACTGGACAGGTATGCCTGAGTGCAAATAGCGCGAACACGCGGCGACTTTTCCTCACCCGCAATCACATTCACCATGGTGGTGGCCACGGAGAGGCGATGTATCTCGGCGCGAATCACGGCGAGCACATCATGAGTGAGAGCGTGATCGCCTTGAACCACATTCATGACTGCAAAGGCTCCCAAGGCGATGGCATTGAGGTGAAGCAAGGCTCGTGGGGTAATCTCATCGTGGGGAACGACATTCACGACACACAGTACCCCTGCATTACTGTTTATGGCACAGCCGGTAAGGCCGTAAATGTCATTGAGCGCAATCTTTGCCGCCGCAGCGACGATAGCGCCATGCAGGTTCAAGGTGAGGCGATCGTGCGAAATAACTTACTGATTGGCGGCAAAGGTTCAGGCTTCGCTAGCACTGATCATCAAGGTCGGTCGCTGAATCTTCAAGTGATCCACAATACCATCATCAATATCGGTGATGCTTTCAAAG
>JBIKYV010000028.1:0-33940 GCA_044355075.1 Prosthecobacter sp.
TCCAAACCAACGGATAATCCGCTACATCAAGGTACTTTTCGAAAATCTGATCTTTCTGCAATTCAAAGTCACTTAGGGATGCTGGGATGGGTATTTTTAGTTTCTTTAATTGAAAAAGTGAGCGTTTGTTGAACTCTGAGTAATCGACTGCAAAAAGCGCCAAGTCATCTTGCTGCCGAGGATTGAAACCCTCCAAAGCAAAATATAGCGCGACATACGGGCTTTCGGAGAAATCGAGCAGACGTGTCGGCACTCCGTAATGCTGCATCATTGCCAGCCATGCCAGCTTGGTCGACGGCTGCTGATTCTCTGTGTCATAGAGATGAAATTTTGATTGGAAGACCCTGATGTAATGATCCTCGAATTTTTTCGCCAACGTCCCATCACGCGTCGGCTTAACAAGACGTTCGAGTGACGGACTCAATACCCACGTTGCATTTGATTGACCGCGGTAAAGGAAGTGGTTTCCCAAGCTGTTAAGATGGTGAACGAGCTCTCCAGGATCATTGATTTGCTTCAGTTCCATGATCGCGAATGCGGTGGTAAATTTCTATGAAGTCCCTCAGCACAAATTGTGGGTCATGCCCAGCAAGATCATACCTTTTCTTTATGGGATCTCCAGACAAGTGAACCGTAACAGGCTTGTTGGAGTTTTTTCGAATCACTCGAGCTGATGCATCGTTCGCAGTTGCCGCAGTGCTCCGCGCAATCTCCGCCAATGTTTCGGCATTCAAACGCTCGCCTTGAATTTGGGCCTTCCCCTTATCTCCTCCAGCGCCTTGCAACAAAACTGCCAGTGGGCGTTGAAATAGTTCATCAGCATCGAACGGATTTGGGCGATGAAATGTGGCAGTGAAACGAGTGATGCGTCTGGCGCTTTCCAACTCGTGAATAAACCCTTTTGGGTCAGGAACTGGCCCAATTTCAATTGTGACACGACTGGAAGTCGCAGTGCTTGTGCCATTGAGTATCCGAGCAATTTTGTCAGCAATGCTTTTACTAGACTCTTTGAGAGTCGAACGCTTGGCAATCACGCAAATGCCAAGTTCCGCATCAAAAACTACATGGGTGCAAGGACTAGCATCCATGGTCGCCTCGACAAAGTTTCCAGTTTGGTTGTCGTAGATTTCCACCGTCGTTTTTGTGGTTCGCCCAACTCGAAAATACCCCTGGAATGAGTCATAAAACTTTGTGTTTCCAATATGCCAAGTGTACCCCATGCGGAGCTTTAGAGGTGAATGCTCTCCTAGCGCTTGCACGAACAAATCTCTTCGGCTCATTGGTGCCTCAAACATATCCATTTGAAGTGGGCGAACGATGCGAAGACGATACATGCTGTATTCCAATGATGACATACGCGATTACCTTCTTGTAATTTATTCCTATCTGCAACCATTCCAAGACTACAGACTAATAGGCAGGTCATCAATAATTTTCCCACCACGTAACTCTCGCTCTCCCTATCGACTAAGTCTTCGCTGGATTCATATCAAAGGCAGAATGCTCGGACTTTCTGTACCCATGAAACTTACCGCCCGACTCACGCTCATCGGTGAATCCGCAGGCGGGCCTCTGGAGCGCCGGATCGCGCGGAATGACGTGTTTGGCGAAGCGGAAGTGGGCATTGCCTGAAATACGGCTCGAGTCACCTAGGTTCAAAAATCAGGTTGGCAGCTCCCAAGCGATACCCCATCTTTACCCATGACCAAAACAATCGCTTCTGCGCCCATCCGCATCAAAATTGGCGGGGTCGAGATGATGTTGCGTCCGCAGCCCCAGAAGGGCACCATTCCTGAGAGCCGTTTGCGCCGGGCGGTGATGAAAGCCCTCGCGTCCGAGCAACCGACCCGCAAGAACTGAAATGAAGGCGGGGCTGAGGAGTCGCTACGCACGGCAAGTATTCATCAACTGCCCGTTCGACGGCGACTATCTGCCCCTGATGAGAGCCATCGTGTTTGTGCTCAAAGCCTGTGACTATGTGCCCCGCTGCGCCTTGGAGGCAGATAGCGCCACGGAGGTGCGAGTGGAGAAAATCCTGCGTATCATCCGCGAATGTGGACTGAGCATCCACGACATCTCCCGCACCCAGCCGGATCGCAAATCCAAGCTGCCGCGCTTCAACATGCCGTTCGAACTGGGGCTGTTCATGGGCGCGGCAAAACTCGGTGGAGCCCGGCAAAGGCAGAAGAACGCCCTCATCCTCGATGTGGAGCCGTATCGTTATCAGAAGTTTCTATCCGACATCGCCGGGCAGGACATTCGGGCGCACCGAAACGATGCTGCGGCGGCCATCGGAGCCGTTCGTGAGTGGTTGAATACCCATCATGCGCAGAATCAGCCGCTGCCCGGCAAAGCCGCCCTGGTGAATCTCTACAAGAGGTTTCAAAAGCGCCTTCCGATCATGTTGAAGGATCTTCAGCTCAAAGAGTCGGAAATCTCCTTCGTGGACTGGTCGAAACTGATCGGCATTTGGCTCGAAACAGTGGCCAAAGCCTGATCCCGAGCCTGACATGCCCCTCTTGCGTTCTGTTGACGCTAACTGCCTCATCCTCCCCACCCCACGTCGTGAATCCCAAAAAAACAGCCCGCAGATCGTCACGAAGGCCATTCGCTTGAAGCCTTCCATGATCGACGACGCGACCTTTGTGGCCACGACCTCGACAGTGCTGGGCACGACCGGACCCGCCTCGCGAAAGATCAAGCCGAACAAGCGGTTTCTCTCGCTGATGAACTTGGATTCCTGAATCTGGCAGGCGAGACTTGGAAAGCCTTTCATATCGCCCCTGCTTTTCCTCTCGACGGAAGGGTGAGAGGACTGCTTAAGTCATCTGCAATGTCCGATGACACGTTTGCCTCTGAATCTGAGCTACTTGCTGCTGCCCAGCCCATCACGGCGCTCAGGCAGGCCTTGAATGAAGTGCTTTTTGGCCAACCCGAGCTGATCGACCTAACGATCTGTGGGGTCATCGCTCGAGGGCATATCCTGCTGGAGGGGCTGCCAGGCATGGGCAAAACAGAGCTCGTGAAGGGGCTTTCGAAGGCCATTGGGCTAACAACGCGGCGGGTGCAGTTCACCCCAGACTTGTTACCCGGCGACATCACAGGCAATCCGGTGCTACAGGAAGTGGATGGCCGTAGAGAATTCGTCTTTCAGCCGGGGCCCGTTTTCACGAACCTACTGCTGGCTGATGAGATCAACCGCGCCTCACCCAAGACTCAGTCCGCGCTGCTAGAGGCGATGCAAGAGCGGCGGGTGACGGTGCTGGGACAAACCCACGCACTGCCTGATCCCTTTTTTGTTCTGGCAACGCAGAACCCAATCGAGCTAGAAGGCACCTACCCACTGCCAGAGGCGCAGTTGGACCGCTTTCTTTTCAAATTGGAAGTGAGGCGTAGCGATGCCTCCACCCTGGCGCGGATCATCACGCATCGTGGGCTGGGTGAGGAACCGGAGGTGCCCGCGATCCTGACACGCGAGTGCTTTGCCGACATCCAATTGTTAGCTAGACGGATTTATCTGCCTGAGGTCGTGGCGGACTACATCGCACGACTTGTGGAGGCGACTCATCCCGACGTGTCTCGTGCAGCCAAAGGTGTGCGGCATAGCGCTAGCCCACGTGCGGCACTGAGTCTAGCCGCGGCGGCCAAAGCCCGTGCTTTGATGCAGGGACGACCTAACGCAAGCTTTGAAGATGTGCAGGCCCTCGCCGCCCCCGTGCTCCAGCATCGTCTACTGTTGGACTACACGGCAAAGATGGATGGACGCAAGACCGCCGAGGTCGTGAGGGCGCTACTGGCCGAGGTGCCAGCACATAATCTAGCTCTGCCGAAAACCCTAAAGGAACATGGACGATGAAGCTAAGCATCTATACCTGCCTATGCCTGCTGCTGGCAGGGGTCAGCCCAGCCTACAGCCAGCGAAGTATTGCCACTGGCATGATAGATATCGACAGCGGGCTAACCATCGAGCTGAGCTCAGTCTTTGATCCGCTGCCAAACTCAGGCCTTGTGCCGATGAAGGTCTCAGTAAGAAATGAGCGACCCGAGGAAGTGCGCTGGATTTTTTCGTTTCACTCGAAGGTTCTGACCTACCCGAACCAACACGAGTATCAGAGTCGATTCACGTTAGAGTCACCTGCGGGCCAAAAGCAATCGGCCACCTTGCTAGTGCCTCTTTCCGTTGCCTACGGGGCCTCTACCGCAAGTGCCATGCCTTACCATCATGAGCTGAGGGTGATGGCCGAGGTGCCAGGAATCGCCAACCGCGAATACCCTTTGCATGAGCGCTCGATAATGAAGCTGCCCTGCATCGCTATCAGCCCAGCTCTAGCGCTGACGAGTCATGCGAGGCTCAAGGTGGCACACAAATCCATCCCATCGCTGAAAGGCAGCCATGATGGTTTTGGAAGTGAGTTTTCCCTCAACGATTTGCCAGAAGATTGGCGTGGACTGAGCGGCTTCGACTTTCTGATGATGACGGACCAAGAGTGGCTAAGCCTACGCCCAGCGCACCGTCTGGCCATCGTGCAATGGGCGCGGCTAGGCGGAGTGCTGGATCTTTACCACCAAAACCCTGTCACGCCCGCGTCCCTTCAGCTACCGACCATCAAGCAAAATGACAGATACAGGATCTCGCTTGGAGAGGTTCGCTTTTTCACCTGGAATGGTACGGGTCTGGAGCCAGTGAGCACCTTGCGGCGATACGCCGACGTCAGGCCACATACTCGCCACAGCGAGATCCTAAAAACAGCCTACGCTCAAACAAACATGGAGTGGCCCCTAAGAGAGCAGCTAGGTCAAGCCAATGAAGGTGCCTGGCAGGTCATGCTCTTTTTGGTTATCTTCGGCATTTTGGTCGGGCCCGTGAATCTTTTTGTGCTGGCTCCCAGTCATCGGCGACATCGCCTGCTGATCACGACACCACTGATCTCAGCTGTGGCCACCGTGCTGCTATGCGTCATTATTTTGCTACAAGATGGAATCGGCGGGCTGGGGCTGCGCTTTTCTTTGGTCAATCTAGAGCCTGAAGAAGCAACTGCCTACGTGACGCAAGAGCAGATCTGCCGCACCGGTGTACTGCCCGGCAGGAGTTTCGAGGCTCTCCAGCCCATGACCCTCGAACCCTTAGCCTTGCCTCCTAGCCCTTGGGTTCGACTGACCCAGGAGAGCCGCACCGGCAAGATGACTCTGAATCAAGAGGGCAAACAAATCGGCGGCACCTACTTTCAGAGCCGCAGTGAACAGGCCCATCTGCTGCGTGCCGCTGTGCCCACGCGAGCTCGCCTGGAATGGAAAGCTGGGCTGGCGGCTGATGCGGCACCGGAACTTGTCTCCTCTGTGGCAGGTGACTTGGATACGGTCTTCTGCGCAGATGCGAGCGGGCAACTCTGGTGCTCCGCGCAGCCGCTGCGAGCAGGGCATTCGGTGAAACTGAAAAAATGCAACAAGTCTGATCTGCGGAGCAAGCTAAGAGAGATCACCGAACAAGCAGGCGGTCATTTGCAAAGCCGGTTCCTGGCAGAGTTGCTTCGTCAGGATCTAGTTCCAGGTACATTTATTGCCACCAGCCAAACGCCTGCGGTTGAGTTTAGGCTAGAGTCGCTGCCATCCATCCAATGGCAGAAGAATTATGCTCTTTTCCTGGGTCCCATCGTTCACCCCTGAGCTTATCGCCAAGATGCCCTGCCCCACCACCTTTGACTTCAGCCAGCCTGCCATTGTCGTGAAAGACTTGCGCCGCCAGTTTGGCACCTTGCAGGCTGTGGATGGTGTATCTTTCTCTATCGATCATGGGCATGTGGTCGGCTTTGTTGGAGCTAATGGCGCAGGAAAAACCACGACCATGCGCATCTTAGCGACACTCGAACATGCCAGCAGCGGTACAGCGAGCATCGGCGGTTACGATGTCATGAACTATCCCAGCCAAGTACGGCAGCTACTTGGCTGGATGCCGGATGCCTTTGGCACCTACGAGCACATGACCGTGATCGAGTATCTCGACTTTTATGCACGCGCTTTAGGCTACGCACGTCAGGAGCGTTTACGCCGCGTGCAAGAGGTCATGGATTTCACAGACCTGACTCCGCTAGCGGATCGACTGAGCAACAAGATGTCCAAAGGACAAACTCAGCGCTTGTGCCTCGGGCGCGCCTTACTGCATGATCCACAGATCCTCATCATGGATGAACCTGCTGCTGGCCTAGATCCCCAAGCACGCGTCGAGCTAAAACGTCTGATTCGGATCTTGGCGGAAGAGGGAAAAACCATCCTTATCAGCTCTCACATCTTAAGCGAGCTCGGCGAGATGTGCGATAGCCTGCTCTTCATCGACAAAGGACGTATCGTTCACCACGGCGACGCCGAATCTATGACGCGAGCGAGCAGCACGCCCGAGACGCTTGTCACGGTGCAAGTCGCCTGCGAACCCGCGAAACTGTTGGAGTGGGCGCTTACGGCGCCACGAGTCAATGTCATGGAGGAAACCAAACGCGGAGCACGCTTAAAAATCGAATCCATTGAGGAGGACGTCATCGCAAGCACCCTGCGGCGCATGATGCTCGATGGCATTCCTGTGTTGGATTTTCATCGCGATGAAAAGCGCTTGGAAGATGCCTTCATTGATATGCTGGGAAGGATGAACCCATCAGCATCTGGCTCATCCTCACCACCACAACCTCTACCTAGCGCATTACCCAGCTAAGCTAGGATTGTGCTCAAAAGGTCCAACGTAGATTCATAGCACCAAAGGGAGCTGCTTCTAAGGTCTCATTGGCGACCGTGCGATTGTTGGTATCGCGTAATTCTAACTCAGCCCCGAGATTCATACCTCCACGAAGGCTTAGGGTAAGTTTGTCGGTCAGCTTGTAAATGATGGAAGCCGCCGTCTGCCAGCCACTCAGATCGACCCGATTCACATTCGGGTCCTCGATATCCCAAGAGCCGCCACTGGGGTAGGCACTCAGGCTCAAGGTAAGGCGATCCGTCGCCTGCCACCCAAGCACCACAAAGGGAGGTGTAACCTGCAGGATGAACGGCTCAGGCTGCCAAATGAAACCTAAAGCAGGAAGGATGCGTCCCTCCTCCGCTCCATATTGTGCAAAAGTGCCTCCCGCCACGCTGAAGCTATCGCTAAAACGGTAGCCCAAGAGACCTAGACCGGAGACCTCAAAGTCATCCCAACTCAACCCCTGAAAGTCGGTGCCAAGCCCTGGAGTCACAAATCCCAACCCCCACCAACGCGAGGCAGCGGGACGCCAGAACATCGAAAGCTGCGCCTCCAGGGTATGCAACGTCTCGCTGCCCAGGCCAGCCAAACCGCCCAGATCCAATTCAGTCAAATTGTAGCCCATAGACAAGGCGACACGCGTGCTGTCTGTTTTGGTCGTCCAGACTGGGATAATCGTTCTCAACTCAAAGAAATCTAAACCACCAGGGCGATTGGAGAAATCCTGCTGATCCATAAAGGTCGCATCCATCATGTAGCCAGGTCTGCCAAAGCCAAAAGCAGCAGGGTCGATCAATTGCACTCCACGACTAGCCTCCGCCTGGGGTTGGCTTTGCGTCAGCACAGGAACAGAATCCCCCGCAAATGCTGAAGCCATCAACAATGGCAAAGCAGCCAAACGCATCGAAAAAGAAAACAGAGAAATCATAGAATGGGCAAAGAACATGTCTCTTACGGAGCAGATATGCAAGAAGACGTGAGGTTTGTGGATGTGCCTGGAGGATGCCTGCGTTCAGAATGCAACAGAGCATAGATCACTCGCGTTCATGAGGGATGCCACGGTTCACCATTCTTATTTCGATCTTTTTCCTGACTCACTTTGCGGAGGCCATTGATCCCACCAAGCTCGAGTCCATAAGCCCACTAATGCAGGCAGCTGTGGAAAAGAAGCAGGCAGCAGGCATGGTGACCTTAGTCATGGAAAAGGGTAAGATCATCCACCATGAGGCTGTGGGAATGGCAGATATCCGAGCTGGGAAAAAGATGGAACGAGATGCTCTTTTTTGGATCGCCTCTATGACCAAATCGGTGAATGCCACAGCGATCATGATCCTAGTCGATGAGGGTAAACTTTCCCTAGACGAGCCAGCCAGCCGCTGGCTGCCAGATCTGGAAAAAATGAAGCTCGCCGATGGTAGCGCACCAAACCGGCCGATCACACTGCGCATGTTGCTGAGCCATACGGCAGGGATCGCCTTTCCCCCACGAAAACCCACCGATGGAGCGATTTCTTTGAAGACCTATGTCACGAGCCTGATCCGGGCTCCCTTAGCCTATCAGCCGGGCAGCAGCTATGAGTACGGCTTTGGCCCCACCGTCGCCGGACGCATTCTCGAGATCGTCTCTGGCATGAAATACGAAGACTTCCTCCATCAACGACTCTTCCAGCCGCTGGGCATGAAGGACACCCTTTTTCATATCGATGCAGCACGCCGGGGGCGTTTAGCTCGAACTTACAAGATGGATGAAGACACCCATCAACTCGTGCCTGGCTACAACCCCTTCGTGACTCCTGATGAAACCATAACCCACATGACCGAGCCCTCAGGGGGACTATTTTCCACAGCGGCAGATATGGGACGCTTTTATGCCATGATTGCTGCCAAAGGCACACTCGGTGATGTGCGGATCTTATCGGAAAAGGCCGTGAAAGACATGACGCGTCAGGTTACGTCCAGTGAAAAGCACCCTGCATATGCAGCAGGATGGCAGATGAATCGGGAAACTCAGCGCCCCTGCCCCTTCATGCCCCAGGGTAGCTTTGGCCATGGGGGCGCTTTTGCCACCAATGGCTGGATCGATCCTGAGCGCCAGATTACCACGGTATATCTCGTGCAAAATGTGCTTGTACCAGACAGCAACAAACCACGGGACGCATTTCAACAACTCGTGATGGAAGCCGCAGGTGTCACTTTCACTTCACGTACAAAGCCATCAAGCACGAGATAAGTTGTTCTCTTGCTTATCTTCATTTGTCGATTCATGCCAATCGGCATGAATAACCAGCGGCGTGCGTCAAGCAGGCATAACGGGGTATTCAAAAACACTAGGCAAGCGCGAAGCTCAGGCTGAAAGCTCAGGCTTCGGCTCATCTATTTCTGGCGCTAAACTAGACTGCTCAGCCGTTGATTCGGCAGCCGTCGGCAGTTCTTCCGAAATGAGAGCTTCTTCGACCGATGCCTCACTTGCTTCGGCAATCTCTGAAGACTCAACGGCTTCATCGCCGCTAGTAGGACTTGCGGCAGCAGGTTTAGTTTTTGCCGCCTTGGGAGCAGTCTGAGGTTCTCCCTGCACACCAAGGAAGACCATACCATCGCTGTATTCAATCACGTAACCTTCGTTAGCCAACCAACGAATGTCTTTAATGACATGAATTTGATCTTCGGTAGGCGCCAGCTTCACGGGTGCCGCTTCACCGCCCTCTGCTACAGGAGCTGCTTGCGCGGGAGAGGGCTCAATCGCTTCGACAAGGTCATGCAGCAAGATACCGGATTTACCTTTCAGCACCTCGACGATCTTCGCCACTCTTTCAGAAAACACCATACCAGGGTCAATGGCACGTGGCTTGACTCGGCTGACAAAAAGCTTTCCTGAGCGGCGTTTGAAGAGCTTGAGACCTCTGCGCTCGAAGCTATTGCCGAGTTTCTGTGACATCTCGAATAGATGCTTGCGAGCACTCTCCACGGCATGACGCAGCATGATGGAGAGCACATGACTTAGCTTACCTTTCTCCACATTGCCGACCACCAGAACGTCACGCGTTTCTTCCACAGCCTGATCGACATGCATGCGACGGAAATGCGCTTCCATTTCAGCACGCGACTGGAAAGCAATAGGCTCGGCTCCTTCTGCAGGCACCTCTTTCAGAGAAACCCAGCGCTGACCTCGCTTCTGCTTTTCTTTCCATTGTGTGACCAACTCTGGATTGGTCTCAACGCGGACTCGGCGCTTGTACTCCTCCAAGGACATGTTGCTGAATCTTTCACGATGCAGCCGAATGATCGACGTCTGGAAACTATGGTGGCTAGGTGGTCCGATTAACTCAGCGCTAAAACCGCAAACACCGATGCTTTTGAAATCACCTTTGGGCTCTTCAAGCTCCACGTCTTCGACGCGGTAAAAAGTCTCCAAAGCTTTGCTGCGCAGCACGTGATGCAGCGCTTCGTCACGTGTCAGGAAAAGCCCCCCATCGTGTGTGGCAAAAAGCCCTGTCGGACGCTCAGCCGCGCAAATGAAGCGCGCGTGAAAGCGATCACCCTCAGCCAGCACAAGACGAGAAGCATCAAACATGCTGAACGCATGGCCAGCGCTGCGAATGTGGGCAGCTAGAGCCTCGGAAGATTTATCCTCAGGTTCAATGACAACTTGGACATCTTTCGGAATCTCCACCCACTCACGCTGGGGACGCGCATTATCCCGATCACGATCACCGAAACGACGTGGACCACCGCGCTGATCACGATCTCCACGAGGCCCACCTTCACGCGAAGGCCCAGGAGGGCCATCACGACGTGGACGAAAATCTCCGCGATCTCTCTGCCCTTGGCCTGGACTTCCTGGCCCACGCGGACGATCGCCACCGGCACCCTCACGACGAGCAGGCCCATCGCGCCGACCTGCTGGCGGGCCACGCCGTTCGCCACTGTAGCCACTACCACGGCGCTCGCTGCGCTCCTCGCGCTCTGCGTACCGACTTAGCTCTGAGGCTGGACTAGAGGCACTGCCAAAGCCTGATACCCAGGCTGGCATCATGCGGAGATCAGACAAGTCGATGCTAGTATCGGCTGTCTTATTTTCAGAATTCGCGGCGGATTCGGTCATGTGGGAGTATCGAGAGAGCTTCAGTATGGGATGCGTTCCTGGCATTGTCTCCAACTTTGTTGCTCCGAAGACAATGCTATTTTCACATTCAGCGTCAGCCAATTTCGAGGCTAACTTCAGCTTCCGCAGTGCTTCTGGATGACACGAATGAAGTCCGGAAGATACTGCACTGCCTTCTTTTCACCCACACCGCGAATCTTCAGGCCATCGGCGATTGTCTGTGGCTTTAGCCTCGTCAAAAACTCTAGCGTCTGATTGCTGAAAATGAGATACGCAGGCACACCCTCCGCTTGAGCGATAGCTTGACGATGCTTTTTCAGCTTCTCGTAAAGTTCATCATCAAATCCCAGCTCTTGCGTAGTCAATCCCCCATCAGGCACGACGTCGCTAAGCTTCGAGCTTGACTCTTTCGTCACATTTCGCGGCCACAACATCCTAACCTGCGTGCCATGGCGCATCACATCAACTCCCTTGGAAGTCAGTGTCACTAAAGGAAACTCGCCCGTCGAGGTCTCGATCAGCCCCTGCTTCTGCATTTCAGCAAACAAAGGATGCAGAAGGCTGGTACCGGCTTTTTTCAGCAATCCATAGGTACTGAGCTGATCTAGCCCAGCATCCACGACTTCTTTGGATCGGCTACCGACCAGCATCTGGATAATCTTACCCTTGCCGAAGCGGCCTTCCCACGTGCTGTCGGCATTGCGGGTGGACATGCGGGCGATTCCGCTCAGTGCCTGCCGCAGCATGATCAATTCCTCCGCCGTGCCTTCGCGCGCAGCCTGTACACCGGTGCGACTACACACATCACAAGTACCGCAGGGCTGGCTTTCCAGCTCTCCAAAGTAAGCCAGAATCTGCTGCTGACGACAGCGCTGCTCATCATAGCAGAGATCGATCATTGACTTGAGCTTGGCTCGATCTCGCCTCTCTTTTTCACGAATTGCCGTCGCGTCCAAAGCGAGGGCACGAGTGAGCACCTCAGGCCTGAGCAGACGTGTGCCGCGAATCCGCCGTCCAGGAATATCAAAGCGCTCGATGTAACCTGCCCGAGCCAGATGACTGAGCGAGGAACTGACAGCCATACTGTTTTTCAACCCAGCATAATCGGTGAGATCATCAATGCTTGCCTCCACCTCATGCCGATCGTTCGCCCAATTCAAAAGTGCCTGATAGATGCTTTGAATCGTCTCCACGCTGGGATTCGCTCCATCAAGGAAAAAGTCCTGCGTCTTCGTATCGGCAAAGTTAAAAAAAAGCTCACACCAAGAAGGCTCACCATCTCGCCCAGCGCGCCCTGCTTCTTGGTAATAAGCCTCAATGCTTCCGGGAACATCAAAATGCACTACAAACCGAACATCCGAGCGGTCGATCCCCATGCCAAAGGCATTCGTTGCAACAGCGATGTCGTGTTTCTTGTTAATAAAACTGTTTTGGCGCTGTTCGCGTTCTTTGTCATCCAGACCGCCGTGGTATTGAATGGCACGTATGCCCATCTCCTTGAGCGCTTCCCCGACCTCCTCCACTCGCTTGCGCGTTGAGCAGTAGATGATGCCCTTCTTGTGGTTGCGGATAAGGTCACGCAGACGCGCATACTTATCGTCAGCCTTCTTGGTGTGCAGCACATTCAGGCTTAAGTTCGGACGTTGAAAGCCTCGGATCGTGACAAAAGGTTCACGCAAGTTCAGGACCTTTTGAATATCTGCACGCACTTCAGGCGTCGCAGTGGCGGTCAACGCAACAACTTGCGGTCGCCCGAGAGCTTCCAGAGCCTCTCCGAGCCGGAAGTAATCCGGACGAAAATCATGGCCCCACTGCGAAAGACAATGCGCTTCATCCACAGCAAAGACAGCAATCTCAACTTGGCGCAGCGTATTGGTGAACAGGCGACTGCGAAATCGCTCGGGTGCCACATACACAAGTTTGAACTCACCACGACGTAAAGCCGCAATGCGCTCCTGTTGCTCCCCCAGACTTAAGGTGCTGTTGATGACCGTAGCCGGGATCCCACGGCGCTCCAACGCATCGACTTGATCTTTCATCAGTGCAATCAGCGGACTGACCACGACTGTCACCCCTTCCATCACCATCGCAGGCAGCTGGTAGCATAGACTTTTGCCACCACCTGTCGGCATGATCACCAGCGTGTCACGCCCTCCTAGGATGTTGGCCATGACCTGCTCTTGACCATCCAAAAACTCACGAAACCCGAAATACTTCCTCAGCGCTTCACGAGCATCGTGAATCGGTGTAGAGGCTGCAGTAGATGGATCGGGGGCGAGTTCCAAAGTGCAGACACATCAAGCGGAGATGTGAAGCACCGCAAGCAATGAGCTACTGTTCAATTTCGATTCCTACTCAGGCCTTTGACTTTTTCGGATCGGGCAGCAAGAGCTTCGTCACGCCTGGCATAGGCATGGGCGTCGGGGTGAAGCTATCGCCCCACTTCAGGTCATCAGGCGCAAGATCCTGCGTGCAGCCCAGAATTTGATCCCAGGTGACAAGCTGCCCTGTGTAGGCCGCCTCGCGTCCCATGATGCCGACTAGGGTGGAAAGCATCATGCGGTCTCCATCATTGATGACTTCACCCTTCCGAATCGCGGCGAAGAGCGCCTCATGCTCCAGGTCATACATGTTTTTCTCTTCACCACGGAAACGCCAGCGCTTGTTGCCTTCGATGAAAGGCGCACCGCCTCGTCCAATGATGAGAACGCCTTTTTCACCACGGATGATATCTTGATTATTCCCTTGGCATCCCTTGATTTGGCGGCTCGCCATGTTGCAAATGAGACCGTTTTCCCATTCATACGCGACATGAAAGTGATCATAAATATTGCCACCTTCCGCCGGAATTTGCCGCCCACCGGTGGCGATGCAGTTTTGCGGAGCTTTATCTCCCATGGCCCAGCAGATTTTATCCACGCTGTGCACGGCCTGTTCGACTAGGCTATCGCCACTGAGCCAGGAAAAGTTATACCAGTTTCTCACCTGCCATTCCACATCGCTCATGCCTGCTGGGCGTCCGCTAGCAGGTGGCATAGGCTTCACTGGACCGGTGTGATACGTCGCAAACACGCTGGTGATCTTACCAATGTCGCCATTCAGGACACGCTTAAAAGCCTCTACACGTGATGTGCTATAGCGCCAGCAGAAGCCTGCCACGAGATTCAACTTTTTCTCCTTCGCCTTGCTCACAGCTGCCATGGCCATGTGATAGCCCACCGTGTCCACAGCCATCGGTTTTTCACAAAAAATGTGCTTACCCGCATCGACCGCTGCCTGCAGATGCATAGGCCGAAAACCGGGCGGGCTGGCTAGCAAAACAACGTCTACTCCACTGTCGATGAGCTTTCGATAAGCATCTACCCCAACAAATTTTTTGTCAGGACTGACATCCACACGATCAGGATATTTTTGACTGAGCGATTGTATGCTAGCGTCGATCTGTTTCAAATCGACATCTGCCATCGCCACGAGTTTACCATTGTACTCGGCCCCCAAGGCCTGCGAGGCAGCGCCCGTACCCCGTCCTCCACAACCGACAAGGCCTATGCGTAGCGTCTCCTGAGAATCCGCTTTTTGCTGCGCACGCAAAGTGCCCGCAGCTGTCAAAATAGCGGTGGCATGAACAAACTGGCGTCGATTGATGGAGGAAGGCATACAGGAAAGCTAATCGTGGAGCGACAAAGAGTCCTTTCAACGACATGGATTCGGCCATTCATACGTATGCTTTTCCGCATGATTCTTCACTCAGAAGATGCCTCAGCGCAGCCGAACCAAGAGCTCTCTCACGCGCAGTTCGATATTGATCAAACTAGCCTGCACCGGGCTCAGCCAAGTCTCGTCGCTGGTAGGCGTGGATTGCTGAACTAGCCGATCGGTCGCATTCAACGCCGCAGCGAAAAGCGGCAAAGATTGTTCCAAATCAATCACCAAATTGCGCCACGCAACCTTTTCCTTTGGGCTGAACTGTTGGAGGATGAGGACCAAATGTTGAGCTAAATCGGCAACCGTGGACAAGAGCTGAATGATGGCGGGTCGGTTGTGCATCTGTTCTGCTCTAGTCAGCAGCCTACCAAAGCGGCGCAGCTCGGTGTCGAGGGCGCAAATACGCCGCGTCGGATCGGCGACTGAATTGCCGATCGTTCCTGATTTTTCCACCGCATCCTTTAGCTCGATAAAATCGACAAAAGGGTTCACGCCAGGGCTCGCAGGCTTAAACGGATCAGCCACTCCGGACATCTCCAGACCTGAGATTCCGGGCGATGGCGAATTATGACGTGAGGTCAGCAGGAAATGCTTTCGGCGCGCACGTGCTTGGCGCTGCTGCTGGGCCTCCTGCTCTGGGCTGAGTTGCCAATTAGGGGCGGTGACCTTCAGATGAAGACACCAAGATTGAATGAGAACTCGCTGAGATTGCTCATTAAACCATTCCAAAAAAAGCAGGTTTTTTAGCCCTTCTGCCTCAGCTATTGGATCTTCGGACACTCTATGACGACGAGGAAGCTGAGACACACGATTGGATGCTGTCATGACTCCCGTAAATCCTGACTGCTGCAGCGCAATACTCGAAACACTCCTGGGATCACTATTCGGCAGAGGATTGTGAAAATCCACACGGCAACCAGCAATATCCCTCATGAAGTTTCCTATCAACTCAACTCGAACAGCTTTGGACAGACCTGCAAGATGCAGCTGCCCTGTGACCAAGCCCGGCACTTGATTGCACAAAAAGCCACCCAAAATGGAGGATTCGAGACAAATAATCATTTTTTCCGTAAAATCTATAATCAAACGCTAAAACCATCAAGTTGAATCACCCCAAGTGCCCATCAAGAATTAGCTCTCTGCAAAGACTTAAGATTAAAACCAATCGCACTCAAAGAGCTGTGGATCTTCTTTCAGAGCTGGTTTGCGGGTGTATCGCTATCTTGGAAGATACCAACAAAACAGGTGCCACTACCGTGAGCAGAAACGCAACAGGTGTCCCTATCAGCGAATTAGTAAGATCAGACAGCGGGTTGAGCGCAAGGCTCCCAATAAGATTAAGTTTTTAATCCTAGGGCCAAGCCTTGCCCTTAAGCTTTCGAATTCACTTTTGAAGAATGCCAGCATTCCAAAACCATCCGGAGGAAGCACGGTGTTTGCGGAGAGGGATGTTTACAATAAGCCTGCTTTCCGTTAATTTTTATCCCCCCATGAAATTTTTCACCTCTGTTTTTTTGGCTGTCGTCGCGCTAGGCTTGTTTGCGCAAGCGCCTGCCCAAATCATAGGAACTGATGATGCAGCGGATCAGTTTTTCCGTGGTTTTGTGTTAAAAAAGGACGCCGAGACCATGGAACAGGAGGGTAACCTGCAGGGTGCGCTTTCCCTCTATCAAAAAATGAAAAGCATCTTTGATGCTGTTGGTGATGCTCACCCAGAATGGCAACCTGGCATGCTAAACAACAGGCGCGCTTTAACCGATCAGGCTATCTCGCGGGTGCAAGCAAGATTAGCGCAGCCTGCGCCAGTCGCTACGCCAGCGACCATCCCTATGCCAGCTGCCGCGACGACTGCAGCTCCTCTTTTCAATCAGACTCCAAACGGGGTTCCTGCTCCAGGGGCATTAGCTTCATCGGCAGCGACACCAAGTTCTGGTGCGATTCCCAGCCTATCCGAGGTGCTCGCACAGTGGGAGTCGACCTATCGCCAACGTATGACTACCCTAGAAAGCCAAAACACAGTAATGCAGGGTGATCTGGCTAAATGGCAGCATTGGTATGAATGGGCTTCTGGAGAAATCACCACATCTCGCGACAAACAGAAAAAGCTAGAAGCAGACATCAAAACCAAAGAAAGCACCATCACTACCATGCGTATGGAAGTCGCGGCAGGTAAAGCGACACAAGAGCAACTCGATACGCTCACAAAAGAAAAAATAGGCATCGAGGTAGAATACAAAAAAGCTGTGCAGCGACTAGCAGCTGCAGAAACCGCAGCTGCAGAAGCCCGACAAAAGCTGACCGAGTCAGCCGTGCGGATCAATACTGTCGAAGCCGAGCGTAACAAGATTTTGGCTGAAAGAGATGCTGCCATTCAAGAGCGCGACGCTAAGGCTGCGGCACTAGTCGCTGCTGAAAAGAAAACCGCTGAGGCCGAAAAACGTGCTCAAGAAGCCAATCAAAAGGTGACTGCCGTCGAAAAGGATCGTGACGCCAAAAGCGCCCAACTGTTGGGATTAAAAACGGAGATCGATCAGCTAAAAAAACGCAAGCCATCTGAGTTAGAGAGCGAATCCATGAAAAAGCTCCTAGCTGAAAATGATCGTCTAAAAAAGGAACTCGAGTCAGCTCAGCGACAGATCGTGAATCTTAAGTCTGAAGCAACACGTAAGGATCAGGAAATCGCCAAATTGCGCACTGAGATCACGACCTTTCAAGGCGAGATAGCCAAGCTACGTCAGCAAAGTGGAACTTACCAAACTCAGGTGGCAGATTTGACGCTTCAGTTAAAACAACTCCAAGAAAAAAAGCCTGCCGATATGCCACCTGAAGTTGTTCAGGACAATGCAGTGCTTCGAGAAATCATCATGAGGCAGCTACGTAGCCAGTATCGTCAGCAACAGGCTCGTGAACTTGTGATTGCTGAACTAAAAAAGATGGAGGGTGTGTCCAGCCGATTGCTAGAACAGATTGAAGAATTGAAAGCTGGCAGTCTTACGCTGAGTCCAGAAGAAGAGAAACTCTTCACCGACCCATCTATGAGGGAATTGCTTAGCTCAAGTGGCATTCAAGGCACTCTCATCGCACGCATTTCCAAGACTGGCGACTCAGCCGATGCAAATGGCAAAAAAGACAGCCCTATTGATGACCTTCTGAAGAAGGCCAATGAAGCCTTTAGCAATCGTCAGTTTAACATGGCAGCTGGCATTTTTGAAGATGCCTTACGCGCTGACCCCAAGAACACACTCGCGCTTGTCGGTTTGGGCTACGCAAGAGAACGTGAACAAAAATATACCGAGGCGGAAACTGCTCTAAAAAAATGCTTGCTCATTGATCCTCAAAACGAGTCAGCCGCCTTTCAGCTTGGGGTCACGTATTTTAAACAAGAGAGACTCGACGACTCTATGGCTTCCTTTGAGAGAGGACTGATGATCAACCCAAAGAACGCAAGGGGAAGACATTACCTGGGCATCATAGCCACCAAAAAAAACTTCCGGGAACGTGCAGAGCGTGAGTTCAAAAGCGCTCTAGCGCTTGATCCCTCCTATGGTGAAGCTCACTACAATCTTGCAGTCCTCTATGCAACATGGGACCCACCCCAGTGGGACAAAGCCAGGACTGAGTATCAAGAGGCGCTAAAGAAAGGTGTAACTCCTGACCAGAGCATGGAAGCCTTGTTAAAAGGTATAGATGCGCCCCAAAAGAACACCGAAAGTAAATCGGTATCAGCCCGCTAAGCCAAGGCCTCACTGCGAACAAGAATGGCAGCTCCTTGCCCCACTGCCACTGCCGCCGCTCTTGAGCGTTGGTTTCGAGAACACGGCCGAATTTACCCGTGGCGTGAAACTCGTGATCCCTATGCTATTTTGGTTTCAGAGGTGATGCTGCAACAGACGCAGATCGCGACGGTGCTGGATCGCGGATTCTACAGTCGCTGGATGTCTCGGTTCCCTAACATTCGTATTTTAGCTGAGGCAAGGGAAGAAGAAGTGCTCAGCGCGTGGCAAGGCCTTGGTTACTATCGACGTGCCAGGAATCTCCATCGTCTGGCTCAGGTGATCATGAACGATCACGAAGGCAGATTCCCAGACACGCCATCGTTGATACGCAGTCTTCCCGGCATTGGCCCTTACACAGCAGGAGCGGTAGCTAGCTTTGCCTTCGGTTTAGCTGAACCGATTGTAGATGGAAACGTGGCGCGTGTCTTATCTCGACTATGGGATGATAATACCCCGATCGACAGCACTGCTGGGAGCCGAAAGCTTTGGCAAAGAGCCGAAGCCATCGTTCAGGTTTCGGACGATCCAAGGTCTCTCAACTCAGCTCTGATGGAGCTAGGACAAGTGGTATGTCGCCCCATCAAACCCGCCTGCATGCTTTGTCCCCTTCAGCAGGAATGCCAAAGCAAAGCCCCTGAACGTCTGCCGGTGAAGAAAACCAAGACCACCTTGAGTGAAATCACTGAGCGAGTTTTTTTTGATCTGAACCCTCAAGGAGTGGCACTCGAGCAAGAGAAAGGCAGTCGTCGAACAGGTCTTTGGAAGCTTCCTGCATTGGCTATGGAAGAAGGTCAGGCATTACCACCCGTACTACTTAAAGCCAATTATGGCATTACACGCTACAAGGTCACTTTATGGGTGCATGAGGCACCAGCTAAAAACCTCGCAAAAACGGACTTACACCGTTTCCAACAAGAGGAACTGAAAGAGCTGCCCATGCCGAGCCCCTATCGACGAGCTTTAGAAAAGCTATTGGTGGCAACTCAGCATTCGCTGCAAGTATTCAATCTCGCACCATGAGCTGATCATTATTAAGCGAGCAAGAGCCACCTAACTCACGTCACACAACGCCTGCCTATCGGAGGGGTGAACGACTTTGCCTCTTTTCAAGAGGCAGTCGAGATTCGAGCGCTTTATGCACTCGCCATAGTCGTGTAAGGAATCACAAAACAAGCTCTCTAAGCTCTAATCTGGAGCGGGTAGTGGGAATCGAACCCACATGGCCAGCGTGGAAGGCTGGAACTTTACCATTAAGCTATACCCGCAGTCAGAGTTGAAGTAACTTGCTGCGTTTTGCAGCGGCAAGTTATTTAAAGAAATTAAACAAGAAATGTTGTATTTCAGAATGCTATATGAGCATTTAGAACTGAAATTTAGACTTCTCTGCTTCCTTTCTTTAACTTCTATCTAGCCATCCTTCATGTGGGCGCAACTAATGAATTTCGAGAATCTCCCATCCACCCACAAGCTGATCTTGCTCTGCTAGGATCTCGAATTCTGGGTTTATGATTGTTTCTTGTATCCTCCGTTCAGAATCAAATTCTATGGAGCTTTTGCGGCCAAAATCAGTCTTTGTAGGCTTTGGCAGATTTGTTGCTGAAAAAAAGAGAGGCGGAGGCGCGAGCCTGTGTTATATTACAAATCCCCTGCATCAACATCAGGGGGTAACAACATCCGAACCTTTTCGTATCTCATTCGCAAACCCCTGACATGGAACTAGACGGAGGCATTAAAATTTACCTGCGTGAAATCGGCAAGACTGACTTGCTGACTCCCGAGCAGGAGGTGGATCTCGCAGAGCGCATCAAGCGCGGCGATCCTGAAGCACGCTCGCACATGATCCGGGCGAACCTTCGTCTTGTGGTCAAGATCGCTCAGGACTACGCCAACTACGGCTTGCCGCTGTTGGATCTGATTTCTGAAGGCAACATTGGCCTCATGAAAGCGGTCGAACGCTTCGATCCCAACAAGGGCGGCAAGCTGTCCACCTACGCTGCCTGGTGGATCAAGCAGTCTATCAAGCGCGCCCTAGCCAATCAGTCCAAGACCATTCGACTTCCGGTCCACATGGTGGACAAGATTAGTAAGATGCGTCGCGTGGCGATGGCCATGTCTGAAGAACTAGGACGTGAGCCGACGGATGACGAATTGTCTGAAGAAATTGGCATTGATCGTGCCAAGCTCAGCCAGCTGAAGGTTGCCTCCATGCGCCCAGCTTCTCTGGACGCACCGATTAGTGACGATGATAGCACGGAGTTCGGCGAAATCGTGGGCGATGAAAATGCTCAGACGCCTTTTGAGCTGCTGTCTCACAAAAACATGCATGGCCAGCTCGATGGGCTGCTCACTGTGCTCGATGAACGTGAGCGCAAGATTATTGACGCTCGCTTCGGGCTCGCAGGTCAAAAGCCACGGACTCTCGAAGAAGTGGGTCAAGAGTTTGGCGTAACGCGTGAGCGTATTCGTCAGCTCCAAAACATTGCCTTACGGAAGCTCCGCCGAGCCCTTCAGAAGAAGGAAGATCCTATTCCAAAAGTGCTTCGAAACGCAGGCTCCAAGAAGAAGAAAAAAGCAGCGGAAGATAAAGTAGCTGGGAAATAATCTTTTTGCTGGGGTTCACTTTTCGACCTTTCATTGCGCCGCAAAGACATCGATCTTTTAGCGTACTGATCCGTCCATGAGTTTTTTTCTAGGACGCCGTCAGTTTATCTCCACCATCGCGCTTTCACAGCTAGCGGCACGTAGCAGTGCAGCTTCATCCTTTCCGCCGATACGCAAGATCACGAAAGGGCCTGGTTTCCATTGGTTTGCCTACTATGACAAACTGCAGTTTTCTCCCGACAATCGCTTTGTTCTCAGCCATAAAGTTTCGTTTGAGCATCGCTCACCGACTGCTGAAGACGAAATCGAAGTCGGCATGGTTGATCTCGAAGAAGGCGACCGGTGGATCCCACTGGGGCGATCCAAAGCATGGTGCTGGCAGCAAGGCAGCATGTTGCAGTGGATTCCGGGCAATACATGGAAAGTGATCTGGAATGACCGGGAGAAAGACCGCTTTGTCAGCCACATCTTAGATGTAAAAACCCAGGAGAAGCAGACGCTCCCCTTCCCCATTTATGCTTTATCTCCGAATGGTCGTGAAGGCGTGAGCTGCGACTTTGCTCGGATTGCGGATTGCCGTCCGGGCTATGGCTACGCAGGGATCAGGGATCGCTTCTTTGACGACATGGCCCCTGCTGGCAGTGGCGTCACCCACGTCAACCTGGAGACAGGTGTCGAGAAACTCATCATCAGTCATGAAACGCTAGCACACACCGGGAAGATTTTAGAAAACCGCCCCGACTCCAAGCACCATGTCTATCACCTTCTGCTTAGCCCCGATGGCGCTCGATTCATCATGCTCCATCGCTGGACTCAGCCCAAAGGGGGGCATCTGACGCGATTGATCACATCCAATATCGAGGGAAAGGACTTGAGGATCGTCATCCCGAACGGTTATGCCTCGCACTTCATCTGGCGGGACTCGAAACACATCCTGTCCCAGGCCAAAGGGTGGCTAGGCAACTCCGATTGGGGCGATTTCCTTTTTGAGGACAAAGACAGCGGTGTCTTGGAGGAAATCGGACATGGCATCCTCGATAAATCCGGACACCTCACTTACCTGAAAAACAACGAGTGGATTCTCAATGACACTTACGCGCAGGGTGTTCGTCGGATCCAAACGCCCCACCTTTATCATATCGCGAGCCAAAAACGCATCGACCTGGGGCACTTTCCGCAGCCTCCTGAATACAAAGGTGAATGGCGCTGTGATTGCCACCCAAGGAGCAGCCGTGACGAAAGATTCGTCTGCCTTGACGCTCCTGATGGGGCCAATGGAAGACAGCTTTTTCTAATTGATATTCAAGGACTTATGTCCTAAATCTCACGGGTTATAAGCATCTCTACCATCTTCGTGCCTGCTGCTGAAAGGCGGATTTTTCACATGAACGATTTCCCCCGGTGAAGGTTCATGTGCAATTCTGTGTCACTCTTGGACACTGACTTCCGCAAATTTTTCACAAGCGCCAAGCACGCTCTGTGCTAATCCTCCGGCCCCCTGCGCCCTAGGGCGCTGATTCTCACCCCCACACACCATGCCCAAAAAGACCATCCGCGACATCGACCTGAGCAACAAGCGCGTCCTCGTGCGCGTCGATTTCAACGTTCCTCTTGAAGAAAAAGACGGCCAGATGGTCATCACAGACGCCACTCGTATTCAGGAAACCCTGCCCACCATCAAGGCATTGCTGGAGAAAGGTGCCAAGGTCATCATCTGTTCCCACCTCGGTCGTCCCAAGGGCCAGCGCGATCCGAAGCAGTCCCTGGCTCCTGTGGCACCAGCCTTGAGCGCCTTACTGGGCGTAGCAGTCGAATTTTCCGAAGAAACCACCGGTCCCATCGCCAAGGCAAAAGCCGAAGGCCTAGCTGCGGGTGGAGTGCTCCTGCTCGAAAATACCCGCTTCCATGCTGGTGAGGAGAAAAACGACGCTGAACTCGCCAAAGGGCTCGCTGAGTTGGCCGAGATCTTCGTGAACGATGCCTTTGGTTCCGCTCACCGCGCCCACAGCTCAACCGCAGGTGTGGCCGACTACCTGCCAGCTGTCTCTGGTTTGCTCATGGAGAAGGAACTGGCCTACCTCCACGACGAACTGGAAAACCCAGATCGTCCCTTCGTCGTCATCCTAGGCGGCGCAAAAGTCAGCGATAAGATTGGCGTTATCAATCGCCTACTGGAAAAGGCAGACACCATCATCATTGGAGGTGGCATGGCCTATACCTTCCGCAAGATCGTGCAGGGCATCTCGATCGGCAAAAGCCTCTACAAGCCAGAGTGGGAGCCCATCGCCCAGGCCGCTCTGGACAAAGCTAAAGAGCGAGGTGTGAAACTACTCATCCCCGTGGATGCTATGATTACCGACGCTTTTGATTTCGACGCCAAGAAGCTCGGCAACACCCGATACACGGAAGTCAACGAAAACATCCCTGAAGGCTGGGAAGGCGTCGATATCGGACCTGAGTCCGTGAAGCTATTTAGTGAAGAAATCTCCAAAGCGAAAACTGTGATCTGGAACGGCCCCATGGGCGTGTTTGAGATCAAAGAAGCTGCCAAAGGCACCTTTGAAATCGCCGAAGCCATGGCGGCCAACAGCAGCGCCAAGAACATCATCGGCGGTGGTGACAGTGTGAAGGCAGTGAAGAAAGCTAAGCTTGGCGACAAGATGACCTTCATTTCCACGGGCGGCGGTGCCTCCCTCGAACTTCTCGAAGGCAAAGTGCTTCCCGGCGTGGCCTGCCTCCAGGAGAAGTGAATTTCCCCATCGAAGTCACTCCCTTCCCAGGCCTACCTCTGAACCTTCGGCAACCTTTCCCAAAGCCCTGTAACCTACCCATGATCTACGTACGCAAACCCATCGTCGCCGCTAACTGGAAGATGCACATGACACCCCAGGAGTCAGATGACTTCATCCGAGCCTTTGCCAGACTCGTGCCGGACAAGTGCCCTATCCAAATCGTCGTCGCCCCGCCAGCCGTAAGCCTCGAACGTGCGAACAACGCCCTTATGAATGCTCGTGAGCAGAGCGTCGAACTCGCCGCGCAGAACATGAGCCAACACGCGGGAGGTGCATTTACTGGTGAAATTAACGCCCGTATGATCAAGGAGTGCGGCTGCAAGCACGTCATCCTTGGCCACAGCGAGCGCCGCAGCCTTTATGGTGAAACGAATGCGATCGTGAACGCCAAGCTCCTCGCCGCTCTCGAAGCCCGCCTGCATCCAATCCTTTGCATCGGCGAAACACTCGAAGAGCGCGATGGCGGCCTTATTGAAAAAGTGCTCGAAAGCCAGCTTCGCGAATCCCTCGCTGAAGTCGGTGCTCGTCGCATCCTCGACATCGTCATCGCTTATGAACCCGTCTGGGCCATCGGCACCGGTCGCACAGCCAGCCCCGAGCAGGCTCAGGAAGCCCACGCCTTTGTCCGTAAAGTCCTCACGGACATGTTTGGCGAAGACACTGCGCAAAAGATCCGCATTCAGTACGGCGGCAGCGTGAAGCCAGGCAACATGGCCGAACTCATTAGCCAAAAAGATGTGGACGGAGCCCTTGTCGGCGGAGCTTCCATGGAAGTTGGTAGCTTCTCGGAAATCTGCCGTGCCGCCATCGACTGGATGAATGCCCAATAAACCCTAGCCTCATCCGCTCAGGATTTTCAGGGCTGCCTCTTCCAGGCAGCCCTACTTTTTGGAGAGAATGACTCTTCCCGCTTGGATTTCTCCACCTCATGCCCGTACGCTGAAACTCATGGCCGTCATCCCCACAGTCTCTCGTCGTTATTTTGGAAAAATCGCTAGCATCAGCACCCTTTCGGCCCTGCTGGAACAACACATCGAAGCTGCGGATCAGGCCGCCGGTGGTAGAGGTAAGGTCAGGCACTCCGTCTGCAAATGGTGCTATAAAGACATCCCGTTGGAGGCCATGTGTCTTGCCGCCAAAGAAATCGGCCTCGAATCCATCGAGCTACTTGATCCTCCTGATTTTCCGACGCTGAAAAAGCATGGCCTGCAATGTGCCATGGTCAGCTTTCCCACCATCCAGGCTCCTGACGGTACAAAGATCGGTCCCATCCCCAAAGGATGGAACCGTTTGGAGCATCATGACTTGCTCCTCCAAGCCTACGAGCCTCTTTTGAAAGCTAGTGCTGAGGCTGGCCATCGACAAATTATCTGCTTCAGCGGCAACCGTGATGGCCTGAGTGATGAGCAAGGATTGGAAAACTGCGCGACCGGTCTCAAACGCCTGCTGCCACTGGCGGAAAAACTTGGTGTGAAGCTCGTTATGGAGCTGCTGAACAGCAAAGTGAACCATCCCGACTACATGTGCGACCGCAGCGCCTGGGGTGTGGCTTTGTGCGAAAAGCTTAGCTCTGCGCACTTCGGATTGCTTTATGACATCTATCACATGCAAATCATGGAGGGAGATCTCGTCACTACGATTCAGAAGCATCACAGACACTTCTTCCACTACCACACCGGTGGTGTACCAGGGCGCGCGGAGATCGATGCCACTCAGGAATTGAACTACCCCGCCATCATTTCGGCAATCCAGGCCACTGGTTACACCGGCTATCTCGGTCAGGAATTTATCCCCAAGCGCCCGGACAAGCTCGCCTCCTTGAAACAAGCCGTGGGCATTTGCTCCGTTGGCTGAGAAAGCTTCTTTCCCTCAACACCGAAGTGGCAATTCTGCCACTCCAGCTGACATTGACGATCCCTCATGACCCGTAAAACACCTGAACAACTCCGCTCTTGGCGCTGGTACGGCCGAGATGAACTGCGCTCTTTTGGACATCGCTCACGCGCCAAACAGGCCGGATGGGGAGCTGAAGACTACGTGGGCAAGCCGATCATCGGCATTTTGAATTCCTGGTCAGAACAGAACTCCTGCCATATGCACTTGAAGCTCACAGCAGATGCTGTGCGCCGTGGTATCCTGCAGGCAGGCGGCCATCCCATGGAGATTCCTGTGCTATCTGTCGGTGAAATGCTCACCAAGCCGACGGCTATGTTTCATCGCAATCTTTTAGCAATGGAAACCGAAGAGGTATTGCGGGCAAATCCCCTGGACGGCGCAGTGCTGCTCGGCGGTTGTGACAAATCCACCCCAGGCCTGCTCATGGGTGCCTTCAGCACGGACATCCCAGTCATCTACATGCCCTGTGGTCCCATGATGAAAGGTAACTGGCGCGGCACCACACTCGGCAGTGGTAGCGATGTCTGGAAATACTGGGATGAAAAACGCGCCGGCAACCTCAGCTGGGAAGAATGGTGCGAGATTGAGGACGGTATCGCGCGCGGCCCTGGCCACTGCATGACCATGGGCACAGCGAGCACCCTCACCGCGCTAGCAGAGACCCTAGGTCTCGTGATGCCAGGAGCATCGTCCATTCCTGCGGTGGATAGCGCCCACACCCGCATCGCCGCAGCCGCAGGTCGGCAGATGGTGGAAAACGTCTGGATGGATCGACGCCCCTCCACCATCGTAAGTGAGCGTTCCTTTGAAAACGCCATCGCCGTGGACATGGCACTCGGCGGCAGCACTAACGCCATCGTACACCTCATTGCCATGGCAGGTCGACTCGGCATCAAATTGCCTCTGGAAAAGTTCGACGAAATCAGCCGTCGTATTCCGCTTTTGGCAAACCTACGACCTGCTGGCAAACATCTGATGGAGGAGTTCTTCCTCGCGGGCGGCATCAAGGCCCTGCTCAATGCCATGCGTGACATGCTAGACATGCAGGTCCCCACCATCACCGGTCTGACGCTAGGCGAAAATGTGGCGGGCTGCGAGATCTACGACGCCGATGTGATCCGCACAGCCGCCAACCCTCTGCAAGCCGATGGTGGCACCGCCATCCTGCGCGGCAACCTTTGCCCCGATGGAGCCGTGATCAAACACGCCGCTGCGACACCAGAGCTCTGCCAGCACACTGGTCCCGCGCTTGTCTTTGACAGCTACCCGGAGATGAAAGCAAAGATCGATGATCCCGATCTCGATGTCACCAAAGACACTGTGCTCGTGCTACGCAATGCAGGCCCTGTCGGTGCGCCTGGGATGCCTGAGTGGGGACAGCTTCCTATTCCGAAAAAATTACTCATGCAGGGCATTCGCGACCTCGTTCGCCTCAGCGACAGCCGCATGAGCGGCACTAGCTACGGGGCTTGCGTGCTCCACATCGCCCCCGAAAGCGCCGTCGGCGGCCCTCTCGCCCTGGTGCAAACCGGTGACCTCATCGAACTTGATGTAAAAAATCGCCGCCTACATCTGCATGTCACCGATGAAGAGCTGGCCAAACGTCGGGAGGCCTGGCAACCCGCGCCACCACGTTATCACCGTGGTTATGCGAAGCTCTACGTCGAACACGTCACCCAGGCTCATGAAGGAGCCGACTTCGACTTCTTGCAGCATGGTCCAGCTGTGCCCGAGCCAGAGATTTTCTAAGACCCCAGCCTTCTCCATATTGTCAGCGGCAAACCGCGATGCTCTCCATTCGCCCGCTCATAAAATCGCAGCTGACGCCTCTCATCGAGAGTCTGCACTTATCTTCATCAACACTTCAATCTCGCATCTGCATCAGCTTTTTGGGCTGGCCTCAATCTAGCTCAGCCCTAGCTCACCCCGTCTGCGTAAACTTAGATGTTTCTAGCCCTCCAGCTCAGCATTCGCCGTTGAAGCTCACAGTGGTAACTCCAAACTCTTGAATCATGGACTCCTCCAAGCTTAAAAGCAGTTCGACCTCATCGTCGGCCGGTCAGTCCGCCAAGCGACCACGTCCTGGCCAGAAGCAGGGAGACCAGCTCGCCCTTCCCCTGAGCGATCAAGAACGCAAAGCATCACGCAAGCAGCTCGATCAGTTGCATCCTGGCAATCGTCTCCGCCTTATGTTTGGACAACCTCTCTTGCCACAGGACAACCCAGAGGAGGAATCCGCTAGCTGAGTTTAAGCCTTCCTATGCAAACAAAAACCTGCTCAGGCAAAGCCAGTAGCCACCTTGCGAGGTGACGTTTTGTAGTCTCAGTCTACGGTGCTGAGCACGTGCCGTGATTGATTGAGCCAGCTTCACCGGAATTTCTCGCTGAAGGCCGCATCATCCGCGGGATCATGCAGCCTATGGTCACGCTCTTCTCTGGGAATCTTAGGGTGTTTGCAATGGGCTAGCTGGTAACAGGGTCAACCGTAGGCGATGCACGCCACCCTCAAAAGGCGTGCTGTTCGGATAATCCTGACGGCTCAGTGGTCCGAAGCTTACCCCCACTTTCAGGGCACCGCTGGGCTGCGCAGGGAAACCGCCGACCAGAGGGCTATTCGACAGCATCTCACTCTGCCCGGGCACGGCGATGGAAAGCAGGCCATCCTGATCCAAGCCAGCACGCAGGTGACAGCGACCTAACTTCAAGGTATCGGCCGTGACGCTAGTGGCCTGCCCATCTCGGAACACAGTGAGCGTTGGCTTGCTGTCCACCAGATGCAGCACATAGCCTAGGCGTGCATCGCCTTGGCTGAGCAGTGAGCTGTCAGCATCCACCTTCGGGTCGAAGTCAAAGGCTGAATCGATCAAGAATCCGCGCCCTTGCAGAGGTGGTGCATCTGCGGCAGGCACTTCATCACCAAGCTTCAAGACAAGGTGAATGGAGCCATCAGGACTAGCGGTAGGAACAACCTCTTTCGATGAGCGCGAGGCGCTGAGGAAGGTCTTCGGAAAAAAAGATGCGATGTTTTGCCTCAGCGCCAAGAGGCTGGGATCAGCGGCGAGGTTGGTCCATTCCTGCGGATCGTTATCATGATCGTAGAGTTCTTCGCCACCATCGGCATAGCGGATGTAGCGCCAGCGATCCGTGCGCGCGGCGTAGCTGGCACGCTGACGGTCACCCATGACCGTGATGGCGGGACGCGGACTTTTGTTCGCCGGATCTTTCAGTAGGGGCAAAAAACTGACCCCGTCCAGATGACCGGGTGCTTGGGTCCGCGTGAGCTCACAGAGCGTGGGATAAAGATCGACGAGCGATATAGGCTCCGCACTGACGGTGTTAGGTCGAGTGATTCCAGGTGCCACGACGCATAGCGGCACACGGGTTGCGGCCTCCCAAAGATGGCCTTTGTGCCACATCTGTTTTTCCCCCAGATACCAGCCATGATCTGAGGTGAAGACGACGATGGTTTTCTCAGCGTGGGGACCTGCTTCCAGGGCATCCAACAACCGGCCGAGCATTGCATCGCAAAAAGCCACATTGGCCAAGTAGGCTCGCACAGCGTCGCGCCATTTGCCGAGACGCACGATGTCTGCGTGATGGCGACCGGGCTTTTCCTGCCCGAGTGCCATGGCAGGCAGATCGCTCAGATCGTCCTCACGCACCTGGGGTAGCTGGATGGACTCGATGGGGAAGAGGTCGAAATACGACTTTGGCACATACCAGGGGGCATGTGGACGATAGAGCCCCACAGCGAGAAAGAACGGTCGCGTACGTTTTTGCCGCAGCTGCTCAGAGGCCCAGGCTACCACAGCACCATCGTCGGTCTGATCTTCCGTCACCTCGATCTGACCCCAGTCCCAATGCCAAAGGTCCATACCATTGAAGTTCTGCCCTGTATGCACCGGGAGGTCGGGGATCTGCACGCCTGGCTCAGGAAAGCGCTGGCCCCAGGCCTTATCCCATTCGAAGCCCCGCCTGCCACCGTGCCACCCCGTGAGCTTACCCTCAGGGCCGCCATGGTTAGCGTGGAAAATCTTCCCTGCAGCCGCAGTGGAGTAGCCCTGGGCCTGAAAGTGCTCGGGCAGCGTCGCTTTGCCAATCACCTGCACACTACGCCGCCAATCCTGTTCATTGCCATACACACCACTGGACCAGGGCATCAGGCCAGTCAGCAGACTCGTGCGTGAGGGATTGCACAGGGCATAAGCGCAGTGCGCATTGGTAAAGCGCATACCCATCTTGGCTAGGCGATCCAGGTTCGGCGTATGCGCCTGGGGATGCCCGCCCATCCAGCTCACATAGTCACGCAGATCATCCGCAACAATAAAGAGCACGTTCGGCTTTTCTCCGGAGCTATGTTTGGGCTTCCTGGCCGCCATCAACAACCCCGGATTGAGCAGCAGGACATAGGCAAAAAGAAAAAAACAACGACTCAAGGGCATAAGCCGACAAGAAGCACCCAGAACGAGGAATTCCAGCTTCTGCTTTTGGAAAACATGCGCACTATGTCACTGCGTGACCTTTGCCACCCAGATCACTGTCTTCCGCATTCTACTGATTCCCGTCTTCATCGGGCTTGCGATCTATTATGGACAGAGCGTGGCCAATGGTCTGCCCAATGAATCCCTGCGCTGGTGGACCATCGCTACCTTCGCCCTCGCGGCGATGAGTGACGCGGTGGATGGCTTCATCGCTCGTCATTTTAACCAAGCCAGCCGCTTGGGAGCCATCCTGGACCCACTGGCGGATAAGCTGATGCTGCTCTCTGCCATCATCACGCTCAGTTGCACCGGTTGGCGTCAGCATTTTCCCCTCTGGTTCCCTACGCTAGTCATCTTCCGTGATCTGGCTAGCATCGGCGCAGCCTTCCTCATCGACCACCTCGTGGGACGCTGTGAGATCAAGGCCCACTGGACAGGCAAGGTCGCCACCTTTGCGCAGTTCGCTGCTGTGCTTTGGCTCATGCTCGATCTGCCCGGGTTACTTTGGCCCACCGTCGTCGCGGGTGCCTTCACGGCCACCTCAGGATTCCTGAATCTAGCCGCTGGCGTGCGCCAGGTGAAGGACGCGGGCTGACTGGCGCTTCTTTTCACCAGGAAGACCAGGAAAAAACGGCCGTGCACGCCATCGCTTGAGAGCCAGCGCCTTTCCACCGCGTTGATGGAGTGCATGTTGACCTTTTCCCACCTCGCCCGATGGCTCTGCGGCTTCACCCTGGCTACTCAGTTGCACGCCGACCTGAGCCTCGAGCAGCAGCAGGTACCGCTGGAGCAAATCCCTGCCAGTAGTAGCACAGCCGCACGCATCGTGTTGATCGCCGGCACACCGAGCAACAAGCCAGGTCAGCACGAATACTTCGCCGGGTGCGCCCTTCTGCGGGACTGGCTGAGCCAAGTGCCCGGAGTCGCCCCGATCCTAGTTGCTGAAGGTTGGCCGAAGAACGAAGCCGTGCTGGAGGGTGCCGCCGCCGTGCTGCTGTTCATGGATGGCGGAACAAAGCTCTCCTTTCTGACGCCTGACCGCTGGGCACGAATGCAAGCGCTCGCCGACGCAGGCGTCGGCCTCGCTATCCTGCACCAAGGCATTGATTGCCCGGCGGAGCACGCTTCGACCTTTCAGACTTGGTTTGGTGCCGCGTTCCAGCCCGATATCGGCTGCCGTGGTCATTGGGATGTCACCTTTGACCACATTCCCACCCACCCCATCACTCACAGCATGAAGCCCTTTGATCTGCTGAAGGACGGCTGGCTCTACAACCTGCACTTTGCCCATCAAGGCGTCACCCCCCTGCTCGCCTGCGCCATGCCTGAGAGCAGCCGCAAAACTGCCGATGCCAAATCCCACGCAGGCCGTGCGGAAACCGTCGCCTGGGCCTACCAACGCCCTAGGGGCGGGCGCAGTTTTGGCTTCACCGGCTGTGACCTGCACGCGAACTGGGCTGATGCGAACCAGCGTCTGCTCGTACTGAACGGCCTGCTCTGGACCGCCCATCTCGACGCAGCCCTGCTCTCTGCCGCCCCATCCATGACCGAGGCGGATCTCAAGAAAAACTGGGACCGGAAGCTGTTTGTGAAGAAGCCAGCCGCAGCCAAATAACCAACGGCCCAAAATCGTCCTCTGCCGCCTCTCCCCCTGAAGTCTGCAACCCAAAAAACCGCAGCTCGCAGCAATTCCCCGGCTTCCTCCGGGGTCAGCACCACTGGCAGGCGTTTGGTGTGCTTGGCACGCTTGGCTTCACACCCTATCACGGTCTTGAGCACCTCCTTGTAAAGAAACACCAGCGCATTCAGAGCTTAGTTCTGCGTCACCGCCGCGAGATTTCTGCCAGGTGGGTGAGGAAGGCCTCCACCTCCGCCACGCCCATCTCCGCCGGATGGCGTTTGCCATGCCAGAGGACGTAGCGGCGATAGCAGCCCACGTAGCTCTCCTCCGTGCGCAGTGAAAAATGTTTACGGCGGATGGCCCCCTGAAGCAGGTCTTCGAGTTTCATGTTGGAGCCGGAAGCTCGTTGGCACTCGACAAAACCATGGCCCATAACGCTGTTGACGAACTCGACAGCATTGTTTCTCATCAACTAGTTCGGCGTCACTCGCTACAAGGCTTCCAAAATCATGAAACCACTAGCCATCCTTGCGATTCTTCTTCTGGCTACTGCTGCTTTGGCGATCGCTCCACCAATGCGCCGCGAGAACGCACCGCAAGTTTCAGCAATGAAAGCTATTGAGACCGCGACAGCCGCGCTAGCCAGCAAGCTTGGCAAATACTACTGCGCGAAGGTCATTCTTCAGGAGGAATCCATGAACCCTGATCCCCTATTTGCCGCCCGCCATTGGCAACTCGTGTTCTACGAGGAAGGTCGTAAACGGACCGTTGATGCAGGCGGCAAAGAGACATTTGGCGACATTGAATTGAATGTGAGCGCAGCCGGAGAGATTTTCGGAATGAGGCAGCTATTTTCCGGGCCTTTTCCGAAGAACCCGTGACGCCGAACAAAACGGATGCAGGCAACGGCTCGTATGGCATCTGTCGTGCCTGCAACGTCCACCCCTCGCCGTCGCCTGATCCGAAGAGTTCGGCCAACTACAACATGTCCGACTCCAATCGTATGAAACACTACAACGCCCCTTGGAGCAGAACGCTCACCCTGGCTAGCGTGCTTTTCACCATCGTATTGCTTAGCATCACTCTTGCAGGGTGGAGAGGTATTGTCTCACTACAGCTTAGCACCACCGAGTTTTGGCTGTCCATTCTACCACTCTCAATAGTTGTCGGTGCCGCATTATTCATGGTCCGAGGTTATAGCATTACCAACGATGGGATTCTTATTCACCGCCTGTTCTGGGATACGAAGCTCTCTCGCCAAGGTTTGCAGTCTGCGGCCATGGAGCCAGGTGCCCTCCGGGGGACTTTGCGAACCTTCGGCAACAGCGGACTGTTCGGTTTCACCGGGTGGTATCAGAGTTCACGTCTTGGAAGTTTTAGAGCCTTCGCTACTGATGGCTCAAGAACCGTTGTTCTTCGGTATGCTGAGAAGACCATTGTAATCACTCCTGATCAGCCAGACCTGTTCGTTCAGGAGCTATCCGCAAACAGGGAAACTGCAGAATGAGCAACTGGCCACGACAACCTCCAACGCTCAACAAAACGGATGCAGGCAACGGCTCGAAGGCTATCTGTCGTGCCATCGACGTTTCCTGCTCGCCGTCGCCTGATCCGAGTCGTTAGCCGAAAACAACCCGAACACGAGTGGACAAAACACAGACAGGCCTAGCTGGCGAATACTACGCTCTCGCTCAACTGACGCAGCGGGGACTTGTCGCAACCTTGACGCTTGGGAACACCAAAGGAGTTGATATTCTCGTCACCAACCAAGACCTGAACAAACTTTATAAAGTTGAAGTGAAGACTTCATCCACGAAGCCAGGCAAAGCTAAGTTATTTGGTGACGGCATGTTTCTCTCATGGACGATGAGCAAGAAGCACGAGGAAGTGATCGATCCGAATCTTGTATACTGTTTCATCAAGCTCAGAGACGTGACAGAACTCCCACAATTTTTCCTCGTTCCGAGCAAGGATGTCGCGGAATATGTCCGGTGGCAGCATCAATATTGGCTATCGACGAATGAATCACGAATGGACTCCAACATGCGGCAGTTTCGGATTCCCATTGAAGACCCGAAAGGATATGAAGGGAATTGGTCTCTACTCGAAGAATGAACCGACAAAGCAACACAACGGCTAACAAAACGGATGAAGACAACCGGCTCGGATGGCAACTGTCGTGTCAGCAACGTCTTGCGCTCGCCGTCGCCTGATCCGAGACGTTCGGTAAACCCTATGACGCC
>JBIKYV010000129.1:0-10977 GCA_044355075.1 Prosthecobacter sp.
GATAACAAAGACTACGCTATTCAAGTGATGATCTCTTTGTCTGCAACAAAAGAGGCCTAATGCACAAATTGTGCATAGAACTGCCGATGGCAGTAGCGCTGCTTCGTCTGAGCTGAGCGACTGCCCAAGAGCAAGGGAAGATCCACGGGTGTTGCCAATGTTCACTTGTGCGTGCCTGCATCTGCGCCCATAAGCGCGCGCCGCATGTCTGAAAGCATCCCTGTCATTCTGAACCCCGCTGCGCGCAGCACGCAGGCAGCGGCACGTGAGAAAGCGATCCGCGCGCTGAAGCCGGAGCCTGAGCTGATCCTGACGACCGGCCCAGGCGAGGCGACCGAAATCGCCGCGCGTCTCGCCAACGAAGGTCGGCCCCTGATTGTCGCCGCAGGTGGTGACGGCACGATGAATGAAGTGCTGCAAGGCATTTGCCGGGTAAATGCGCGGCGTCCTGCTAACCAAAAGCACAGCGCCCTCGGCGTGCTGCCCGTGGGCACGATGAATGTCTTCGCCTTAGAGATTGGCCTGCCCTCTCAGGATATCATTGCCTGCTGGGCACGTCTCACGAGTGGCCGCATGCGCGAGATTGACCTCTGGATGGCCAATGAGCATTACTTTGTCCAACTCGCAGGCGTCGGGCTGGATGCCGAGATTATCCAAGAAACCCCATGGGAGCGGAAAAAGCGCCTCGGCCCGCTCAGCTACGTCGTCTCTGCCCTACAAGTGCTAGGCCGGACACCCCCAGTGCTGCGCGTGAAGGTCGAAGGCCGCCCTGATCTACTCGGCAGTGTTGTTCTCATTGGCGGAGGCAAACACTATGGAGGGCCTGTCAAAGTTTTCCCCCAAGCCAAGAACCAAGATGGCCTGCTCGATCTGTTGGTCTTTCGCCAACTCGGCGGCTGGGAGTTCGCTCAGATGGTGCGCGCATTGCTGGAAAGCGGCTATGACACCGCTCTGGACCTTGATTACCTGCAAGTGCGCGAATTTACCGTGGTGGGGGAGCCAGAAGCCCCCTACGAGCTCGATGGCGAATTGGTCCAAGATCGTACGCCCGTGCATTTCCGCCCTGCGCCCTTCATGCTAAATGTAGCCGTGTAAAGCTTCCTGCGGACAGCTTCACGCAGCCTGGTAGGCGCTATGCACCTCCGTGTGGACAGGGATGCGCATGGTGAACGTGGTTTCAATGCCGGGAGTGCTCGTCAGTTCGATAGTGCCCCCATGAGCTTCCACAGAACGACGCACAATACTCAGCCCTAGGCCCGTGCCTTTGATCTCCGGACCATGATGCTTCTGACCACGATAGAAGCGCTTGAAAACAAACGGCAGATCATGCGCAGCAATGCCGATGCCATTGTCGCTGACCCGCAGCACGAAGTGATCGCTGTGCCACTGACCGCTGACTTTGATGACGAGCCCAGGGTTCGGATTCTCCTTCAGAGCGTTCTCGATCAAGTTGGTGAAAACCTGATCCCAATAGAAACGGTCGCCGCGCATGTGACCGCCATCAGCCGGGAAATCCAGATCAATCCGCGTGTCGCGTCCTACCAGCATGGGCTCGAGATGATCCAGGGCATCTTGCACGCAAGCTCGCGCCGTAAAGGGCTCGTCATTCAGCGCCGAGTTACCATTTTCAAGTCGGGAAATGGTGAGCATATCCTCAATGATGCGGACGATGCGTCGGCCATGCTTTTCCATCACATCAAAGCAGCGCTGCAGAGCAGCTTCGTCCTTCAAGACACCGCTTTTCAGGGTTTCAATGTAGCCATTGATGAGCGTCAGTGGTGTTCTGAGTTCGTGAGAGGCATTGGCGACGAAATCCTTCCGCACTTGGTCGGCCATGACTTGTTCCGTGATGTCATGCACCATCAGCCAAGCGCCACTTTCGGCCTTGGCAGGCAGCGGGGCGGCCTCGATGAGAAAATGGCGTGCCGTGCGACTAGCGTTGGTCGATCCGTGGGCAGAAAGCTCGACCTCACGCACGGTTCGGCGCTGAGTTTCGATGGCAGCCTGAACAATGCTAGTCACCTGATGATCCTGCAGTTCCTCGATCAACGTGTGCCCGCGCTGGATGCTGCTTTTGTGAAAGAGATGCGCTAGCGTGCGATTCACAAACTTGATGCGCATGCGGTCATCGACAATCGCGACGCCCTGACGGATCTCATTGAGCAAGACCTCAAACAAACGCCGCAGGTATTCTTCTTTAGTCAGGGCTTGGCTTGCCTCTAGCAGTCCTTGATAGCGAGCAGGTAAACGATCAATCTCATGCGGCTTGAGACCTGCACTGTGTGTCACGATTTCAATCCGCCTCCGCCAGAGCAGTTCGCGCCGCCATGCCCAAAAAGCGAGCAGGATGAGGGCAGTGGCGAGAGCAAGAGTCATAGCAGAACAAAAACGAGTTAACAAAGGGTAGCAGGGCCCCTATTGGCCACCCATTCACCCGGGGTGTCCAAGGCTCCAAGTGCTTTCCGCGAAAGGGAGCTGGACAGGAGGCCACCGCATCACACAGCGGTAGCAGGCGTAGCGGGCGACTCCATGACAAATTGATAACCTGTGCCGCGCACAGTCACCACATGTTTACCCGCCTCACCTAGCTTTTCCCGGAGGCGCTTGATGTGCGTGTCCAAAGTACGGGTAGCCACATCGTCAGAGTAGCCCCACACCTCGCGCAGCAGCTCTGAGCGAGTGTGCACGGCCGCCGTATTTTCCATCAGAACGGCAAGCAGTTTGAATTCAGTCGTCGTCAAATCAATCGGCTGTCCCTGGTGGAAGAACTTCATGTTCTTGCGATCCAGGTGAAATTCGCCGTGCTTCACCTCGGACACATGTGTCACTTTTTTCGTGCGGCGTAAAATAGCCGTAATGCGCAAGGCAAGCTCCCGAGGAGAGAAGGGCTTCGTCAAGTAATCGTCCGCTCCGAGTTCCAGGCCGTTGATACGGTCCGTTGTCTGTGCCTTGGCCGTGAGCATGATCACGGGGATGGTCCTCGTGCGGCTGTCTGCGCGCAGGCGCTTGAAGGCGGTGATGCCATCCTGACCCGGCAACATCAGGTCTAGGATGATGATGTCAGGCTCATGCGCCAGAGCTGTCGGCATCACTTCCAACCCATTGGTGATGCATAGGCATTCATGTCCCTCACGCATCATATGCAGCGAGATCAATTCGGAAATGTCCGGTTCATCATCTACGACCAGGATTTTACTCATAAGAAGGATTGCGAGATTAAAACCGAGTACGTCGGGCGATGCATTTGTCACAAACGGTTCTTGGTGACGACTATGTCACGCGAGCATCCAGCCTGTCACGATGGAAAGGCTGTAGACCGTGACGCTTTCGTCACCCATCGGCCACTTGCCAGGCGCTGATTCTGCTTTCTCTCCTTTGGCAGTGCGCCATTCATAAGAAGCAGCGACACGCCCCGCCATCATGAGGTTCATGTTCATCACGGACACCTACCCGCCGGATATCAACGGCGTGGCGCGCACCCTGCGCACCCTCGCCATAGGCCTCGAGGAGCGTGGGCACGCCATTGAAATCGTGACTACGGTGCCCTGCGCTGCGGATGAGACCAATACACCCCCCCGCCGCATCGTCACCTCAGCCCCTATACCAGGCTATCCTGGGCTGCGCATCGGCTTCAGCACCCGGGCGGAGATGGCCTCCCACTTTACCGCTTTTCGCCCCGATGCGCTCTACGTTGCTACCGAGACGCCCCTTGGCATCGCCAGCATCCTAGCGGCAGCACAGGCGCAGATTCCGGTCGTATCTGGCTTTCACACGAACTTCCAGACCTACTTGGAAAACTATCACCTGCCGGGCCTTGAGACTCTTACCGCTGGCATCCTGCGCTGGATTCACAACCAAACTGCGCGCACCCTGACGCCGAGCAGCGATACCGCCAGCATGCTCCAGCGCTGGGGCATCCGCAATGTGGGGGTGCTAGGTCGCGGCGTGGATACCGCGCTCTTCTCTCCCGATCACCGTAGCAGCCAGCTCCGCCGGGCCTGGGGCGCGGATGATCACACCCCAGTCGCCATTTACGTCGGTCGTGTCGCGGCGGAAAAGAACCTACCTTTGCTAGTCCGCGCCTTTGCGGCTTTTCGTCAGATCCACCCAGGGGCGCCCTGTGTAGTCGTTGGGGATGGTCCGCGCCTCGCGAGCCTCCAGGAGGAACATCCAGGCTTCATCTACATGGGTGCCCGTCGTGGCACTGATCTAGCGGAATGCTATGCTAGTGCGGATGTCTTCCTTTTCCCCAGTTCGAGCGAGACCTTTGGCAATGTGGTGCTGGAGGCCATGTCCAGTGGTCTCCTCACGGCCGCCTACGACTATGCTGCGCCACGCCTGCTCATTCGCTCCAGCAGCAATGGTTGGCTGGCACCGCTGGGGGATGAAGTCGCCTTTCTCCAGGCCACTCAGCAAGCCGCAGCGAGCTGGGCAGAGCTCAAGCTACGCGCAGCCGCTCGACAAGCAGCTAGCGACTTCGGCTGGCATCGTGTCATTGAGGAGTTCGAGGCAGAGCTCCTTACCGCCATCACCTCTGCCAAAACTGCCTCCTCCCTCCCGAAGCCATGAGCGATACCGCTGAAGAACCCATCGACCTGCCTGCCGATCCGACACGGCAAAAGACCAAGCTGCGCGCGCGCACGGTCTTCATCTCTGATGTCCACCTGGGTATGCCGGACTGCAAAGCCGCTCAGGCCTCCCACTTCATCCGCCACGTCCTGTGCGACCAATTGATCATGAATGGCGACATCATCGACGCTTGGCACCTGCGGCGCATGGGCGGCTGGAACAAAGGACACACAGGCTTCCTGCGCACCGTCCTCAAAAAAATGGAAAAGGAATCCACGGAGATCATCTACCTGCGCGGCAACCACGATGACATCCTGGATCGGTTCATCCCCATTCAGCTGGATAACTTCCGCATTACCGGAGAGCACATTCACCCCACTGTGCGCGGCAATTACCTCGTCGTGCATGGTGATGGCTTCGATCACGTCACCACCCATCATCCCTGGATCGCGAAGCTAGGCGGCATCGGCTACAACATCCTGCTACGCCTGAACCGCCTCTACAACTGGTGGCGCCACGTCCGTGGAAAAGAAAGCTTCTCCCTGAGTCGTTGGGTCAAACTGAAGGTCAAATCCGCCGTCAACTTCGTCGGTCGTTACGAGGACCAACTGCAGGAACTTGCCCGAGCCAAAGGCTGCGTCGGCATCATCTGCGGACACATCCACAGCCCGGCGAACAAAATGGTTGGCGACACGCATTACCTTAATTCAGGCGACTGGGTGGAGTCCATGACGGCCATCTTGGAGCACGACGACGGTCGCTTCGAAGTCATCAACTACCACGACTTCTGCCAGCGCACCAACCGCCAGCCGAAGGGGCCTGACAAAAGCACCCCGGTGCGCAACGAAGTGACCCACAGCACTCCTGCCATGCCGATGTGAGGAGCGGTCTCGCGCTGGCTTCACGCCTCATGAGCCAGGGTCGCTTCTAGCCGAGCGCGATGCTGCTCGAACTCTTCCTCCGTCATGCGCCGGGGCACGTTCACCGTGGGCTCGAAGATGACTTTCACCCGACTGAAGGGCAGCGGCAGGAGAAACTGATCCCAGGTGCGGAAACGCATGGCCCGGGTGTAAAGCACACGCACGGGTACGATCGTGCCGCCAGTCAGCTGGGCTAGCTTGATGATGCCCGGCTGGATCTGGTAAATCGGCCCCCGTGGCCCATCGGGCGTGATGCCCACATCGCGCCCCTCAGCCACTTTTTCCGCCAGGAGAATCAGCGCCGCGAGCCCCTTTTGCGGCTTCGAGCTGGAGCCTCGCGCCGCCTCAAAACCAAAATGGGCACAGGCATCGGCAATGATCTGGCCATCGCCACTCGGGCTGCTAAGAATGGCACCCGGGATGTGGGGGAACCAAAGGTCATGCAGGTAGGGAATGACGAACATTCGGTTGTGCCAAAAGGCCCAGATCGTGCCGCCACGCCGTGCGTCAAAGACACCAGCGCGATCTTCGACCTCAAACGTCAGCGTCCGCCCGATGGCGCGGATGAGCCAAGCGACGGCTTTCCCCAGATTTTGGATGCGTATGCGGGCCATGACAGAGCTCAGGCAGCGTTGCTCGCGCTGCAGTCCGGGCAGAGACCATAGAACTCCAGCTCGTGGTAGACGCGTTGATAGCCTGAGGTTTTGGCGATGGTTTTTTCCAACGCGTGCACCGGGCAGGCGATATCGAGCCGCTCAATGCGACCACAGCCATTGCAAATCAGGTAGTCGTGGTGTTCCCCAGGTAGGTTGATGATGTAATAAGCGGCGCGGTCATGCAGGCCGAGGCGGCGGATCAGGCCGTGCTGCTCTAACTTCACAAGCAAACGATACACCGTAGCGCGATCGGCCTCGCTCAGCAGAGCCTCCGAACCTGCGATGTCACCCAAAGTCAGAGGCTGGCAGGCATGAATGAGAATGGAAAGCACGTCTTGCAGAGCCTTCGTTCGCCGCAGTCCGGCACCGCGCGCACGGTCCATGCATTCGGTCAGCAGCCGCTCGGGCTCAGGCCGCTGACAGCCTTCATGGTGGTGGTGGTGATGCTTACTCATGGGGGTTATGCTTGCTGAGTCTTCCGGTTTTGTCCACGCAGGCTTTTGCCATGACCTGCTTTCACTCGCCGTTAGGCAAAAAGGTCCATCACTGCCTTGCCCTTGCCGTCTTCGGTCACGTAGAAGGGGCGGCCTTCGATCTCAAACTCGGTTTTCGGACTAATGCCCATGGCGGTCATGATGGTGGCGTGGAGGTCCATGACACTGACGGGGTTCTTGGTGGCAATGAGCGGACGTTCGTCGGCCGTTTCGCCGTAGAGGTGGCCTTTCTTTGTGCCGCCGCCAAACATGACGACGCTAGTGCCACCGGTGAAGTGCCGATGCAGACCGTAGTGCTGCGCTTCCTGGATGCGCTCCACTTTGAAGGTGGCCTGATCGCTAGCGATTGAACCGGGTTTGCCCTCGATGAGAGCATCGCGGCTGAATTCGCTCGCAATAACGATGAGCGTGCGGTCGAGCAGGCCTTTCTTTTCGAGATCGAGCACAAGTTGTGCGATAGGGGCGTCGATTTCTTTGTGCAGGCCGTCCAGGGTATCGTGACCGCTTTTGTGAGTGTCCCAGTGCAGGAAGGGCACGTACTCGGTGGTGACCTCGACAAAGCGTGCGCCGGCCTCGACAAGCCGACGTGCCAGCAAACAGCCGCGACCAAAGCGGCCAGTGTCGTATTGTTTTCGACTCTCCTCAGGCTCAAGCGTGATGTCGAACGCATCGCGCTCCTTCGCGCTCAGCAGGCGGTAAGCATTGTCCATGCTGCGGAGCATGGACTGCTGATGGTAGTCGCTCATGAAGTCACGCTGCGGGCTTTGATCGACAAGTTTGCGGAAGAGGCGGTCGCGATTGGCGAAACGGTTCGCGTCCATGCCCTTCGGCGGCTTCACGGACTGCGCGGCGTCCTCGGGAAAGGGCAGATTCATCGGGCCGAACTCGCTGCCGAAGAATCCGGCGGTGGTGAAGGCCTTCAGTTCCTCGCTTTCGCCCACGCCTTCGAGTCGCTGGCCGATGTTGATGAAGGCGGGCATCACGGGGTTACGCGGACCGAGCACTCTGGCCATCCACGAGCCAATGTGCGGACAGGCCACCGTCTGCGGCGGTACGTAGCCGGTGTGCCAGTGATACTGATGCCGCGAGTGCAAAATGCTGCCCAGGTCAGGCTGCACGGCGCTGCGGATCAAAGTCGCGCGATCCATGACCTTGGCGATCTTCGGTAGGCCAGCGCTGATCTTTACCCCGTCCAGCGTCGTGTCCATGGCTGGGAAGGTGCTGAGCATCTTCTTCACCTCCAGCCCCTTCTCAAAGGGCAAGTAGCGTTTTGGGTCAAAGGTCTCCGGAGCAGCCATGCCCCCGGCCATCCACAGCAGGATGCACGCATCGGCCTTCGCGGCTGGCGGCTTCACCGCTTCACCTGTTTTTCCCCAGATTAGACGCGGCTCACCGGTCATCCATGCAGCCGTACTAGCGGCGGCTAACTTTCTCAAAAAGTCGCGGCGGACGAGTGGCTCGGGAAGGCTGGGGTCAAGGTCGTGCATAACATCAAACCAACGTACTGAAGATCACTCTGCTGAAGCTTTTTTCTTCCCACCTTTGACCGTAGGCGCAGCGGCGGGACGGGTGCCGGGTAGGCTAAAGTTCATCTTGCCTGCGCCAGGATCGCGAGGGCCAGGCGGTAGCCCCTGAGCCCAGGTGGTGGCTTGCTGGGCGAGCTTTTCCACCAGCTCGGGATGGTGCTCGGCCACGTTATTCAGCTGGGTAAGGTCGGTTTTCAGATCGTAGAGCTCGACGCGGCTGCGGTCTGGGTTCAGCAATAGCTTCCAGTCACCCTCGCGGACAGCCAGTTGCGGGCTGTGGTGAAAGGGCTCTCCGGCGATGTTGAAGCGCCACTCCCAAAACAGGGGCCGGGTGCGGGGCCGTGACTGCCCACGCAGTACATCCCCCAGGTCTTCGCCATCCAGGGCTAGGTCAGCAGGCAGGCGCGCCCCCGCGAGTTGGCAGATCGTGGGTAGCCAGTCCACGCCTGACATGACGGCTTTATCCTCCATGCGTCCAGCGGGGATTTTTCCCGGCCAGCGGACGATACCCGGCACACGGATGCCACCTTCGTAAAGGCTGCGTTTGCGCCCGCGGAAGGGGCCGGCGCTGCCGACGCCGCTGTGCCCAGCGTTGCCGATGTGGATGTCTTCGGGGCCGTTGTCGCTGCTGAAAAGGATGAGCGTGTCTTGGTCCTTGCCGCGCTGCTTCAGGCCAGCGAGAAGCCGCCCGACCTGAGTGTCGAGGTCGGTGACGCTGGCGGCGAAGATCTCCATCGCGGCGGCGTGGGGGAAGTTCCGCCCGCCTGCGCGCAACCGGGCGTAGGGCTGCATTTGCTCAGGCATGGGGTTCAGCGTGGCGTGCGGGACGAGCGTCCAGAGCTGGAGATAAAAGGGCTTATCTCCGCAGCGGTCGATGAAGGCTAAGCACTCATCGACGAATCGCGCCGTGGACTTGGCCCGGTAGTAGGGGTCGGCAGCGGGGCCGTTCGCGCCTTCCTTTTCCGTGCTGCCCACATAATCAAAACCATAGTCCTCCACAGGCGGGCCGCCGGAGTTGTTGCCCAGGTGCCACTTGCCGATGTGCGCCGTGGTGTAGCCTGCGGATTTTAGGAGCCGTGCCGCATTCGGCACCTGCGGGTCCAGCCAGCTGGACATGCCGCGGGCGGTGTTTTGCTCGGGAGTGGCAAAGTGGCCGTGGATGCGCTGCCGAGCTGGATATTGACCCGTGAAAAAGGCGCAACGGCTGGGCGAACAGACGGATCCATTCACGTAGAACTGCGTGAATAGCGTGCCCTCACGCGCCATGGCATCGAGGTTCGGGGTACGAATGGTGCGGTTGCCGTAGCAGCCCAGATCGCCCCAGCCGAGGTCATCGGCTAGGATGAAAAGAAGGTTCGGTTTGCCCTCGCGAGCAAAGGCTGGGCTGATCGCGGTCAGGCAGAGAAAAAGGAGAGTTGGCAAGCGCATCGCGGGCCATGAACGCTCAGCCAGCTAGGGGCCTGTCATGTCATTGTGGCTTTCCTGTCTCGGGCAGGTGCGAGTTGGCACGGCCTATGCATGCCACCGGGCATAAAATCGCCCGTTGCAACCCGCAGCTGCCTGTCCCCATTCCTTTCTTTTCATGCCCTCCACCCAACCCCGCCGTGCTGGTCTTCTGGTTCCTGTGTTTGCCCTCCGTTCGGAGGATGACCTCGGCATCGGTGACACAGGTTGTGTACGCCAGCTAGTGGACTGGGCTACCACCGCTGGGATCGGGTTTCTGCAATTCCTGCCTGTCAATGCCACCGGCACAGATAGCAGTCCCTACAATGCCATCAGCTCGGTGGCGCTAGATTACCTGACCCTGCAGCTGACGCCAGAGCAGCTACCCGAACTGGATGCCACCTACCTGCGGGTCATCGTGCGCTTCCTGGGGGGGAAGGCGCTAAAGAACGGCCCAGTGCCCTATGCCAAGGTCAGGCAGCTAAAGACGCGCCTGCTGCGCCATGCCTACGCGCGACTGAGCCAGTTTCCTGAGCGGCAGGCAGCGTTTCAGACCTTTCGCCAGGAGGAGGCTGGTTGGCTTGAGGACTTCTGCCTTTTCCGCGTGCTAATGGACGAGCATGGGCACGAGGACTGGCCAAACTGGCGCGCTGAGGTCAATTCCGGAAACAACGCGCGCGCCTGGCTAGCTGCCCGTCGTGCTGAGGATGCAGCGAACATCGAATCCAAGCTGGATTTTCATGCCTATGTGCAATGGCTGTGCTTCAGCCAATGGCGGGAGCTGCGCGCCTACGCGAACTCCAAGAAGGTGAAACTCATGGGCGATGTGCCCTTTGGTATCTCCTGGTGCAGCGCGGATGTCTTTTTCCAGCCAGAGCAGTTCAATCTGGACTGGTGCGGAGGTGCGCCGCCGGAGACCTATTTCAAAGATGACGTCTTTGTGCAGCGCTGGGGGCAGAACTGGGGTATCCCGCTCTACCGCTGGGACCGTATGGAGGCCGATGGCTTCTCCTGGTGGCAGCGCCGCGTGCGCAAGCTGACGGAGGTCTTCGATATCTTCCGCATCGACCATGTGCTTGGCTTTTACCGCATCTACAGCTTCCCCTGGCGTCCGCAGCGCAACGCGGAGTTTGTCAATCTGAGCCCGGAAGAGGCCGCCGCGCGCACTGGCGGGCACCTCCCGCATTTCAAAGAACACGACGACGACACGCCCGAGCACAAGGCCGCGAACCTGGCCGCCGGGGACAAGTACTTGAAAATCATCGTCGCCGCAGCCAGCCCGAACGAAGTCGTCGGCGAAGACCTGGGCACCGTGCCCGATTACGTGAGGCCGCACCTGCTGAGCCTGGATGTGCCTGGGTTCAAAATC
>JBIKYV010000269.1:0-3039 GCA_044355075.1 Prosthecobacter sp.
CACCCACCGCAGCGCTTTCTTTGGCGAGCCAGCAGAAGAAGCTGCTCGATCAATCCGCTGGCAGTCCGCTCATGCTAGCGGCGGTGCTCAGCAGTTCCGGCACGCAGCCGGGCCTCTTGCTGAAGCTGATGATGGGCACGAAATCATCCAGCCCGACGCCCGCTATCGCCGAAGCCTTGTTTGGCATGATCGGCCAGCAGCGGGATGAAACGGCACTCAAGGAGGCTTTGAAGCATTTGTCCTCGGATCATCTGACTCCGGCCGTGCGCCAGGCTGGCATCAAGGCCTTCGCCACAGGACTTCGTCGCGGAGGCAGTTCCATCGCCAAAGTGGATGTGGAAGGCAAGCTGGCAGCGGTGTTTACACAAGCGGCCTCTTTGGCCCAAGGCACGACTGAGGAAGCCATGAAGATCGAAGCCATCGAGTTGCTATCGCTCGCCACGAAGGAGCAGGGTGAAGCTGCGCTGATGGCCTGTCTCGGTGCCGACCAGAGTGAGCACGTGCAAGCCGCTGCTGTGAAGGCCTTGAGTGACTTGGCTGGCAAGGCTGCGCCGACTTCTCTGCTCGGTGCATGGACGGGCTTCAAGTCACAAGCACGCGCGGTCACACTCGCAGCCTTGCTTTCACGCGATGATGGAGCGCTTGCTTTGCTGGAATCGATGGGCTCTGGCCCTGTCCCTACCGACCTCGCGGTCTCCCAGGTGCAGGAGCTCATCCAGCACAAGAACGCCAAAGTCGCCGGACTGGCAAAGACGATGCTGAAGTCGGTGATTCCGCCTTCGCGTGAGGAAGTGGCAAAAACCTTCGCGCCATCCGTGGGCATGAAAGGCGACTCAAAAGCGGGTCAAAATCACTACATCTCCCGCTGCATGGCCTGCCATCAGGCGAACGGCCTGGGTATCGAAGTGGGGCCCAATTTCACGACGGTGAAGACCAAGGGCCGCGATGCCTTGCTGACCGCCATTTTGCAGCCGCACAAAGAAGTCGCCTCCCAATACATCGCCTACACGGTGAATACGAAAGATGGCCAGACCGTGCAGGGTGTGATCACGGCAGACGATGCTAGCAGCATGTCACTGAAGATGATGGGTGGCGTGAACGTCACGCTCCAGCGAGCGAACATCCGAGGTAGCAGTAGCGATGGCAAAAGCCTCATGCCTGAAGGGCTGGAAGGTGGCCTAAGCGTGCAAGACATGGCCGATCTTTTGAGCTTCATCGAAACAGCTCACTAGGTCATTCAGGCGGAGTTTGAGCTGGTCACGAGGCCTTTTCACTCATGACCATCGCTTCAAACGCCTCCGTCGCCTGCTCCCAGGCGGCGGTTTCTTGCGCGATCTTAGGCTCGATCTGCTCAAGCTCTTCACTCAATGCGCGAAACTTCACCGCATCCGCATAGGTAGCACCATCTTGCAGCAGCTCGACCAGCTCCAGCTTGCGCTTTTCCAGAGCGGCTAGGCTTTGCTCGATACTGGTCACCTTTTGCTCCAGCTCCTTCCGGGCCTTGCTGCGGGCATTCCTCGCTTCGGCCTCCGCACGCTTTTGTTCCTTAGTTTTGCTGCTCGCACCCTGGCTGCTTTTGTTCATTTCATGACCAGTCCCACTAGGTGGCTGATAATTGGTTAAACTCGCGGTGAGAGCTTCGCGTGCAGAGGAGGCTTTGGTTTTATCCAGGTAATACTGATAATCGCCCGAGTAGGGTGTGAGCACCCCTGCCGCGATGTGCAGGACGCTACGCGCCATGGCACGGATAAAATGAACGTCGTGACTGATGAAGACGAGTGTGCCTTCGTAGTCCTCTAAGGCTTGGATCAACGCGTCGATACTGCCCATGTCGAGGTGCGTCGTCGGCTCATCCATGAGTAGAAGGTTCGGCGGATCGAGCAGCAGCCGCACGAGTGCGAGACGGCTTTTCTCGCCTCCGCTGAGCACGCCGACTGGCTTGAAGACATCATCACCATGAAACAGAAAGCTACCGAGCAAGGTGCGTGCGAGCTGCTCGCCAGGGCGGCTTGGTAGATCCATGGCGGACTGCAGGACCGTGTGCTTCATGTTCAGCACATCGCCGCGATATTGCGCAAAGTAGCCCAGCTTCACATTGTGACCCAGCTCACGCTTGCCAGCCTGCGGCGTCAGCGCACCGGCGAGCAGCTTCAGCAGCGTGGACTTCCCTGCCCCATTTGGCCCCACAAGCACGAGACGCTGTCCGCGCTCGATCTCAAAATCGAGCCCATGATACACCGGCGTCTGGCCATAGCTGAAGGCTAGATCTTTCAGCGTCAGCACGCGCTGGCCACTGCGCGGCGGCTGGGGAAAGCGGAACTTCACCTGCTTGGCTGCTTGCTGGGGGGCATCCACCCGCTCTATGCGGTCGATCATCTTCAGCTTGTCCTGGGCGCGGGAGGCAAAGTTGGCCTTGGCTTTGAAGCGATCCGCCCACTGCTGGAGCTTGGCGATCTCACGCTGCTGATTTGCAAAGGCCGACTGCATCTGCTCCTCACGTGCCGCTTTTTCACGCAGGTAATCGTCATAGTTGCCCCGATAACGGATGACCTTGCTGTGAGCGATTTCCAAAATGGCATCGCACAACGCATTGAGGAACTCACGATCGTGAGAGATCATCAAAATCGCACCGGGGTAGGTGGTAAGGTATTCCTGAAACCAGAGCAGCGACTCCAGGTCCAGATGGTTGGTGGGCTCGTCCAGCAGCAAAAGGTCAGGCTCCTGCACCAGTAGTCGCGCTAGGTGGGCGCGCATGACCCAGCCACCGCTCAGCGTGCGTGCATTACGCTCGAAGTCACTCTCACGAAAAGCTAGCCCTTTGAGGATACGCTTGGCCTTGGGCTCCAATTCCCAGCGGCTATGCTCATCGACATGGCCCGTGGCCAACTGCAGCACCGTCACGTCATCGACAGGAGCGCTTTCCTGCGGCAGGAAGCCAAAGTTCAGCCCTTTTTCCATGGTCACCTGACCGTCATCAGGCGTGGATTCCCGCAGCAGCAGGGAGAAAAGCGTGGACTTACCCGCTCCGTTCGGGCCGAT
>JBIKYV010000270.1:0-3033 GCA_044355075.1 Prosthecobacter sp.
GCAGTCTTGGCGCTGGCACTGCTCAGTGCCGGCGCGTTTTTTTTGGTCAGAGGGCTGAAGCTGCTGTGAACTCACGCGTCTGGCGTGAGCTGCAAACGCAGCAATACAAGGACGACCAATCTACCCCCCCTCAGAATCCAGTGGCATGATTAATGTGTGCTTGAACGCGATTTACGCGTGGGAGCATCGATCCAAATCCGAAGTGTTGATGGGTGAAGCAAGCGCTGAACGCGGAAAAGACCGCGAAGCTCCGATAGGCGGAGGACTCACCCAGCCCCTGATTCAAATGTACCGTAAGTGCGAATGAAATCGAGTTCCACCGCGAAAGAAGCCTGTCTTTTATCGCCGATCAGGATGCTGATACGCTGAATTTTGGAGGCATCCAAGCGTTCCTCCGGCAACTTAAGCCCGCGAAAGCTGCCTTCAAAATGAGCAAAGGGAATCTTCACTTCAGTCCACTCGCCCTTGATGGTGGCGAACTCGGCGGCGAAGGACACCTCCATGCCGCGAAAACGGGCGTCGGTAGCGACCCGCACCTGATACGTGCGGCCATCGCCCCTCACACGCAGCACCAGCCCAGAATGGCGGCTGAGGTCCATTTTCAATATGCGGCTGCGGAAGGTCGAGAAACCACCGTTGTTCTCCAGAGAGAGCATGCCGCTAAACAGCATTGTCCCTGCTGTTTTCTGAGTCAACTTTCCCTGTGAAAGCCCGCCCATCACGCCATCATTCACAACCTGCCAATTCATGGCATCTTTGCCGTCAAACTCCGTGAGCGAATGCATCCGTCTCCCGGGGGGCTTATCGTCAGCCTTGGCTCCAGTGGCAAAGCAAAGCAGGAGCCCGCAGGAGGCGACTAGGTTTGGGGGTAGAGATACGACACCCAAGAAAGGCAAACGTAGGATCGCCAGCGTCAAAGCTGCCGTGAACGGGATAAGACCTAAAATGAGGGCCAAAAGCATCCACGGCACGACAGCAGGAAGCGACCCCGCGAAGAACAGGCAACCAGCACACCATGCTAAAGGTGTCAGCGCGAAGCAGCAAGTCAGGGCAATTTTGACAGCGGCAGAAAGCAGACGTCGCATGAATCTTGGGTACGCTGCATGTCCTGCTTCGGAACAGAAAAACAACCGGTATCCCTATCCTGTTGCCTCCGTCTGCCAGCACCTTGCCGCCCGGCGTGGGGCGAAGCAGCGGTCGGCGCCCGATGCAGGGATTAGCTTGCGGTTGCAAAGAGAATCAAGCATGGTCAAATCTTGCCCGATAGCACGGAAAGCCGAATCGTTGGGCTGATTTGTCATGACCTACTTCCTCATCGCACTCAAACTCATCGTAGCACTCGGCATCCTGAACGTCTGGCTCTTGCGCTCCGGCAAAGCGACCGCCTATCGGGGCAGGAATGCAAAAAACATGCGCGAGGAATTCGCCGTCTATGGTCTGCCTTTTCCGATTTTCTGCCTCATCGGCTTGCTCAAAATCGGCTTGGCTTTAGCACTTTTAGCCTCCGTTTGGATCCCCCATCTGGCGCAACCTGCGGCTGTTGGCATGGGTATTCTCATGCTTGGAGCCTTCTTCATGCATCTCAAAGTGAAAGATCCGATCCGCAAGGCCCTGCCTTCCCTCGCGGTGCTGGCGATGTGCGTCGCCGTTGCGCTGCTTTAGGCGGCGGGCAGATCAGAATCCGGCAAGACAAAGATAGGTGTTGAGCACCAGATAAAACAGTGCCGGGCAGCTCTGCAGCAGCGTATCCTTGATCTGGATGCGCACGATGACTGCAACGAGCATCATCAGCGCCAAGCCGCCAGCTGCCAACTGACCCATCCATGGCTGGCTCAGTCCTGCCAGCAGGCCGACGCCCGCCAACCATTGAAGGGTGCCCACCCTGAGCCGCTGGGACGCAAGACGGTAGCGAAAAAACTCCCTCTGCATGCGGGCCGAGAAAAAACACGCCGCTCCATAGCCGATGAAGGAAAAAGCGGAGAAGAGAATAAGGGCAGTTTTCAAGACAAAATGAAGGCGCAGCAATGAAGAATCATTGATCCACGCGTTTTAATACGTCTGTCATGAGCTGAGCGAAGCCCTGCTTTCTTGGGTCAAGTTCAGCGGAATGAACTGGCCTGCCGTCTCAGAAGATGGGGTTTTGCGTGTGAATCTAGGCTGATTCACGCGGGCCTCAGGAACTCCATCCGGCCAGTTGCTGTCCGTGCGGTGAGCACTTCAGAAACGAGCCACACACGAAGAGCTTCGAGGCCGCAGGAAGTTGGAGCGAACGAATCACCACGAGGTTTGAAAAGCATCGACAGGACCTGCACGAACACACAGAATCTGTCCAGATTTTCACAGCAGACTTGGACCATGAGGGGGTGAGGTCCCAAAGGGAGCCTAGTCAGAAAGGCAATCCACAGGATTGAATGCCATGGAGCTTTGCAGGCCATTGGGGCAGAGAATGGAGCTAATTCCGGCGGCTTCTCGGCTAATCCTGTCCTCTGCGTTAATAAAATTGCCGGCGGTGATCGTATCGGTGATGAAAGTCATGCGATTTGCGCCGCTTCATTGAATTGAATGGGTTAACAGTTGAAGAAATCAGCCGTGCGGCACCATATTGAATTTGGGAGCTAAGCGAATCATCATGGCTCGCTGAATCCAAGGGAATCCACTGGTGCGCATCAGAGCTGTCTTCGTCATTAATACGAAAGACAAAAAACGAGCGACGAAAAGGCCGCCCGGAAATTCACCGTCAGAAAGCGGCATCTTCCATTTAGAAGGGACTGCGCAGCGCGTATGAAGGTCTAAACCTTCTGACGTTCTCCGCCATGTTCACCTGCACCGACCACGCCTCCGCCACGACCTGTGACGGCGTCACCCGCCGCGACTTCCTGTCGGCCGGCGCCCTCAGCGCCATCGGCCTGACCCTGCCCGGCTTCGCCAAGCTCAAGGCCGCGGGCCGGGTCGACCCGAAAAAGGACGGCAAGTCCTGCATCATGATCTTCAACTTGGGCGCGCCAAGCCAGCAGGATCTGTGGGACATGAAAC
>JBIKYV010000130.1:0-10884 GCA_044355075.1 Prosthecobacter sp.
TGTCTGACCGTGACAGAGGATCAAGTGTGAGACCATGAGGCCTCGTCAATGGTGAGCCAACATGGGCTTAGCACAAAACTCCATGCGCATCTCAACGAGTTGTTGTGCCAATGTGGCCAGCTTTTCCTTCTGACGTTTTTCATCCTCTTGCCCTCGGCGGAGACGAGCTTCTTGGAGTTCCAAACGTGCTTCGTTGAGGCGGATTTTTTCCTCAAGCTTTCGATCCTGTTCCCTCAAGGCAGGATCTGCCTGAAGTGGGGTATTAGCACGCGAACGAGACTCCTGACGCGCACGTTCACGTTGCAGGTATTGAAGGCGAGCTTCCTCACGCTGCAAGGTCTCACGCAGGCGATTGAGACGAGAGGTCAGCAGGCCTGAATCTGAACTATCCCGAGACGATGGCGCTAGTGGAGACACCGCAGCAGTGCAAGCCATCGAGGGTGCCGCCACCGGCAATGCAGTGCCAGGGCGCTGATCGAGCACCTGATGGAACTCGCTTAGCAAGCAGTCCATGGTGTTTCTCGCCTCCTCGGATTCATCTGAGCTTGGTGGTAGCTTGGCACAGTCTTCGGCGGCTTGGGCGAGTCGAGTCGCTAAGCTATGCATGGCCTTCATTTTAGCTTCCGTATCGGCGAGCTCCTGGTGTGCGCATTGCAGCCGACTGGCCAGAGCATCTTTCTGAGCCCCATATTCATGGGTAGCCGCTTGTGTTAAATCACGCAGCTCTTCATAGCGCGCACGCTCTGCCTTTTCCCCCGTAAGCAACGCAGCCACACTACCTTGCAGACGCTGCTGTTCCTGGTTCAATTCCAGTAGTTTTTGCTGCATGGCTTTTTCCTCGTGGCGGATCTGCACAAGGGTCTGCTCACGCTCTTGAATCAGCTGAGATAGATCCTGAAGAGCATTTTCATGCTCAGCTTGTTCGGCTTTTTTTTGAGCTATGTCAGCATTCAAAAATTCTAAGTCTGCATGGCTCACTTGCAGATGTCGGTCTTCTTCCTGCTGTGCTGAACGACAGGTCTGAAGTTCACTCTGTAGCGATTCTAATTCCCATTTCGCCATACGCATCTCAGCATTCAGAACTGCCTCATGGTCGGCGGCCTCCAAACCAGCGGTTTGACTGTCCTGGAGCTGCTGTAAAACCTCAACAAGTCGATATTCCGCTAGGTCAAGCTGCGCCAAAGTGGCCGCCAGCTGTATCTGTGCAGAATTTTGTTCTTCATGGGTCTCTTTCAGCCTTTGGGCACTCGTTTCTAACTCAGTCTGAAGCTCGGTCTGCTGAACTTCCACCAGCTTAAGAGCTGGCTGACTCTGCTGCTCTTGTTCAAGAGCACCAAGTTCCAAACGCTTCGCCGCGATTGCAGTCATTGTCTCGGCGAGTTCAGCCTCGCGGTTAGCACATTGCTGCTCCAACTGATCAAGCCGCTTTTGGCTGAGAGCAAGGTTGCTCTCCATCTGCTGATTCAGCTGATCAGATCGAACTTCTAATTCGGCTAATCTGGATTCCTCCATGAGCCGGCGACTAGCTAGCTTTTGCGTAGTCACCAGCGTTTCGGACAAGGTTGCGGACAACAGTTGCAGCTTTTCTCTCGCTTCAAGCTCCTGGGCCTGGAGCAAATTCACCTTTGCCATCAGCTCATGATACTTACTCGTAACTTCATCCAGCTGAGCAGACATTTGCACGTCATCTCCAGACGCCTTTTCCAGATGTTGGATGATTTTCTGATGATGTGAGCCCTTAACTGGAACGGTGGCTGCGGGCTCAACAACACGCTGCGCCGACAAAGCATCGTCCAGAGTCATCTGAAATTCACATTCATCTTCAAGAACAGAAGGCTGCTTTTTCATAAGAGAGAAAAGTTGTTAATTCAGAGAATTAACAGTTCTCAGATTATCAAGAAAGCTAAAATAACAAAAAAGATAACAAGCGCTCGTTTGAACAGTATAACGATCAGTATGAGCGTGGCATGTCCCCACGCACACCAAAACGGACTGAACGCCCCGTTGGCACCTTCGCCCCTTTTCGAATCCACTCGCTCAGCACACGCTGCTCGTCACGCCGGATGGCATGACCTGTCGGCGGCATGGCACCTGGCACCTCATCGGCAAAGCTCACCACTTGATACAGCCGACTTGCCTCGGGCTTTCCTGGAGTGATCCAACCGCCCTGTCGGATCAAAGCGGCCAACGACTTCGAATCATGAATTGACGGCATGGTGGAGAGTCGCTGATCGCCGTGGCAATGCACACAGTTCGTCTCTAAGACTGTCTGCACAGGGGCAAAAGCAGCGAGCCCTGCCTGCCGGTCGGCCGAATCCATCAGAGTACAGGCGGATAAAAGGCAAAGGGCCAAGGGGAGAACGATCCAGGACAGGCGTTTCATAAGGCATCAGTTTTTCATAGGGCACCTGTGACAGCCAGACAAAAGAAGGAGCTGCAAAGGCCGATCTTGCGCACTGTTGCGTGCCGATTGGCGAATGCAGATAAGGATCGCAAAAGCACCTACCAGCCTCCGTAGCCGTGCTCAGCTCTTATGAAAATGCATCCTCTCTGCACTGGCGAACACGGCAACTTTTTCACCACGGCCCAGGGGCGGCGCGATTTCCTGCAAATCGGGGCATTGGCTGGGCTGGGCATCACACTACCGCAACTCATGAAGCTAGAGGCAGCCCAATTGGCAATGCCCGAGGTGGCCACCTTCAAACCTATCGCCAGTGCCATCATTCACATCTACTTGCCCGGTGGTATGGCCCAGCATGAGTCCTGGGACCCAAAACCCTTCGCCAGTGCCGACTATCGCGGCCCCTTCAGTCCGGTGAAAGGCGTGACGGGCGAGTACGTGGGCGAGAAGTTCCAAAACATCGCCAAGATCCTGAACAAGATCACCATGGTCCGCTCCGTGACCCATGGGGAGGCCGCTCACGAGCGTGGCACGCACAATATGTTCACTGGCTATCGCCCAAGCCCCGCGATCAAGTTCCCCAGCTTCGGCTCCATCATCTCCCACGAACTCGGCAGCCGGAACAATCTACCGCCTTACGTGGCAGTGCCGAGCGTCTTTGCCCCTGACCAAGGCAGCGGCTACATGAGCAGCGCCTACGGTCCCTTTGCCCTCGGCAGCGATCCAGGCGACAAGGGTTTCGCCGTGCGCGATCTCGCCACCCCCAAAGACGTGGATGACAAGCGCTTCGAGCGCCGCCGCAGCTTGCTGGCCGTCGTAGATGAGCACTTCCGCACGACGGAAAAATCCGATGCACTCGCAGCGATGGATAGCTTTTGCAGTGCCGCCTACAGCCTGATCAGCTCCAGCCAAGCACGCGAGGCCTTCAATCTAAGTGCCGAACCCGCCAAGCTGCGGGACGAATACGGCCACCACAGTGCTGGACAGCGCTTTCTGCTGGCCAGGCGACTTGTCGAAGCGGGCGTGCGCATGGTGTCGGTGAACTATGGCAGTTGGGATCATCACAGCAACATCAAGGGTTCCTTCGAAAGCCAAGCCCCCGCCTTCGACCAAGCCTTCGCCCGCCTGATTCGTGACCTGGACGAGCGCGGCATGCTCTCCACCACCCTCGTGCTCGTCAGCTCCGAGTTTGGCCGCACACCGAAGATCAATAGCACCAATGGCCGCGACCACTACCCGCGTGTCTTTTCCATCGCCATGGCTGGCGGTGGGGTGAAGCAAGGCCACATCCATGGCCAATCCGATGCACTCGGTGCCGAGCCCAGCGAGAGCCCCGTCGGCCCGGAAGATCTGGCGAAAACCATGTATCGCCTGCTCGGCATCAACGCCGAAAAACGCCTCGTCCTCGAAGGTGTGCGTCCCATCGACATCGTCAACGGCGGCCGCATCCTCAGCGAAATCATCGCCTGATCCGCTGCTTTGGCCGCGTCAGATAAACTTCCAAGTTCGTTGCCATCCTAGCCACCTGCCTCAGCCTTCTGGCGGCACGGGCGCACCACGATAGATGCCATCAAACCAGCCATTGCCCGCATAAGGCCGCGCGGCTTCCGTCTCCACCCTCAAGTAGCGGCCCAGTTTCATCAGCCGCACGCGTACGGGCGGATGCTTCACCACCGCGTCTGGATCACTGTAGGTGAATTCCGCCGTCAATTCGCCGCCCTTGCCTGTCTTCACCCGATCCGCAGGCACGGTGCTCTCCAGAAGAGAGGCCTCCACGCCCGGCTCACGCGCCGAGGTCAGCGTCGCACGCAGCCGACCATCCTTACCCTGGCGTAAGCTCACATGGCCACCTCCCAGGTCATCATACTCACCATCCCAGCCTAGGCCTGTCTTGGGATCAGGCGCTCCCTCGACAAAGGAATACCCCCGCGCCGTAGCCTGCGCCATGGCCAGCCAGACCTCCGCGGTGGGTTCCGCCGCTTTGACCCCAGCGACCTTCACCGCACCCGTGGCAGCACCGCCCGCCTGCCCAGCCACCAGATCCACCCAGTGCTGGCGCATCACCGGCCATTCCTCACGCCAGAGAGTTAGCGCCGCACGATCTCCTGGTGCCCAAGCTTTCGTGGCTAACTTCAGCGCAGCGATGAGGCGTTCGTTGGCTGCCTGAAACTCCTTCTTCGCCAACTGCCCCGCCTTGGTCTCGCTGACACGTCGGTACGTCCCATTGATGCCCGCATCCTGAGGCTGCTTTTGGCCCGGCTTGTAGTCCACCACCACCCTGCTCTCGCTGATTTCGGCCTGGAAAAAAGTGCCACGATCCTCCACTTCCCCCACTAGCCGTGCAAAACTCAGGATCTTGTCCTGACGAGTGCCAAAGCCCTCCCAAGTCGCCATCGAACCCGGATCCCACGCGAAACGAACGATCACCCGCGTGTTACCTCCATCGGACTTAGTCAGCGTCAGGTAGCGCATCGTCTCTTCCTCGAAAAAAAGCTGCGGTCCTGCGTCTTTAGGAGATGCCGCCGACAGTCCGGCACCCACCCACAAGAAAGTCCACGCAACGGCCTGGGAAAAAACGAGGAGAAACTTTGCCATCCGACAGCTTGGCACAGCACCGCTCTTGCCGCCAGAATTCTCAGTCGAGAAATCACCACGAGAGACTTGGAAGTAGCAGGAGTTCTCCACCTCGTGGAGCAGTCACGGAGTGGAAAGTCTGGGCTACGGCTAGGGAGGCTCATTATGGCAGCGTTGCGCGTGAATGGTCAAGAGAGCTGGCGTGATTCTTAAGAATCGAGTGCAATAGCATTGCTTTTTCCCACGTTCAGGGCGGGCGTGAATTCCCCTGCTCTCTTCTCTCTCGTTGGCCTATTGTCCCTCGGCACCTTGCAGGCGGCAGCGCCGCCACCGAATGTGGTGATCATCCTGGCAGATGACCTGGGCTATGGCGACCTGGGCTGCTACGGGCATCCGGCCTTCAAGACTCCACGACTTGACCAACTGGCCAAGCAGGGCACGAGGATGACACAGTTCAATTGCCCCGCACCCTTCTGCGCACCGACGCGGGCGGCTTTGCTCACTGGACGTCAACCGTTTCGCTGCGGCATGACCCAAAATCCGGCCCCCGATGGTGGCCCCGATGCGGACAAGCTAGCCCTGCCGGAGCGTGAAGTGATTCTGCCTCAGGTGTTGAAGCGCGCAGGTTACGCCACAGCGCTGATTGGCAAATGGCACCTAGGTCATCAGCCGGGCCGATTGCCCACAGACCGAGGGTTTGACGAATACTACGGTATCCCCTACTCGAACGACATGCGGCCTGTGCAGGTGCTGGCGGGCACCCAGGTGGCAGAGTATCCAGTGGTGCAGGCCACGCTGACGACGCGCTACGCGCAAAAAGCTGCTGACTTTATGCGCAGGCATCGCACCCAGCCTTTCTTTCTGGAGCTGGCGGAGGCCATGCCGCATAAGCCGTTGGCGGCCGCAGAAAAGCATTATCAAAAAAGCGGGGCGGGGCTGTATGGAGATGCACTGGCCGATCTAGATGAAAGCGTGGGCACTGTGCTGGATACACTGAAAGAGCTGGGATTGGAGGAGCGCACGTTGGTGTTATTCACTAGCGACAATGGCGCGTGGTTTGGTGGCAGTTGCGGTGGGCTACGTGGCATGAAGGGCACGAGCTACGAGGGCGGCTACCGCGTGCCCATGATCGCCCGCTGGCCAGGTCATATCCCAGCGGATCGGGTCTGCACGGAGCTGGGCGTGATGATGGACCTCTTTGCTACGGTGCTGGAGGCGACTGGAGCTCGGATGCCTGACGATCGTGTCATCGATGGACGCAGCCTGCTGCCGGTGCTGGCCCGAGGCGCAAAATCTGACCAGCCATATGTCTTTGGTCACAAGGGCTCTAAGCTGGCGACGATCCGCGATGCGCGCTGGAAGCTGCATGTGCTGCCAGCCGCGGAGATGAAGCTGAAAGCAGGGCCTGATGGCCAATGGCTGGATCCGCGAGCGCCAGATGGCGTGACCATCCTCGCTCCATTTGAGCAATACAATATCGATCGACCTCCAGGTCTAACCAGTGGCGTGACACCGGCAGCGATGCAACTTTTTGACCTACAAACGGACCCTGGCGAGCAAAAGGACGTGGCAGCAGATCACCCTGAGGTCGTGAAGCGACTGCAAGCAGCCTTTGCCAAGGTGAGCCAAGAGGTGCCTGCACTACCAGAGGTGAAACGCACCCCCTACGCGCGCTGACTTTTCAGTCCGACCTGCGACGCAACGCCATCCATCCAGCGGCGACAGCGCCACCTATCCGCCAGCAGCCCGAGGCTAAGCGCCACTGCGGCCCAAGGCGACATGAGCACGAGACACAGAGCCAGCATCACGAGACCCAGAGTCAGCCGAGCGACCAGCCGAACCCGCGTGAGACGATGGCTATGGCCGTGCTCCTCCGTGACGGTGATGATGTCATAACGCAGCCATTGCCCCATGCACCACGATAGATCATAGGCCTGCCAACCATCATCGACCGAGAGGCTCAGGCCACGCCGCTGACAGAGCTGAATCTGCGCCTGCTGTAGCCATGCCTCGCGGCCCTTACCGGTTTCACTCCAAAACGCGCGCTCCAGCGCCGGGAGGCGCAGTCCGTGGGGAAGCCACGACCCACAAACAGCAGGCCATGAGCCCCCCGAAATCTCGGGCGAGACCCCCAGGCGCATCATTCCCTGAATCTGAGCACAGCCACGCACCCAGGGCTGGAGCAGGCAGAATAGGAAAAGCAAAAGCTCCCCACGCCAGCCGAGCGGATAGGGTCTGCGCCAATGCGTACGCCAGAGCCGCCAAGCTGGCACGAGCGCAAGCAAAGGCATGAATCCCAGCCAGAAGGGCTGATGCGTGATGATGCTGGTGGTGACCAGCAAGAGCGAGCCAGCCAGAAGCAGACTCAGGCCTCCCCTGCCCTGCATCGGCTGGTAAATGCCCTGAAACGGTGCGTCACCTTGCGGCCCATGAAAGATGCGCGCGGCTCTGAGATCAGTCTGCCAGCCAACCTCACCATAAATCGCCCCACGCCACCGCGCCCCGCCCATGAGACCAAATCGATCGGGATGATCACGACGCAGCAGCGCCTCTGCCTGGCCATAACCACGCTGCTGACGCAGGTAGGCCATCACCGTTCGCCGCCGATGGTGCCAAACCATGGCTCCGGGCACAAAACGAAGCTGGCCGCCGATCTCACGCAGTCGCCAACACACGTCCACATCATCCCCAGCTAGTCGATAATGATCCCGAAAGCCACCGATGGCCTGCAGGGCTTCGCGTCGAATGGCCAAATTACAGCCAGGCAGGTGCTCCGCCTCTAAATCATCCAACATCACATGCGCCGGAGCACCCGGCGCAGCCGCTACCACGGCCTCCACAGGTCCACGCGGAGACGGCGGCACATTAGGCCCGCCACAGGCCACCCAGCAGGAATCATCAAAGCCAGCCAACAGCCTCGCCAACCATTCCTCCTCGGCGATGCAATCATCATCTGTGTAAGCGATAATATCGCCTCGGGTCGCCGCCATACCCAGATTTCGCGCTGCGCTCAGTCCTGAGTGTTCCTGCCGCAAGTAACGCACGCTAGGAAAACCCGAGACCAGGTTCAGGATGTCTTGCGGCGAGCCATCATCCACGACCAGTATTTCGAGGGCTGGATGACTTTGTTTGAGCAGCGATTCTAAACACCCAGCCAGCGTAGCCTGGCCATTGTACGTGCAGACCACGACAGAAACTGTGAGCCTCGAACACAGTTCAGGGCTGACACCGGCCCGCACAAACGCTGCCGGACGCGGTCGGCGCTGCGCATCGACCAGCCCGAACTGCCAATCCAGCACCAGCTGACCTCCGCGGAACCATTCATCCGTAAAGCTGAACCAAAACATGCCAGCCACGGCATTGGCCCGACATTCCTCCTCAAACCAAACTCGCGCAGCAGCCTGAGCTGCCGCACCATGGCGAAGATGATCGAGCCCAAACTCTGTGATCACCAGCGGACGATCACCTGCCAAGTGATGCAACTTTTGGACCGTAGCAGAGAAGCTGTCGCGATCCTCCAGGAAGAGGTTCACCGCGAGAAAATCCGCATTGCGCGGCACCAGATAGCTCGTGCTCGGGTAGGTAGCATAACTGAACAACCGGTCGGGTGCTAGCTTTCGACCAGCGGCGATCAGCTCCTCCAAAAAAGCCTGTGTTCGTGCCGGCCCGAGCCAGCGAACCAGCGTTTTTTCGATCTCATTGCCGACAAGAAAAGCCGCGACGGCAGGGTGGCGCCCCAGCGACTGCGCCGCTTTTTCCACGGCCATGATGACTGCGCGCCGACTCGCCCACGAGCGCAAAAAATCCACATGATCTGTCCACGGAATCCCCACCCACAAGCGCAAGCCGAGTCTCAAGGCCTCATCAAGCAAATGGGGCGAAGGCCAATGATAGATCCGCAATGCCCCGATCCCCATCTCAACCATGCTTTCCAGATCAGCCGTCAGCCGCTCAGGCTCCGGATAGCTTTCTCCGGCTAAATTAAGCGGAAAGGGGCCATAAGTCACCCCCCGCGGTAGAACCTTTTGACTCTTATGAACGAAAAATTTTCCCGACACACACTCCGACTGCTTACCCGCAGCTCGCAGAGAAGAATTGGCGTCAAAAAAAGGGGCAGACATGGTGCGTTCAGAACGAAAGATAAAGTCAAGCTCTGGAAGTAGCTTGACGCAAGATGTAGAGCGCGGGTTGATTTCTGTGACGAAAGCGCCAATCTCGCCGCCCACTCTCGGCCCCCATCCCCATGATTGACTCCTTCAAGGTCCTCAGCGGCAGCGCGCATCCCGCCCTGGCGCAGCTCATCTGCAAGAACCTCGGCATCAACCTCTGCGCTGCTGAACTGACAACCTTCCCAGACGGGGAGACGTTTGTTCAAATCAAAGAGAATATCCGCGGACGCGACATTTTCATCGTGCAGCCCACCTGCCCACCAACGAATCAAAACTTGATGGAATTGCTCATCATGGTTGATGCCGTGCGTCGCGCTAGTGCAGCCCGCATCACCGCCGTGCTACCCTTTTTCGGCTATGCTCGCCAGGACCGCAAAGACCGCCCGCGCGTTCCGATCACAGCAAAACTCGTTGCCAACCTGCTGGCCGCATCGGGAGTGAATCGAGTGCTCACGGTTGATCTGCACGCAGGCCAGATTCAAGGCTTCTTCGACATCCCGGTGGATCATCTCTATGCCGGACCGGTGCTCATCAAAGCGATCAAAGAGCGCAATATCCCCGACCTTGTCGTGGTCTCCCCTGACGTCGGTGGCATCAAAATGACCCACGCCTACGCCAAAGCTCTGAAAGCCCCGATGGCCATCGTCGCCAAAAACCGAGTCAGTGCAGATGAGGTGGAGGCCCTCAACGTAATCGGTGATGTGAAGGACAAAAACGTGCTACTCGTCGATGACCTGACTGAAACGGCTGGAACACTGACCGCTGCGGCAGACCTGCTGAGGAAACACGGAGCTAAAAACATTTATGCCGGAGTTTCCCACGGCGTGCTTGGCGAAAAAGGCCGTAGCCGGATTGCCAAATCACCGATCATTGAGCTCTTTGCGACAAATTCCGTGCCACAAGCGCATGGGGATAAAGTAACGGCTCTGGACATCTCTGGACTACTCGCCCAAGCCATTCAGAGAATTCATAACGACGAGTCTGTCACTTCTCTCTTTGACATCTGAGACGGGTCATGTAGTCTCGCGCCCCTTTTTCCCACCCCCGAACTGTTCACAAGAACGATAATACCATGGCCAAAATCCTCGACCTCGTCGCTCAACCCCGCACCGCAGCCGGCACCGGCGCCGTCAATCGTCTGCGTAAGTCTGGTGTCACCCCAGCTGTGGTTTATGGCCGCAAAGTTGCTCCCCTCAACGTTCAGGTGGACACCAAGATTTTCACCAAAATCCTGCAAGGCAGTGCCTCTGACAACATCCTGGTCAGCCTCAAGCTTGATAGCGGCGAACAACTCGCCCTCGTGCAAGAAGTTCAGCATGACCACCTAAAGGGTGGCATTTCCCACATCGATTTCCACGCCATCGCGATGGACGAAGAAATCCATGCTGAAGTTCCTGTGGAAATGTCCGGTGAATCACCTGGCGTGAAGCTGGGTGGCCTTGTCGAAGCGATTCACCACACTCTCGAGGTTCGCTGCCTTCCGAAAGATCTTCCTGAGCAGATCACCGTTGACGTCTCCAGCCTTGAGCTTGGTAAATCGATCCACGTTGGTGAAATTCAATTCCCTGCTGGCGTTCGGCCCAAGCTCGCCGGTGACGTAGTCGTCATCGTGTGTGAAGAGCCGAAAGTTGAGGCTGAGCCTGAACCTGCCGCAGCAGCCAAAGCAGCCGCTCCAGCTGCCAAGTCCGCTGCGAAGAAGTAATTTCGACTTCTGAAACGCCTCAAGTCGCCCCAAGTGCC
>JBIKYV010000301.1:0-3002 GCA_044355075.1 Prosthecobacter sp.
CGAATCAGAATTTGGACGAATTCGTGATAAAGTCTGGTCATCAAGAACTTTAGATCTGGACATCGTTGGTATTGATTCGCTCGTGATGTTCGACGAGGAACTGGCCATTCCTCACCCACGCATGACAGTGCGTCGATTCGTGATCGACCCGCTGGCCGAAGTGGCCCCAGGCTGGATTCATCCACAACTCTCGTGGACGGTCAGTAGAATTCAAAGTCACCTGAGTGAATCGCCAAGGGTTGTCTCTCTCGGTGAATTCTGGCCAAAATTGGAGTTAAGAGAAGATTTGCGACAAAAACTGATCAATTTTGTTAAACAGAATCCGGCATGGTCGTTTCAGGCGGCGGCGTCAGGTTCATTATTCGAAGTACGTCCTTTGCATGAACTTGAGAAAAATGAAAAGTGGCTTTTGCCCCGTTTTTTCCCGACGGAAGAACGACTGGAAGTGGTTCTGGACCAATGTCTGGCGACATGTCGGGGGCTGACAATTTCGCAGTCTTCCGTATGATTATCAAAGCTGTGAGCAAGAATCAGCCGATTCTTATCAATTAAGAGCAATAAACAGTTCGCCTCAGAACAGGTTACGACGACATGGCCGGCGGTGGATCAAAAAAGTCTGGCAAAGACGATAAGAAACCGACGACAAAAGTTATCGCACGGAACAAACGTGCGTTCCATGACTTTGAAATTCTGGATAAGTGGGAAGCCGGTATCGTGCTGGTCGGCTCGGAAGTAAAGAGCCTGCGGGATGGAAAATGTAGCCTTGAGCAGTCGTTTGCTGACCTGAATAATGACGAGGTTTGGCTTCTGGGCTGCGATATTCCGGAATACATTGAAGCGAACCGTTTTAATCACAAGGCAAAACGACCACGAAAATTGCTGCTGAATTCCGAAGAGATCCGCAAAATCACAAACAAAGTGAAAGAAAAAGGGCTGACGCTGGTTCCACTTCAGCTTTATTTCAATAAAGGGCTGGCAAAGGTTGAGATTGGTCTTGCTCGTGGCCGAAAGCTCCACGACAAACGCGACGCGATCAAGACCAAGGAGACAAAGCGGGATATCGACCGCCTTTCGAAGCGTAATTTTCGAGATTAACAATAATTCGTGGATTTTAGCGGAATTTTTGAACTATTTGAGTCTTCCAGCCGTATAATTTAGTGATGGCTGATGATCTGAATATTTCAGTGATTAGTCATGTCTTCGTAGAAGGTTGACGACCCATAAAGGGGGCGAACCAGGATCGACCGGATTGCTGAAGACAGAGGTTGCGTGTCGAGGTTGGTCAGCAGGCCTCGTAAAAAGCAGACCGAACTATAAGTGCCAAAACAAGCACTCCTTCTCTTCGCCTCGCTGCCTAAACAGTGACGAAGCTCCGCAATATGACTTCGGCCCGAGAGTCATGTTCGGAGACGCCAATTCGGGCTGGCCAGAGTTTAACCGCCGGTTGCGGCTTTGGCGAGATAAAATGACTGGATAAGCGAACAGCCACCCTGCCAGTTGGGGGACTTTCGACGAAAACCAAATAATTGGACACACACGTAGATGCCCTGACGGATGGGTCTCGGGACGCGGGTGCAATTCCCGCCGCCTCCATATTTGCCCCCTCGGTGACCGAGGGGGCTTTTTGTTGCATAGAGGTGACACAAGGTGACTCTTCAGAACAACTTATGTCAATGCTGTTTTCTGTAAGTTGGTGACTTCCGGGGCCATCCGGGGACTCAAATTGCCCCGAGGAGCCGCCGAATTTGCTGCGTATTTGCTGCGAGTTGCTGCGTATTTGCTGCGAATCTGATGCACGTAACTCCTTATTCTTCGTCCAGACCGGATCGGCTGGGAGGTTTTCGATTCCCCTGGCCTGATCAGCAAGTCGGATATGGGTGTATCTCATTGTTGTGTTGATGTCTGAGTGCCGGGCGAGTTCTCTGGCGACAACAATCGACGTTCCGTTACGCATTAATTCGGTAATGAAGGTGTGTCGCCCAACCGCGTGAAAGTCGGCATCGCCGTCGCTCGTTCTAAAAGGGATACCGGCTGCGGCAAGATCTTCACGAACCATGCGAAACCCTTTGCGTTTCGCCAGCTTTGGAAAGAGAGGCTGATCCGACGGATAATCGGGCAACCACGCTTTCAACAGTTCAGCAAGAAGGGGATGTAACGCGATGACGTCCTTTTTCCGGTGTTTGGAGTGCTGGGCTTCCACAGTATATGTTGGGGTTGCACCGTTCAGGTTGAAACTTTGGGGTGTGAGGCTGGCAATTTCGCCTTGCCGTAATCCAGTCATGTAGCTTAACAGGTAGATTCTTGCACGCTGCTCTCCATCGTAGCCCTGTACAGACTTAGAGCTGGCTCTGGCAGCGTCAACAAGCCTGGAGATCTCTTCTCCCGTAAGTGCCCGGCGTTTCTTCCTCACGTCAACAGCCGCATTCCTCACTTCCAGCCTGGCAAGTGAACTGGCAGGTAACCTCTCTGGTACCAACCAGGCTGCAAACTCTTTAAGTGACAGGATATAGTGATTCACCGTACGCAGGCCCAGTTTCTTGGTGCTTTGCAGGCCCAGTATCGCCTGCTCGACCCTTTCGTGCGTCAATTCCTCCAATTTGCCGATTTGACCCTGGGCGAGCACTGCTTCGATTCGGCTTTTCGTGAGCCGTACATGTTTATCTGTCCGGCTTTTGGCCCGTATGGAATCAAGATACGCATCCAGATGAGCCTGAATCGGCTGATTGGCGTGTTTTTCTAGTATCTCGACGTTCCGGTCAATCAGGCCACTACGCCGCCGCCTGGCTTCCTCTTCCAGCTTGAAAGCAAGACGCTCGCTTTCCTGCTTGTCTGAAAACCCCTTGCATTGTTTCTTGATACCATCAGGTCCCATGTACTGGATCGTCCAATCCCGGGCCTTTTTGCCGTTTGCCAAGGTTCGCTTAAAAACGGTTGCCATTATTTGCCTCCTCTGCTCGTATTTGCGGGCTGTGCCGAAGTCCGGCACTTGATCCAATCTTCTA
>JBIKYV010000131.1:0-10811 GCA_044355075.1 Prosthecobacter sp.
GACCGGCCAAGGACTGAAACAAGGGAAGTTAGTTGCCCTTAAAGGAGCTGACATGAGGAAGGATTGCTGGCCCGGCTTTGGTATGGAGAAAGGCGATAGTAGACCAGGAGTGGATCGCGAGGAGGCTAAGCATGAGTATCGCCACGAGTGCGAGCAGGCAAATCTGGCGGCTGGAGAATTGAAGGCAGGAAAGGTGGACAAAGCTCCTTAGACATTCATGCAATACAGCCAAGTCCATGAACACCCATGAAGGCAATTTTTATCAAATGTCGCAGACTGACTCTTTTTGAATTACAACCAAAGATATCTGATGTCACTGATCAGCTAGGAAACTCCTCTGTAGTGATGAGCGGATTCGGGAGTGGTTGTGGCGGGCTTTGATCCTGATCGGCACCCCATGAGGGATATTGAAAGTAGCTGACCCTGAGGTTTTGATCTGTGCTGCCAGCGGCAGGCAATTGAATGATTCCATAGGCGTGGTTGCAGAAACCATTCATGACACCCAACTTGTATGGTTGAGCAGGCACTTTATCGACGTGGGGAGGCGTTTTACTGGGCTCAGGCTGCTCATAAGCGCTGCATCCAAGCAGTCGTCCGCGCTGGAGGCCGAGGAGGCCGTTTTGATACATCGCGAAATCATGCTCATGTCCCCAGATACACGCAGAAATGCGGTCAAAGTGCGGAGAGAGCGCTTTGTACAGTTTCTGGTTGAGGTAGTCCTTCACATGAAACTCACTGCCAACACCGTGCTGGCTAAAAAGCTGGTGGTGCATTAAAAAAACGGTGCGGCGAGCATTTTTGGGATCGGAGCTTAGCTTGTCCTCGTGCCATTCCACTTCACTGTCGTTCAATCCAGGGCCGTGGAAGCCTGGATCAATGTCATCTGACCATTTGTGGTCATTGACGCCGGTATCCGCGCCGAGAAACTGCCAGGCTTTGTCTGTGGTGCGCAGGCAAAAGTAGCTAGCTGGCTGGTGATAGGCAGAACCGAGATTTTTGTTCACCTCGTCGATGCTTAGATAAAACCCAGTCCCTCGGGCATAGTAGTCATGATTGCCGGCCAAGTTGAAAACAGGAATCCGCTTGCGGCCGATGAAGACGCGATCGAAGACTTCAAGAAAGGTGGTGCGTGCCTGGGACTCTGTTCCCGCATAGTAAATGTCGCCAAGATGAATAATCGCTGACGGTTCATGGCTGAGCAAGTCTAGCAAGAGTCTTTCGGCATCATTCATACCGGTCCCCCAGTCACCCAGGATGCCGATCTTAGAACCGACAGGCAGTTCCCATTCGATGACGCCGTAGTCAATGTTTCCGCCGCCTTCTTTCTTCCAGTCGCGGTAGATGGGGCCTTTGAAGCCAAGCGCGTAATAAGCCTCGTAAATGGCTATAACAGTTAGGAACATCGGATCGCCATCTTCATAAGCTCGACGCTTGAGCTCGGTGCACGCAGACTCATGTGCAGCGATATCACCCTTGATTTTGGCAAGACTTCTTTGGAAAAAGAGCCTGGATGCATGCGCTAGGCAATCGAAATGCTCTGTGACGTTTTTCGGACTTTTCGAGGCGGGCAAGGATTGTTTTGGCTCCGCCTGGGTGACATGTTCCAAAACAGCCTGCATGAAGGGGTGATGCAGAACATCTGCGCGTCGCGGTTGGCCACCGAGCTCGCGAGTCACTGCCTCCTCTGCGGCAGATTGCCACAGGGAGAGGTGCATATCTCGCACTGTTTTGAGGGTGTGATGGCGAGGCTGCCAGCCGGGGAGTTTCTGCAGTTGCTGCGCGGACAGAAGGCGGGGGAAGCGAGACGAGCTAAAAAACGATTGCAGCCATCCAAGGAATGCTGAGATGCGGGTCAACATGGGTCAAAGCGTTTTGAGAAACTCGAGAAGATCACGTTTTTCGGCATCTGTCAGGCCTGTGCCATAAAGGTGACCTTGATTGCCATTGCCGGTGATACTCGTTTTGAGGAGGAATCCTACTTTCTCCGCTTCGGGACCGCTGGTGACGAAGCCTCCGTTGGTTTGGTCGTACACTTCGTAGCCTTTAAAAAACTGCGCAGGGCGTTTCTCTGGTATCTGCAGCAGATCCCAGAGTGTGGGGACGGAACCATTGTGGAGGTAGGGGGCGCGAGCCCAGATGCCGTCGAGAGGGGTATTGGCGTAGCCGTAAGTCTTGGAGTAGGAGCCGAAATCAAAAGGCGGTGTTTTGAAGGTGTGAAACATCGCCACGAGCTGCTCAGTGAAGGAGAATAGACGATGTGGGTCCGTGCCAATTTCTTCCAGTGGGGTCACCGTGCCAGTTTTAGATGCACCAAACTCGTGGCAGGAGGCGCAGTGCTTGTCATAGAGCACCTTGCCACGCGCCGATGCTGTGCTGTCGATGGAGAAAGGATATTTGGCCGCAGGTAAGGTTAGCAGGTAGTCAGTGACGCGCTTGAAGTTTTCTGGATGTACTGATTCAGGAGTGGCTCCCACGGCCATGGCGGCGGCGTAGTTTCGCTCGCGAATGTTGTTGTTGTTGCCGTCCCAATGAAGGTGCAGCTTTTCACGCGGCTTTTGATTCCACACCTGTGGCAAATCAACCGTGCCGATGGTTTGATCCCAAGGGAAATGCATCACATTGAACTTGGTGGGATTGAAAGTGTCGGTGCGGCCACGTCCCTGCTGCGGCCGGGATTTTTGCCAAGCGTACTGTTTACCCTGCTGGATGAGAGCGTTTTTTGCCATCGGTAGGATGATCAGTCGATAAGTCAGGCTTTCGATAGGATCGAGCTTGTGGCGTCTTTCGATAGCCTTCATCACATTATCCGTGGTAAAACGCGCGTCTCCCGCGCAATCATAAAGCATCCACTGAAAGCGCTGAAGATCGAACATATGAGCTGGCGCACCGGGAATGACGAACAGCTTACCGTCCTTTGCTTCGCGATAGGCGCCTGTATGGCATAGTGCGCAATTGGGTTCGACACTTAAAAATCCGACTTGGCGCTTTGCAAAACCAACAGGAATGTCCATACCGGGCTCCATGAGAAGCCCGAGATCAGCGTAGGTTCCAGTGAGGGGGAATTTCTCTGGGAAAAGCTCAGGCAAGACTTCAAACAAATAGAACGGAACTCGTGCTGTCACGCCAAGACCAATCACCCCATATTTGTATTGCTCTTCGTCACTAGCGTAGTTTTCCAGCGGACGCTCGCGAAGAAGGTTATCCCAAAGGGCATATCCCCCAAGAGCCAGGAAGGCAGCACATGCTGCACCGACCAGCTGTGCACGCGTAGTGGAAAACATACGGCGTAGTGCTGTTCGTGGATTTAGTGCCCAAAGTGCCTGCAAAACACTGGCGAACGTGAGTTTTTCGCCAGCGGATAATCCAAGCTGCAAAGTGACTCCAAGCAGTACGAACATAGTGCCATCCAGAATGAACATGTGCCGCAAGCTGCCTCCGGGGCTCTGACGTCCGATCCAGAGCCAAAACAACAAAGCGATAAGTCGTGAAAGCACCGCCAGCCAAGCGAATGTGCGATTTTTCAACGGGTCAACAGCCACAGCTGCATAAAAGACACCCAGTGACATAATCAGCATGGCGCAATTCTGGAGCCACTGCTCATTGTAGTAGGCCATGCCGAAATTGCCGAGCAGCCAGCGGGGGGCTACAAAGGCAGGAATACAAAAGCCCAGATTCAAAAGAATGCCGATCCACATAAAGCGGCGGAACCATTTTATTGCGCAGTTTTCCATGGTGTGAGGTATGGTTTGATGCTTGTTCAAATTCGGTGGAAAGAATTAGGCGCTCATCTCATCCAGATGGGCTAAGATGTAGGGATAAACATCCTTCACGGCGTTTTTGCCGAACATGCAGTCGATGTGGCCGTAACCAGGAATAACCTGACGTTTGTAGAGTTGCGGGCCGTTGAGTTTGCAGAGCGCTTCATACGCTGTCTCAGTGCTCACAGGTTTGAAGCAGCGATTGTCCGAGCCAGAGATGAAAAGCGTCGGCACATTGATGCGTGCAAGGTGTGGCATGTAAATATCTTGCCCCTTGTCATCAACCACATGTCCGGCACGAATAATCGAGGTAAGGTGCGAGAGTGCCTTGATGCAGGCGACACCGAAGAGCTCATGCAGATTGTCATGCAGTGGCTGATTCAATTGTTGGTGCTGGTAAAGAAGGCCGTAAAGGAATGTGATCCTGTGGCAGACGGGATTGTCACAGTCCTGGTGGTGGCCGGGTGGCATGAGATGTACTGCATTATCGAAGAGCCGGTTCACGAAGTTCGCGTGCGAGTCGGTGTAGGCAGTGAGATCTTTAATGCCGAGGCGACTCATCGTTTCGGGCATGTAAAGTGCGGCCTCGACCTCTTTTAGCCAGCCGGTGACGGCAAAAGCGGAAACCTGTGACACGACGGCAGAACGCACGTGCTTTAGCCCGGCCATCATAGCCATCGTCCACGTTGTGGCTCCCCAGCAGTGGACGACAAATTGCACCGTGTCCTGCCCGGTAATACTGCGCACGGTCTCCACTGCCGCAGGGTAGTCATACTTTGCCACCTCATCGCCCGAGTATTGCCGTGATGCATAGGCGAGCTCAATGCTTGCACGGTAGTCTAGCAGCCAGACGTCGTATTGATGCTCAACAAGGTATTCGAGGAGGTTTGTGTCAATCGTGTCAGTGCTGAATAGAGAACTAGCCACACCAAGACCATGGCTGAGAATGACGGGGCCTTTAGCCCCCCCCTGATAGCGCGTCAGCCTGAGCGTTAGGCCGTCTTCGGTCTTAAAGAAATGGTACGCAGGAACCCCCACACGCAAGGGGCGCTTTTTGCGCGGCGGACCATCAGGATTGAAATACTTGTCTTTGCGCAACACTCCCCCGTAAACATCCCACAGTGAACCTGCGAAGTAGCTGCCAAATTTCATCATCGCCGCAGCGCTCTTGACGGGATCATCCTCGTTCGTGATGCTCATAGTGGCCATTTGGCGCACGAAGTCAGCCATCTCGATTTGCAAGATACCATTGCCAAGAACTGGCGCCCTATCGTCAGCGCCGTCGTAGATGGTGATGTAAAGAGTGGAGGTGTCTGGCCAGATTCGAGGGCCGTTGATGTCAGTGACCTCTTTGTAGCCTTTGAAATAATAAAGCCTACCGTCTGTCGAACGCAGTGACATGGAGTAGTTCATCCTGCGGGTTCCAACCTCCTGCGCGTATTTGACGAAGAGATTGAATTCCCCGCGTGTAACGGAGAGCGGTTCTGCGGAGAGTGCCGCTGAACTAACTGTGCCAGCCATACTTGCGGGGTGATTTGCGTCGGAGACGATCCGATCCACATCCTCCGACTCTACTGTCAAGGTGAACTCCAGGGCACTGTCTGCGGCCTTTCCTGCATCATAGCCAGCCTGATAGTCACCGTTTTTAACCGTGGTGGAGAAGTAGCCCTTCATCGTTTCCGTGAAGCGCACCCCTACACGGCGAGGGGTGGGCTTTTGCCGCGGTGCGGATGGTAGGGTATAGTCCAGCTGCCAGCCGCGGTCAGCGGCAAGCAGTTCCATATTTCGCTCGGAGACCGCAGAAATTGTAAAAAGCGGATTCGTTCCCAACGAGGTCGGAATGATCGATCCATCAGTGATGTAGAGGCCTTCATGCACGGCATCCTTACCAGCCGCAGGGTTGAAGACCTGACCCTTGTGATTCACTACACCAGAAGTGGAATCATCACCCATGATGCAACCACCCAAAGGATGAACGGATACCAGTTCGTAGTTGAGATTCTTATCCCAGACAGGGTTCTTCAAAAACGCCGCTCCGAGCGCCCAAGAGCACTTTTTCAGCATTTCATTCGCCTTCTCAAAAATGGATTCCTTGCCATATCCCGGCCAGTTCACCTGGACTTGGTTTTGCGGGGTCAGCGACACGACGCCATCGCCTTTATCATGCGTCATGATCAGATAGGTTTGAGTGTGATCCACTGCGCCGGCATGAGCCCCCTCCACAGCGCTCTCTCCAATCCGCAGCAGCTTGCTCAGCTTTGAGAGAAGTCGGTTCCAGATATTGGGCTTTGGAGCTGCTTTTCCTTCCAAGGCCGCGATTGCGGAGAAAGAGGGAGCCAGGATGCTGCGCAAGGCCCCGGGAATCGAACCTTCTTCGATCGTCATGCCATCATGGTAATCCTTCGCTGTTTCGCGAGTATCGATGATTGTGGTGATGCATGGGCCTGTGGGTTTGGAGCGATCCACTGGCTGGTCACCGTAGCCAATTCCATGGATTGGATCTTTCGCGTTCCAGCCAAAGCCCAGAACATCACCATTCCCGGAGAAACGCTTCCCCAGCATGCTGGACTGAGGCAGCCCTTTTTGCGCAGAACGCAGCATGATCTTGGTGCTTCCCAGCGTCCCTGCTGAGACAACCACCACGTCAGCAGTCACAAACATCTCTGGAGCATGAAATTTTTCCCGCCCGAGTCCTACGGGCTTGAAATACACGCTCCATTTCTTCCCTTGCCGCGAGATGTATTCCACATGGCATTCGGTGAATATCTCCGCGCCGTGATTCCACGCATCCGGAAGGTAATTCATCTGTGTTGTGTTTTTTGCTGTCACATTGCATCCAGAGACACAATCTCCGCAGTTGTTGCAGGCATTCTGATGCACTCCAACATGGTTGATGTGATCTTCAAAATTCACATTGATTGGAGTCCGATAATAGGGCTGCCCCAACGCTGCACCGGACTTCTCGTGCGCGACCATTTTGGCCAGTTTGGGGAAGTTTTGGGGGTAAGGGCTTGGTTTCAGCATTTCCTGTGCACGGTCGTAGCCACGGGCTACGCCACGCTCCAGATCCGCCAGCAGAGCTTTTGGCCAAAGGCCATTCTGCCATACACGTGGGTCCAACTTCAGTGATACATTCGCATTGATCAATGATGTGCCTCCGAGGCCGCAACCCACGAGCACCGTCACATCCTTGCCGATGTGGAAGTTAAACATTCCTGTGTCAGCCCCGATCTTTTTATCCGGAAGGTCCAGTTGCATTTGTTCCGATGCCTTCTCCAAGTTGCCCGGAAAACCGTGCTTAGGATCACCTGGTATAAATTCTTTACCACGCTCTAGCACGCACACTTTTTTGCCGGCACGGCTCAATCTTGAAGCGGCGATGCCACCTCCATAACCTGATCCGATGACTATCACATCATAGTGGTCTTGTAATTGGACGAGGGGAAGAGAGATACGATTCATGAGTCAGTGTAGTGCGGTTTTCTGTTATGATTTTTTTAACACATGAGCGAACCATGGGACCACAACTAAGATTCGTTAACCGACTATATAAATAGAACTTAATTTAGTTTAAGCCAATTCAATTTTATATAAATGTTATGCTGATATAATTCTTTTATAGCAAATCATCGTTGATTATTCATTGATAGAATTTATCGAACTTTGCTAAGAATTTTTTAATTTTGTAAACGAGTCTTTTAGATATCACCCATGTTCTCGGGTAAAGAGCTTGGGTGCTCACAGCTTCTCGACGAGGATGTGGCCGTAGCCTTAGACTCAGAAAAGGATCAGGCGGCTTCGTTCATGTCGCAGTGTGCGACATCAAGGCACGGGCTCGCCAGAATCAAACACCCAACGCTGAAGCTGACGGTCACGAATATGGGCATGACTGGTCACTTCCATGGCACCGAAGATTGTCTGCGTAGGATAAGTCACATCAATGATCCACGTGAGCTTACCATCCATCATCTCGCCGCGTGGAAGACTCCAATGGCTCACTTCGCGCGGATCAATGTCATTCACGCGTCCACTAGAGATGACGGCTAGCAGCAAGTTGTAACTGCCATCTGGATTCTGAATTGGCTTACCATCAGGTCCAAAGGCGATGCCTGCTGCATTCGCGGAAGGGCTGTGGCTTGATGCTGATGAAGCCGTTGGCGCCTGCTGAGCAGCGCTCCAGGCCTGGCGGGCCTGCGCGATGCGTGAGGTTTTCCAAGTCTCATAGCTGAGCCGAATTTGATCTGGAAAATCCGTGTCCGTGACCGCAACCCATCCACGCGCGGTCGAACTTGCGGTCGGGGCGATGCTGAGTCGGCCTGCCGCTGCCGAGAGCGCGTGAGCCGTGGTACCCGCGCGCAGAAGAGCACCGCCTACTTTCATTTTCACCTCGGTGTCTTGGTGGAGCACCACAGGTCGAGGAAAGGCCTGCGGTGGGATTTGCGTCCAGTTCTTCGTTACCGCTTCCACGGTAGGCAGCACGGGCGGCACAAATTCACGATTGGGTAGCTGCGGCAGCTTGGGCTGCCAGTCATCGACAGGCTTGGGGGGCACGGGTTTTTCTGACGAAATGGGTGCAGAATTGACACCAGGCTCAATGGCTTTCTGGGAAGATGGACCCGCGCTGATGGGACGAGGTTCTCTGGGAAAAATCAGACGCTGCCATGGGGCTGCGCCAAAGTAGTCGTATAAGGCGAACAAGCCGCCCAGGATGAGCAGGGTGACGAAAAGGGATTTCATGGAGAAGCGATGCTGTGCAGCATTTCCGAGGCTAAAGCTTCATGTTCTTGGAGAAAAAGTTGAGGCGATGTGCAGCAGGCGTCACCTTGACACCTGCGTTAGATGCTTAACCGTCGAGGCTTGTGTCCCTTCTAGCGCTCGGGCTTCTCTATCTTGTGTTATTGCTAATCCTGGCGGTGATCTCTGCCACGGAGACGGCTATTCATAGCGCGCGTGATCTGGATGGCCGCCTGAGTTCTGCGGGCCGTGGTGGAGTGGCACGGAAGCTGCGGAACATCACGGCGAACCCCTTCGCTCAATTGCACCGCGCACTGCTCCTATCTGCCACCCTAAACTTGGTTTTGGCAGCGCTCGGTTTACACTTGGTTTCAGGCCCTTTTCGAGCCCTCGGCTGGCAGCCTTGGCTGACAGCTCCGTTGCTTTTTGCGAGCACGGTCTTGGTCGGAGATGTGATGCCGAAGTTTCTGGCGGCATGGTCACCCTCTGCGGTGCTTTTGGGCAGCCTGCGCATCCTGCATCCCCTGCGGGTTGTGCTTGATCCTTTGAGCCGTGTCGCTGACCAAGTGACCGAGGCGCTGATCCAGCGAATAATTCCGCAGCGGGTGAAGATGCGTGCTTCTATGACTCGTGAGGAGTTTGAGACTCTGGTGGAGATGCGCGAAGAGCAAGGCCTCCTGGATACGGCTGAGGCACAGATCATCCAAGAAGCACTGGATCTGGAAAAACTAACGGTGCGTGACTGCATGGTGCCACGTGTGGATCTGACGCTACTGAGCGCTGAATCTAGCCAGCAGCAGGCCACTCAATTGTTAGATCGTTCCGCAGGGCGTTATGTGGTGGTGCATGGGGAGACGCCTGATGCCGTCGTCGGCATCATCGACACACTCTCGTGGCGGATGGCAGGCCGCCCGGCTTGGCAAGCTACGGTTAAGAACGCGCCATTTGTGCCTGAAACGATGCCCGTGCTAGATGCTCTGGAAAAGCACCTACAGCATGAACCTGCGCCGGTGCTAATCCTAGATGAATATGGCGGACTGGAGGGCATGCTTAGCCAAGAGGAAATCGCTGATTGGCTGCTCTATGAAGCCGCACCTTGGCAGGGTGAGGCCGGTGAAATCCGCGATCTGGGCAATGGGCGCTTTTTGGCCGATGGTGGGGCTCGGATCGAAGATGTGGCCACTGAGGTTGGCCTGGAACTGCCAGCGGGTGGCATTGATACGATCGGCGGCTTGGTTTTAACCCAACTCGGCCATGCACCCAAACCGGGCGAGCGGATTCAAATCGCCGGAGCCGACTTGAAGGTCCGTCGATGCGTGCGTGCCCGCATCCAACAGGTGGAGCTTCGCCTTCATGCGAATCATCTGCACATGCCCGAAGCTGGGAGCGAGGAAAGCTAAGCCCATTTTTGTGTGATGATGATCTTACTCCTAGTTGCCTTTCTTCTGCTATCCTTTGCCCTTTCCGGGCTAGAAAGCGCAATCCTAGCCGTGAGTCGTGTGCGCGTGCGCCATGCCGCGGGAGAAGGTGACCGACGTGCCGCAAGTATCCTTCCCCTAGTGGAAGACCGAGATGCCTTGCTGGGTGCCATCACCGTGGCCAACCACGTCGCCAATTTATCCGCCTTTGTGATCCTGACGTGGAAAATCGTCCGCGTCTCCGATGCCTGGGGCTACTTGATCTCGGTAATGGTCGCCCTGCCGATCTTCCTCGTCGGGCTGGAGATCCTGCCTAAGAAACTCTTCCGCCGTTATCCTTTCCGCGCCATCCGCAGCCTCTCTCCTTTGCTGCATGGAGTCGGCATCATCCGCCCACTCTTCCGTCTGACGTCACGGCATGGCCTGAACCCCACCGAATCCACGCCCATGACTGGCGATGACTCTTCCAGTCGGGATGACCTCAGCCATCAGGCGCATGCGCTCCAGCGGTTAGGCATGATGGCTCCAGGTGCCGCAAGACTCATCGAGGGCACTCTGGCTTACCGTCGGCTGCGGGTGTCAGATCTTATGCGGCCACTAACAAGCACCGTGGCTCTGGCTCCGGACATGCCGCTGAGTACTGCGCTCATTTTTGCCCGGGAGCATGGTCTTTCCGCTCTGCCGGTCATCGGGGAAAAGGGTTGCTTCACGGGTATCATCGACCTTTCCAGCCTTCCTGCTGAGCTCCCACCGGATCGACTGGTCCGCCAGCACATGCGTGCGCTCGATAGTGTGCCCGACAGTGACAGTGCGCTTTCCGCTCTCCAGCACATGCGCAAGCGCGGACGCTCTCTTTGTCTTGTTACTTCGACGAATGGACTTCCCATTGGCATCTTGCATG
>JBIKYV010000132.1:0-10774 GCA_044355075.1 Prosthecobacter sp.
CCTTCTAGCCATATGCAGGGACCTGCTTATTTAAATGTTTTAAAGTATCTAGATTTACCCCAGGTCGCTGCGCTCGCGGCAGATCGGACACGCGTTGTTCTTTATACGGATGACGAAAAACCTTGGGCTTGGCCAGCGGCGCTTGTGAAGGGGCTGAAAATGCCAGAGAAACAGTGGCAAATCCGCAAGCCTGTCGCGGAGCGCGATGGAAAGCGCTGAGCTTTGGGCCTGTGGGGTAAGCCGCGTTGAGCTTTGTGCCTAGAGTTGACGGTTCAGCCAGTTGGTTGCATGAACATCGCTCGCCGATGGCGGTGGTGGCTAGGTGGCTGGCAGCGCGGGAATCGGCGAATGCGATTTTATTTCTTTTCCCATGGCCGGTTTTTTCAAATCTCTCCTGCAACGTTTTACTAAACCAAACATCGATTGGGATGATCTCGAAGCCTCCCTCATCGCTGGGGATTTGGGGCCAAAGTTGGCGCTGCAAATCGTCAGCGATTTACAGGCTCAGCAGCGTCAGCTTCATGGTGCCGATATTGTCCAGGTGGCTCGTGATCATGTGCGCAAAATTTTGCCACTGCGGAATCCTCCACTCATACCGCTCTCAGATGGTCGTCCGAAGGTGCTGCTGATCGTCGGTGTGAATGGGGTCGGGAAGACGACCTCGACTGCGAAGCTTGCCCATCTGCTGCATCGCCAAGGGCATGGCGTGGTGCTCGCCGCTGCCGACACTTTCAGAGCAGCAGCAGTGGAGCAGCTGGAGGTGTGGTCTCAGCGCCTTGGCGTGCCTTTGGTCAAAGGGCCGCCGAATAGCGATCCGGCGGCGGTTTGTTTTGAAGGCTATGAGCGTGCAGTGAAGTCGGGCGCGGCTTTTCTTCTCTGCGACACGGCAGGTCGCCTACACACAAAGCACAATCTGATGGAAGAACTGCGAAAGGTGAACCGCGTGCTCGGCCGCAAGGATCCGAGCTCACCGCACGAGGTCATTTTGGTGGTGGATGCCACAACCGGCTCGAATGCACTTCAGCAGGCGCGCGAGTTTCATAAGGCCGTACCGCTCACAGGGCTGATCGTCACCAAGCTAGACGGCAGCGGCAAGGGAGGCGTACTGGTGCCTATCCAGCAGGAGCTTGGTGTTCCGACTCGATTCATCGGACTCGGAGAACGCGTTGAGGACTTTCAAAATTTTGATCCTGCACGTTTTGTCGATGAGCTACTGTAGTGGCGGATGTTTCTACGGCGGCAGGATCGCAGGGCTCATTCCCGTTAGCTCTTGGTGGACGCTGGTGCGGTGTTAGTCCATGCTCAGCCATGTCTGCTGTGATTGATCTTCGCCACCTCGTTGTGGTTTTGCTCATCGGGGGTGCTCTTGTCCGAGCATCCTTGGGAATGACGCTTGATGAGGCAGAAAAGATCGCCCCGCTGCCTTCTATCGCTCATCAAGGTGGTGTAGTCTGGGCAGATCTGAATGAGGATGGTCATCAGGATCTTATCGTCTCTAACAAGGAGGGCTATGGTGTCTTCCTGTTCAATCCTTTAGAAAAGAAGCATCTGCAGTGGTCGCGCGGTTGGTCTCAGGTGCTTCGCGAGGGTAAGCCTGGTGATGCCCACAGCTTGCCTTTGCTGAAAGATGCTCGTTTTGAAGATGGTTGGCTCATCTTTGCGAATGGCACGCAGCGTTTGAGTCGTGCGCATCTGTTGCGAGTGCCGGGACCGCCACTGCTGAGCCCTGAGGAATCGCTGAAAAAACTGCATGTCCAGCCGGGCTGGGCGGTGTCCCTCGCGGCGACCGAGCCGCTCGTGCAGGATCCCGTGTTCATCGATTGGGATGAGCGTGGTCGTGCTTGGGTCGTGGAAATGGGCGATTATCCATTCGCACCTGGTGAAAAGACCCAGGATGGTAAAGTGGGGCAGGAACGCATCTCTGAACTCCAGACTGGTCGGGTGAAAATCTTGTCCGATACGGATGGTGATGGTGACTATGACCGTGCCAGCTTATTCCTCAGCGGCCTACGCCACCCCACTGGCCTAGCCTGCGCTCGCGGCGGGGTTTTTATCTCCGCGATTCCCGACGTCATTCACGCTGCTGATACCGATGGCGATGAGCGCTGTGATCGGATCGAGCCATGGTTTCAAGGCTTCACAGCAGGCAATCCACAGCATCTGGTGAACGGTTTTTGCTGGGGCCTTGATGGATGGCTTTATGGTGCAAATGGCGATAGTGGCGGTGAGGTGACGGCTGTGCGCACGGGCCAAAAGCTGCGGCTCGGCACTAATGATTTTCGCTTTCACCCAGAGTCGGGTTGCATCGAGCTAGAAGCTGGCCGAACCCAGTATGGCCGCTGGCGCGATGATTTCGGTAATTGGTTCGGCAACAACAATAGCACGCTGGCTTGGCACTACTTCCTACCCATGCGCTGGCTTGAGGCGCATCCCGACCGTGTGGCGTCTGCCCTGCGGCGTGTCACGAATGAAGATAAGTCACTGTATCCTATCAGTCCCGAAATGCGCCGGTTTAATTGGGCCTCAGCTACGCACACGCTCACCTCGGGCTGCTCTCCGATGCCTTGGTTTGATGGCAAGGAGTCTAGCTTATTGATCTGTGAGCCTGCGAACAATCTTGTGCATCGGCAACTGCTAGACCTGACACAGTTGCCTATCACCAGCCGCCGTCACCCCCAGGAGGCTACGAGTGAATTGATCGCGAGTGAGGACAATCATTTCCGCCCATCTCAAATTCGCCAGGGACCAGATGGAGCTTTTTACCTTGTGGACATGTATCGCCAAGTGCTGGAGCACCCTGAGTGGATTCCCGCGGAGATAGCTAGGGGGCTTGACTTGAGAGCAGGGGAGGATCGTGGCCGACTCTATCGCCTCACTTGGCCTGGCATGAAGCCAGCTCCGCACGCTATGGGGAGCGATCTGTTGGCAGAAATGCGGTCTTCGATTCGCTGGCGACGCGACACCGCTCAGCGCTTACTTTTGGAACAAAAAGACACGGCTAAGCTACCGAGGTTACTAGCGCTTGGCCAAGACTCTCATCAACCGCTGCCAGTTAGGCTCCAGGCGATCTGGACGGCTGCATTGCTAGATGCGCAGCACCGCTCGACTCTGCATCAATTGATCCGTGCGAGTTTCCCGCAGGTCCGTGGAGCGGCCATGGTGGCTGCGGGTGGGGATGAGATTCATCCAGAGGAGCTCGCTACCTGGTTTCCTCGGCGGGCTGAGGCACAGCCTGCGGCCTTGCTTCCGGTGCTAGGCAAAGCCAGCACGGATCGGCAAAAGATCGTGCGCCGTTACCTCACACAGTTGGCCGCGCTGCGTGGAGATAAGGAGCGCGGTAGGCAAGTCTTTGCCCGCACCTGCATGGCCTGCCATCGTCTGCAGGACGTGGGGGTGGAGGTAGGCCCCGATCTGGCGACGGTGGCTTCCAAACCTGTCGAGCAACTCCTGGAGGCACTTTTTGATCCCAATCGTGCTGTCGAGCTGCGCAATGCGACTACTCAGATCACAAGACACAATGGTACCGCCTTGGCTGGACTTCTAGTGGCAGAGACGCCGACCAGTATCACGCTCCGAATGCCTGGTGGGTTGGATTTACCCATCCCCCGTTCAGAGATTCGATCCACACACACACTCGCCACTTCGTTGATGCCCGAGGGACTGGAAGCGGCTCTAACTCCGCAGGATGTAGCGGATCTTCTGGCTCATTTGCGCCCCTGAGTAAGCCTCAGCCATGTCGATCATAATGGCATCTAGCATTTTTATCTTGCGGCAGTTGCGGCATTTTAGAGCGTGATGTCCAACAAATTGCTCATCTCGGCTATTAGGTCCGTTACGTTCAGTCCTAAGATTTCTTTTCGCAAACTCTGCATGTGGAGACTTTATCCCGTTTGCACGAGCGCTGCTGATTAATACGGGGCTATCGGTCAATTTGCTTGTTCAATATGTCAGGAACATGCATTGATTTGGAAGATAAGGATCGCGCTTGTCATGCGCGGGTTTGATTCGTTATCATAGAGGTGTTTTTTGGAAATTTCCCAGGAACCAACCTCACTATGAAACTCACGATCAGTCTCCTCACGCTCACGGCGCTGTTCTCTGGCACAGCTCTTCATGCCGAAGATAAACCTTCTCAGCCGGGAGGTCAGCTGCCTGGTAAAGTGGCTATCAGCCTAGTGAAAGTGGCCGATGACTTGGTGGACCCTGTCAGTGTCGCTGCTCCGAATGACGGCAGCGGTCGCGTGTTTGTCGTGGAGCGTCCGGGCGTGATTCAAGTGATCAAAAATGGCAAAAAGCTCCGTCGCCCATTCTTGGACATCAAGGATAAGACGATCTCTTCCTTCCTAGAACTGGGCATGTTTAGCATGGCCTTTCACCCTGACTTTATCAAAAACGGCAAGGTCTATGTAGCTTATGCTGACCTTTGGTTCAACGGTGCGACGATGATCGCCGAATACACGGTGGATAAAAGCAATCCTGATCGTCTGGACCCTGATAGCGTGCGCATCTTGATGCAGATCGACTTTCCCTACTGCAACCACCACGGTGGCCAGATCGCTTTCGGGCCTGACGGCTACCTTTACATCGGCGTGGGTGATGGAGGCTGGGAGGGGGATGTTATTAATGCCGGTCAGGATCTGCACACTTGGTTGGGCAAAATGCTGCGCATCGACGTCAATAAATCCTCGCCAGATCGCGCTTATGAGGTGCCGAAGGATAACCCCTTCATCACACCGCTGCAGCAGATGACGCTTTTTGGGGTGAGTGAAGAAGCGTTTTCCAAAGTGCACCCGAAGGCGAAACCGGAAATTTGGGCCTATGGTTTGCGCAATCCATGGACCTTCAGCTTTGATTCGAAAACTGGTGATCTTTACATGGCTGATATCGGACAAAACCACTGGGAAGAGGTCAATTTTCAGCCAGCAAGCAGCAAAGGTGGTGAAAACTATGGCTGGAAGTTCATGTGCGGCAGCCATCCATTTCCGATGATTTTGAAAAAGAATCCAGACGGTACCGAGACGGCCAGTGACCCAGAAAACTACCCCAAGGTCGGAGTGCTGCCGATCGCCGAATACAGCCATGTGGATCAGGGCATCTGTGTGATCAATCTGGGCATCTATCGCGGCAAGGATTATCCCGAGCTCGATGGTGTCTACTTCTGCGCCGACTGGGGCAGTGGTAAAGTCTGGGGCATGAAGCAGGATGCTGGAAAATGGCAGATGCAGGAGCTGATGGATCTAGCCGATGGCATCCGCCCTACTGGTAGTGGCACCGGCCCCGATGGCAGCATTTATGTGACCCATGCAACCGCCAACTACGGAGGTCCTGTTGATCCTTACACTAGCGAGCGCGGTGCCCTGTGGAAGCTGGTGCCAAGCTCGAAAGTGCCAGCGGGTGCTGTGACCGCTCCTGTCGCTGGCAAGTGATGAAGTTTAAGTTTAAAGAACAAGCTGGGTGGGCATGGCCTACCCAGCTTTTTTACAGTATCTGATACAGTTGAAATGCTTGTAAAGGCTAATTCTAGATACATCACCAAGTGAGGCCGAAGAAATCAAACCGTGCTGACGGAAGGCCAATGACGCAAAATGCCAACCCCTCGCAGAGAGACCTTGAACGATTGTCGATCTGCTCTTCTGAGACACGAACGCCAGTTCTGTGCTTTCAGTGGAGCAGCGTTGATCTATGAATTTCAGCGATGCGGTTTAGCCGTTTGTCTTGTGTGTTGCAGTGATGCGCTTCAAGCCAAATGCAAAACCCATGATGACACGATTCAAGCCTGGGCATCGCGCTCATGAAGACAACTTATGTCTAGGCTGTTACTCGCTGGAGCCATGGGAGAGTTGGTTGCGCGCGCAAGCGGGCCTCAGCATTGAAGGCTACGATCAAAAGTGTGCTGAAGATGAGATCACTGACAATCGTGTTGCGCAGGAAGTGCCAGCTCGGTGCATAAGCTGGAAGACCCGTCGTCTGAGCCTGAATCCAGCCAGCGAGTGTTTTCACGTAGGTTGGTTCAGCGATCCAAGTGGCTGTATTGGTGAGTAGGTAAAAGCTCAGGCTGCAGGCGATTGCGCCAATAAGACTCTGCGCGATGCTTAGCTGACCGCGATGGCGGTTCGCAAAAGCTGCGGCAACGCCATAAATCGCGTAGATAGCCAAACTTTGAAGATTCATCGCCTCCTTTGGCCCAAGTGCGAGCATGTTTACGCCTAGCATCGATACAGGCCAGATCCACCAAGGAAGCACACGCGGCATAACCATCGTGCCTGTGAAGGCAAGTGCCATCCATGGGGAAAAATTGGGTAGTAAGCACATGCCATCCGAAGTCAACTTCATCCATCGAAAAGCCAGAGCTAATGCGATGAAGATCAGTGGGAACCAGAGGGCAGAGGAGGCTTGGGAACGGGATGACATGGGCGGAAGATACGTCGGGATTGGCTGGGTTGATGTTAGGACGTCGACTTGTGGAGTGCAACCGCTCTGGCAGCAAGCTTTTAAGGAACTGCTCTGTCAGCGAGCCTGGATCAGTGCGTCCTTGATCTGAAGCGCGTTTTCCAGAGCTTCTTCGAGTGTCTCTCCAACGACATTGATATGGCCCATTTTGCGCCGTGCACGGGCTGAGGCTTTACCATAGAGGTGTAGCTTTGCCCTTGGATGGCTGAGTACAGGTGTCCAGTCTGGTGGGGTGAATTCTGCAGGCCAAAGATCGCCGAGCAGGTTGATCATAACCGAAGGGCTATGCTGACTTGGATCGCCCAAGGGGAGTCCACAAACGGCGCGCATTTGTTGCTGAAATTGATTGGAGATGCAGGCGTCCAGGGTGAGATGACCACTGTTATGTGGACGTGGGGCGATTTCATTCACTAAGACTTGGCCCGAAGTGGTGACAAACATTTCAACTGCCATTGTACCCACGTAATCGAGGCCTTCGGCCACCGCCTCCCAGAGTTCGAGCGCTTGTTCCCGCACGGCAGGCTCGACACGCGCCGGGGCAATGCTGAGGTCCAAGATATGATGCTCATGGATGTTTTCGACCACACCGTGGACTGCCATGCGGCCGTCTGCACTTCGTGCGCCGACCACTGAGATTTCACAGATGAACGGAACCCATTGTTCGACCACGGCGTGGTTACCTGCGAAGTTAGCCCAGACTTCAGCGATATTTGTATTGGGTTCGATTTTCTTCTGCCCCTTACCGTCATAGCCAAAAGCAGCTGTCTTGATCACTGAAGGACGTCCCAGCGCACTGACAGCTGATTCGAATTCTTCATAACTTGTAACGATTCTGAAATCTGCACAGGCAATTCCTTGATCGCGAAGAAATAGTTTTTCGCGTTCACGATGCTGGGTGGTCCAGATGGCGCGCCTACTCGGCCGCAGCGGTTTTTTTTGCTCCACATGGGCAAGACAGGAATCTGGAATGTTTTCGAATTCTGCGGTCACAACATCGACCTGCTCGAGAAAGCGATCAAGCATGTCGGTATCGTCATAGGGAGCATTGAATTCAGCGTCGGCCCACTGACCAGCTGGGCAGCCGCGTTTTTCATCAGTGAAAATCACGACTCTATATCCAGAGCGTCTCGCTTCCAAGGCCAACATGCGGCCAAGTTGGCCACCGCCGAGAATACCGATGCAGGAGGGAGGGAGAATGACAGAAGCTGACATGTGGAAATTCTGAATGAAGAATCATTCCCTAGACTCAGGATTGGGCACGACGCCAAAACAAAAAGTGCGCAGATCATTTTCCTAGCGGGAGCTAGCTCTTGCCAGTCAGCAGGCCTAGCCTAGCATCAGGATGCGAATGCCTGCCAATTTATTTTACACTGCCTTTGATACGGCAACCCATCATGACCGACCTTTCCAGGCTGGGGAATACCGAAGTGCATTCCAGATCGATCGAGATCGAATTATTCACAGTGCTGCATTTCGTCGCCTCCAAAGTAAAACTCAGGTCTTTCTATCCGGAGAATATGATTTTTATCGGACGCGACTGACCCACAGCATTGAGGTTGCCCAGATTGGCCGTTCGATTTGTGCTTGGCTGTGTGAGCAGAAAACAGCCATGCCGGAAGGAGCTAGAATTGATGCGGATTTGGTGGAAAGTGCCTGCCTTGCGCATGACTTGGGACATCCGCCTTTTGGCCACACAGGTGAGCGTACGCTACATCGCTTGATGCAGCCGTACGGAGGCTTTGAGGGCAATGCCCAAACCCTACGATTGCTAACGCAGACAATCTTCAACAATGGACGTGAGGGTATGAATCCGACCCGCGCGCTTCTAGATGCTGTCTTAAAATACAAGACGCTGCACAAGGATGCTGCTGGTGCAAAAAATCACTACATCTACGACGAACACGAAGAATGGTTAGAATTTACGTTAGCCGGGCGCTCTTTCCCATCGGATCTACCGCCTGGTCCAGCGCGTAATCGCTTCAAGAGCATTGAGTGTCAGATTATGGATTGGGCAGACGATACGGCATACTCAGTGAATGACTTGGCTGACGGTATTCAGGCTGGCTTTATCAATGCTTCACGTTTGGAAGAATGGGCAAGTCGTCAGCAGTTATCTTCTATTGAAAGTGCACAAATTGAATTCCTTTGTTCTGCAATCTCCAAGAGTAGAGTTGAAGCTTACTTGAATCGACAAATTGGAGACTGCATAAGGGCAACCTGCCTGGAGGCTACAAATAATTTTCTAAGCTCGTTAAGCCAGCGTTATGCATTCTGTCTTGAAGTCGAGCCAGATATGAAAGCGGTTTGTAGGCTGAATAAGCGTATCGCTTTAGAGTTAGTTTTCAAGACACCTCAACTTCAGCAGCTCGATTTTAAAGCAGATTTCATCCTGACACGCTTGTTTGAGGTTTTGCGAAGTCGGTACATCGAAGGTGATCAATCCTCTCTACACCTGATGCCAGAAACCTACGAGTGTGAAGTAGCCAAAGCCCCTGACGCATCGGCGCGTGCTAGGTTGGTCTGCGATTGGGTGGCAAGTATGACCGATGCGTTTGCTTTCAGAACCTATCGCCGGTTATTTGATGCAAATTTTGGTTCGATTACTGATTTTGTATAAAAAATCTACCATGAGGCTTGCCTTTTGATTTCTAATTAAATCATGGTGAATTAGATTTCTGACGGAGATTCACCATTGCCATCCTCTTTGCGGCCATCGTCGCCATTGCTCTCGGGTGAACCAATACCGTTTCCAGTATTCGAGGGGTTGCTGAAGATAACAGGTGGGCCACCACCATTTTCGCTAGTAGTTTCCTGTGTGTTGCTGGATTGAGCGCCTGCGCCCAGGCTACCGTTAGTGCTCACTTCACCGGTGTTAGGATTTACAGTAATGCTCATGATGTTGCCATTTTGGTTGACGACGGATGTTACATTGCCGTTTGAATCAGTGGTTGTGTTCACATTCGTGTCTCCACTGCTGTAATAAAGATTTCCTGAGCCTGAAATACTGATGGTGCTTACCACGACACCCGGGGGATTGAAATCAGGTTCCCAACGTACTGCAACGTAACGTGCCTTTACTGGGTTTTTAGTTTTTACCTGAATAACACCTTTCCCGATAGCATCTTCGCCAGAAACAACAGGTATCGCTTCGTCCAGAGAAGACGGATCAAATGCTAGACGCCCCTTCCAATCTTCTTTTTCAGGCAGTGTTTCGAAGGCATAAACTAGCATTCTCATGGGTCGGGGAGAATGAATAGAACCAAACTCCGTTAGAGATCGCATCTGACCAAGATCATAAACAGCGGTCCGATACTTCTCATTCGATTCAGGAAAGCTTATCTCTGAGGTTGAAGTAGCAAGGTTGCGCGAGGAGAAGTCTTCAGGGTTTATGTAGATCAATCGCCCGCCTCCTATTCCCGATGCAAAATTGACCTTGGCGCCTTTTTCATCTTGGTTTTGTGTCACTTTGTAATTTGCATCGCTATGAGAGCCGATCAGCTGAAAGCTCCGAATAATTCCGCCTCGATCCAGATTGAATTGAAGGCGAATATAAATACCTTGATTAACTCCTAGCGAAAGACTAAAAATTCGATCTATTGAGTTAATAGTATTACTTAATTCTTTTTTCCAATTTTTACCATCAGTGCTTAACGATGCTCTGACTGTTCCTTCAAGTCCTTCGCTAACGAAGGAAACTCGCTCCACATTGGATTGACGAACTAGTTTCAGAACAGCTTCGCTTTGTCCACTTGCCACACGTATTGGGCGCAGTGGATCGCCAAGAATGAGCCCGGCTGATGGAGCTAACCCTTGAGAGCTTGCCACCGTAGTGCCAGCGCTCACCAGAGACATGTTTATAGCACGCTTATCGGAAGAGGGAAGCCGACTCCATTTCCCAATAGCTAAAGTTAGGGTGCCAAAAAGAATAACGGCGGTGAGCTGAAGGTGACGTTTCACGGCAGACTGGGGCAGAGAATACGTTAAACAATGATGTGAGTAACTGAGGAATGATTTTGAACCACACAGGTATCGTACTGTAAAGAAATTTTTACGCAGCTTACGTTAAATGTTCAATCCTTGCTTAGGTTTTAAGGGTGTTCTATTTCGAAGCCAGAAAGCTTAATCGATCTTGAAAGTTCCGTGGAATCGAAGCTGGCGCATGGACTGACTCTGCATCATGAATCGAAATGATTTCCGTCCAGGACACCATAGCTGCCATTTCCACGGCAATGGGAGAGGCTGCACTCTCCGTCATTCGAATCTCTGGTTCTCAAGCTCGCCAGGTGGCTGAGGTTGTTTTTTCACCTTCCATTGGTTGGAAGAA
>JBIKYV010000284.1:0-2979 GCA_044355075.1 Prosthecobacter sp.
GGATTCGCTTGTCGATCAGGTCGAGAATATCCCGATAGGCGGTATCCTGCGAGCATTTGGCGATTTTGGCCCACTTCGACGTCGTCAGGTGCCCTTCGAAGCCTTCGAGCAGCATGTTCAGGAGCTTTTTCTGACGTTCGTTGAAGACCGATTCGCGGTGAGATTCCCAAAACTGGGCGATCCGCATGACTTGACCGAGGGTTTTCCCGGCATTGGCGATCGCCCGATCGAGGCAACCCATGTACCATTCGACCCACTCCGTCACGTCGAGCGTGCCTTTTTGAGTGGTTTCCAGAATCCGGTAATACTCGGCCCGTTCTGCCTGAATCTGTGCCGAAAGGCTGTAAAACCGGTGAGGACTTCGTTCGGATCGGGCGAGTTGCATGTCGCCGATCGCCCGGGCGATTCGCCCATTGCCGTCCTCGAACGGGTGGATCGTCAGGAACCAGAGGTGTGCAAGTGCTGATTTCAGAACAGGATCGACGGCTTCCGGTGCGTTGAACCAATCAAGAAACCGGGCCATTTCCTGGGGAATGACTTGGGCATCGGGGGCTTCGAAGTGGACTTTTTCCCGACCGACCGAGCCTGAAACGACTTGCATCGGTCCGCTCTCCGGATTCCTCCAGGCTCCTGCCCGAATACGCCGCAGGCCACTGAAACCGGACGGGAACAAGGCGGCTTGCCAGGCCATGATCCGGTCTTCGGTCAGCGAGCGATCGTATTGACGTGTCGCATCCAGCAGCATCTCGACGACGCCATCGACATGGCGGTCGGCAGGCATCGCGGCGGCGATTTCGAGCCCCATCCGACGAGCGATCGACGAACGCACCTGGTCAGTCTGGAGCCGTTCGCCCTCGATTTCGCTGGTTTTGAGGACATCTTCCGTGAGGGTGGAATGTTCTGCCTGGTTTCGGAGAGAAAAGCCCATGGATTCCATGCGGCCGATCCATCGTCCCTGCCGATACCGAACCTCGGCCAACATGGCGAAGACACGCCCGTTGTCCCATCGGAATTCCGGCCAGCCGCTTCGTTGGTAGATAAACATGCCTTATCTCCGCATTACCTGCGGATATTGTGGCAAAGATTCTCCGCACTGGCTACAAGATTCTCCGCTGGAATTGCGGAGATCAATCGCTCTGACGAACCCGGTTGAGTGCGGTCTCGAAATTTCCGACCTTACGATTCGACTTGAGAGTGTCGCTCACCCTCGGGCGCAGCGGTAGCGTAGCGAATGGCGACGAATCGAGGCGACAGAGGGAGCCCTTTTGATCGAATTACCGCAAGAATTTGTGCGTTCGAGACTTAAACCCCGCTTATACATATAATCTTAAAGAGGAATTCTCCCGTAAAGCATCGCAAGAATTCGGAAGATACTCGCCCCCCCCAATGTCAAATAGGGCTGTGTGCGCAGTCTGAGAGGACGGACAGGGGGTGCTAATTAGCTTAGTGAAGTTATGAGAATTGATCTGTGAAGGTTCTTTTGTATAGGATAAAAGAGAGCTAGTTCCAAGATCGCAATATCTCCAAGACCCATGAATCCAGAGCATCAACAAATCGAGCCCCCGATCGTCGAGTTGGTCATTTGTGCTCAATTCGCACACTTACCAAGGTTGACTACGGGACACTATGGTCTGTTCTGGAAAGAACTTGGTGAAGAATGGGTTGATTCTCTCGACGGTAGTCTCATCGAAGACCGTTTTGAGGTCTTCGGAAAGGGCTCTCTACCTTTCCAAATGGATGAGGCGATTCGCTTAACGCCGATGAATATGCCCGGACGCATCATGTTTGTTCACAAAAACAGGGACATGTTACTCCAAATTCAAGGAACACGTTTTCTGTTGAATTGGAGAAAGTCCGATAAAGAATACCCAAGTTATGATCGTTTAAAGGCTGAGTTCCTGCGTCTTTATGGATTATTTGAGGGATTCTGTAAAAACCATAAAGTAGGCGAACTTTTGATTAATCAATGGGAATTGACTTACGTTGACAGCTTCCCGAAGAATCAATTATGGAAATCCCCTAATCAATGGGGGCAAATCTTGCCTGGGATTTTCGCAAAACTCCTACCAACTGATGACCTTAGTCTTCGACTTGACCAACGTGCTGCTCAATGGTCGTTTGAGATTACACCTGAACGAGGACGCCTACACTTGAATGCTCATTCTGCAATGATTGCTGGCTCTTTGCAGGAAACACTGCTGCTAACGATGACGGCTCGTGGTCCAGTCAGTAAAAAAGACAAATCCAGCCACCAACAAGGTCTTGACTTGGGTCATGAAACGATTCTCAAGGCATTCAAACGTCTAGTAGATCCTGACCTAATACAAGCATGGGGACTTGATTCATGAGCACGGCTTTTGAACAGGATCAATATCGAAGATCGTTCGGTAAGCCAGAAGTCGCTCGCTCCGGGGCTTTGGCAGAGAATGCCATGTATATCATGCAAGCCGATTCCGTATGGAAAGAGGCGATCGATGAACTGCTTGGAATTCGAAACTATGAGAATAATTTTGATGGAGAAGAATCAATTGCTCCACCTATTGAACTTGTTGACACGGCATTACGGTTTTCCGCTCAACTTGAGAATGACCTGATACCTGCACCTCACAGAGTTTCAGCTACTGTTAATCAGACGGTATTGTTCGAATGGTATTTCCCTTGGTTTTATCACTCACTCGAGTTTGTCTCGCCGACTCAGGCCGAAGCGACATGGATTCCCAAAGATGTGACAGAAGCGGTGATCCACAAAGTTCATGTTTGATGGATACCAACTCAACCTGATGAGGCTTCGTCACGAATCCAATGATTCCGGAATCCGACGAAATTAAAGACGAAGAATGGTTGCTACGTCGTGTGGCGATCTCAAGATTTCGAACAGATCGTACCCCAATTGTATCTGATTCTGCATTTGAGCCAAGGTTTCCTAAAATTAATGTGAGAGATCCTGATCTCACAGGGATAAGCCTATTTCGGCTTGAT
>JBIKYV010000133.1:0-10724 GCA_044355075.1 Prosthecobacter sp.
TGTCGAAGTATCACTCGGAGGATGGGATACCCACAATGCCAACTTTGTTCGTGTGCCTGAGCTATGCGAGACCTTGGATAAAGGCCTTTCCACACTTCTTTCCGACCTTCACAACCGGGGCTTGCTCCAGGATACTTTGGTTGTTTTAACAACAGAGTTTGGGCGCACGCCTGAAATTAATCAGAACGTGGGTCGTGACCATTACCCTAAAGCGTTTTCTGCAGCCATGTGGGGTGGAGGTGTGAAGGGTGGGAATGTTCATGGTCAGACCGATTCGACGGGGCGTGAAGTGGTGGCCGATAAGGTGAAAATTGAGGACATGAATGCCACGATCGCTTATGCCTTAGGGCTGCCTTTGGATCAGATCATCTATAGCCCTAGCAAACGTCCTTTCACCATCGCTGACAAAGGGCAGCCGGTGACCAGCTTGTTTGCTTAAGGGTTTCCTTTTTTGAAAATTCAAGACGTCAACCATCTTCATGGCTGACGTCTTGATCTCGGACTTCAAGTTCTCAATAATTTGAACTAAGTTTATTTTTCTGGAACGGAAGAGTTCAAGGCCTTCCAGTTTGGTTCATACATTTATGCATCGCTTTTTTGCTTGGTTCTGTTGCTTCTCGGTCTTGGCTGCTTCGGTGAATGCTAAGGATGATTTAATTTTGTCTGACCCTAAACCGCAGCGTTATTTGTTTAAGGCACGTGCAAGTCAGATCGATCCTGTAGCGCGTGAACATCCTGAGATCGATTTTGTCTTTGAGAAAAACGGCAAGCCTGCCGACGAAGAAAACGCATCCGTCGACACTCGCATTCCACCACGTGGTCGCTTGGTGATTTGGCTCATGGGTCACAGCGGGCACTTGTTCGAGCGACTTAATGCTTATGGGCTGCATGCCATCCAGGTGCATTATGCCAATGGATGGTTTGGCAAGTTTGGCAAAGAACCACCGCCTGCGGATGATGCGTTTTTGGGAAAAATTCGTCTCGAAGCCGCCACCGGTGAGGATTTTAGCGATGTTGTGCAGATTCCTAAGCCTGATGGTATGGCGGGACGTGCTCTTAAATTTGTGCAGTGGTTGGCCCGTGAAAATCCGCAAGGTCAGTGGGATTACTTTTTGAATGAGCAAAAGGATGCCCTGCGTTGGGATCGTATCATTGTCTCTGGGGCTTCCCACGGCAGCACTACAGCGGCGCGTTTTGCCAAACACCAAGCTGTGGATCGCGTCGTCATGCTTTGTGGCCCACGCGATCAGTATGAGGCCTGGCAGGGCTTGCCTTCAGCGACGGAAGCTAAACGTTTTTTCGGCTTTAGTCATGTGCTGGATGGAGGTTGGAGCAGTGACCACTACTGCCGATCATGGCAAATGCTGGGCTTGGCGGAATTTGGTGCGATTGTAAATGTGGATCAAAAGGTGCCACCTTATGAGAACTCGCGTCGCCTGATCTCGGCAGCGGATGTGAAGGGAGACGCCAAGCGAGCTCACTCCTGCGTGGTGCCGGGCAGTGGCTCGGTCAAAGCGGCGGATGGTAGCTTGGTCCATGAGGCGGTGTGGAAGTATCTTTATACCCATCCGGTGGATCAGGTGGGCCAGCCGGTTCCGGCGGATGCAGATTGTGAGATGGACCTACGCGGTAAGCGATGAGCCAACCTTTCGCGGGCAGGACCTCCGCTCACAGTTGCACAGCTTCACCAGCCGGGTAGATAGCGCGCCCATGTCGTCCGCCCTCGCCAATCGCATTGATGCTCGTTTCTCCCAGCTAAAAACTACAGGCAAGAAGGCTTTCGTGGCTTATGTCTGTGCTGGTGATCCCACACTTGAGGCAACAATCGATATTGTTTTGGCTCTTGAAAAAGCGGGCGTGGATGTCGTTGAGCTCGGAGTTCCTTTTTCCGATCCTCTCGCGGATGGAATTGTCAATCAGATGGCGGCGGATCGTGCACTGAAGGCGGGTGCCACCATGCCGAAGGTGCTTGATATGATTCGTCAATTGCGCACGCGTAGCCAGATTCCTCTGGTGCTCTTCACTTACCTGAATCCCGTCTATGCTTACGGCTTTGAGCGTTTTCATCATGATGCCGCGCACGCGGGTGCCGATGGTGTGCTGGTGCTCGACTTGCCGCCGGATGAAGCTGCGGAAAATCCAGAGCTCAAAGCTACGAACGAACTCAGGCATATTCAGCTCATCGCACCAACTACGCCGCCTAATCGGATCGCCAGCATCGCAAAAAGTGCGGAAGGCTTTGTTTATTACGTCAGCCGTCTCGGTGTGACAGGTGCACAGGTTGAGATCGCTACTGGAATTAGTGAGCAAGTCGCGGCGATCAAAGCTGTCACCGACGTGCCAGTTTGCGTGGGATTCGGCGTCTCGAATCCAGAGCAAGCAGCCACAGTGGCCAGTATGGCGGATGGGGTAGTCGTAGGCAGTGCAATCGTGAAATTGATCGAGAAACAAGGAGCCTGTGCTGACCTTTCCTATCATCTAGAGTCTTTTGTTCGACCTCTGGTTGATGCTGTGCACGCTCTTTGAAAGATAGCGATCAAACTGCAATTTCAGCCTTGATGGCAGGATGTGGGTCGTAGCCTTCGAGTCGGAAATCATCGAATTGAAAGTCGAACAAGTCCTTCACTTCAGGATTCAAGTGCATGATGGGTAATGCTTTGGGCTCACGGGTGAGTTGTAGCCGTGCCTGTTCGAGGTGGTTTTTATACAAATGGAGGTCGCCGAAGGTATGAACGAATTCACCTGGCTTGAGATCACAAACCTGGGCCATCATGAGCACGAGAAGGCTATAGCTGGCGATGTTGAAGGGAACGCCAAGGAACAAATCGGCACTACGCTGATAAAGCTGACAGCTGAGACGACCCTCTGCGACGAAGAACTGAAACAAGCAATGGCATGGGGGCAGTGCCATCTGGTCAATGTAGGGCACATTCCAGGCGCTGACGATATGACGACGGCTGTAGGGATTGGTTTTCAGGCTGTGGATGACTTTGCTGATCTGATCGAACGGCTCAGCATTGGGGGTGCCCTGCCAGCGTCGCCACTGTGCACCGTACACAGGCCCTAATTCGCCATTTTCGTCAGCCCATTCGTCCCAGATGGTGACTTTGTTTTCGTGAAGGTAGCGGATGTTGGTATCTCCCTTCAGGAACCAAAGAAGCTCATGAATGATGCTGCGCAGATGAAGTTTTTTGGTTGTAACCAGCGGGAAGGTTTCGCTTAGGTCATAGCGGCTTTGTTCGCCAAAGACTGAAAAAGCTCCGGTGCCTGTTCGATCTTCGCGGTAAGAGCCGTGATCGAGCACCTTGCGAAGGAGTCGGTGATATTCTTCCATGAGGAGATTGTTGTAGATTTTAGGACACCGCAGATGAGAGGACTTTCATAGCCTCGTTGGTATTGGCTGGACCAAAAAAGGAGGTGCCACAGACAAAGAGGTTAGCACCATGCTTCTTGGCGATCGGTGCCGTATGGGGGTAAATGCCACCGTCTACTTCTAAGTGATACTGGAGACCATGTTGATCTCGGTAATCCCGAGCTGCAGCGAGCTTCGGCATGGTTTCTTTTTCCATGAATGGCTGGCCGCCAAAACCTGGCACGACTGTCATGATCAGCAATAGATCAATCTCGTCTAGATAGGGTAAAGCAGCCTCAAAAGGTGTCGCCGGATGCAGGGCTAGGCCGCATTGCTTACCCGCGTCTCGAATGCGCTTTAGCGTTTCAGCTACGGAAGTTTGGTAATTGGCTTCGACGTGAAGAGTGATATTGTCAGCACCAGCCTTCAGGAAGCGTTCCAGGTAGTGATCGGCTCGGTGCATCATCAAATGTACATCAAGATACATGGATGTGTTTTGGCGGACCACATTAACCATTTGGGGGCCAAAGGAAATGTTGTCCACAAAGCTGCCATCCATCACATCCAGGTGCAACCAGCGAGCGCCAGCTTTTTCAGCTTTGGAGACTTCAGCGCCGACTTGGGACCAATCTGCCGCGAGGAGAGATGGCAAGATGAGCGATGTTTGGTGGGTGACGTTTTCCATCTCGGCGGATGAAGCCTGTGATAGGCCAGCACGCAAACGAGAAATCAGCAGTTCGCAGGCTTCAATCGCCGTTTCATTACTCCGCCCCGAAGAAGCCGCCGAGTTTGCGGATGCGTGTGGGGTGGCGGAGTTTACGCAAGGCTTTGGCTTCAATCTGGCGGATTCGCTCACGGGTAACTCGGAACTGTTTGCCGACTTCTTCCAACGTGCGGCCTGCGCCGTCCACGAGACCAAATCGTTGCTCCAGCACTTCGCGCTCTCGGGCACTTAAGGTGTCTAGCACATCCTTCAGTTTGTCCCTGAGTAAGTTCATGGCGGTGAGTTCCATCGGATCACGCGCTTCTTTGTCTTCGATAAAATCACCGAACTCAGTGTCTCCCTCATTGTCGCCGACCTTGGCCTGCATGGAGACCGGCGTCTGAGCCATGCGTAGCACGGCATTCACGCGTTCGACGGGTAGATGAATTTCCTCGGCAATTTCTTCAGGAGTTGGGTCTCGTCCGAGTTCCTGGACCAGCTGTTTGTGTACGCGCATCAGTTTGTTGATCGTCTCGATCATATGCACGGGGATGCGGATCGTGCGGGCTTGGTCGGCGATGCTACGGGTGATGGCCTGGCGAATCCACCAGGTGGCATAGGTGGAAAATTTGTAGCCGCGACGATATTCGAATTTTTCGACGGCTCGCATCAGGCCCATATTGCCTTCTTGAATGAGGTCGAGGAAGGAGAGGCCTCGATTGGTATATTTTTTGGCGATGGAGATGACGAGCCTTAGATTGGCTTCGATCATCTCGGTTTTCGCGCGGGTAGCCTCTGTCAAACAACGACGAACGTCCAAAACATTGGTTTTGAAATCTTCTGTTTTTAGCCAAGCTTCACCTTCGAATATTTCCAGCGTTTTGCGGGGCTCTTGACGACGTGGATGGCTAGTGATTTCGGCTTCGATGGTTTGCAGCTCCACAAGCTTCTTTTCAATGAGCGCGGTGAAGTCTTCGGTGATCTTCTGCTTGAAGAAAAATTTAGCGCAAAGCTTGAAGTAAGACGCTCGGGCTTCATCAAAGGCTGTTTGAGCTGCGGCTTTCTTTTTCTCAGCCGCTGCAACCCGAGCTTGGTTCAGATCACCACACTTTTTCAACTGGTTCTCAGCCTGTTGGATGAGCTGAGGCAGCTTTTTGAAGTAAAGATCTTTTTCTTCGAACTTCCGATCTATGACGAGGCGGTCGAAGCGTTCGCGTCCGGCTTCCAGGTTACGGGCATTGACCAAATAGGCTGTAGCGACGAAACCGGTCCGATGCAGCGTGTCGATGAGGGCTGTCTCAGCGGTCTCGATGCGCTTGGAAATTTCGATTTCCTGCTCTCGTGTCAGTAGCGGCACCTGGCCCATTTGGCGCAAATACATGCGCACGGGGTCATCCAAGGTGTCTAGCTTTACCGCTTCGTCTTTGGTGTTGGCACCTGTTGCCATTTTGCCAGCTCCAGACAATGGCGGAAGCACGCTACTGTCGGCGGAGTCTGTGATTCGAATCTCCAGCGAACGCAGCCGGATGATGACCTCTTCAATCAAATCGGGGGTGACCAGACCCGCGGGTAGGGCATCGTTGAGGTCGTCCCAGGTCAGGTGGTCTTGATCTTTGGCCTGGCGAATCAGCCCACGGATACGGGACTGAATCTCTGGCGAATTGATGTCATTAACGATGAGCGGGGCGACGGCGACTTCGGCGTTTTTGCGTGGCCTGCCACGTCCACGCTTCACCAATAGCCCATCGGCTGTAATGAGGGGCTGCACCGTAGGCTTGGCGACGATGGGATGCTTCCGCGGACGTCCACGTCCACGCTTCACCGGGAGCTGAGAAGCTGTTGGCGCAGTTGCAGGAACTGACCTAGCAGCCTTGCTTTCTGCTTTAGCAGAGCTGGCCTTGCTGCTTTTGGAAGTAGGTGTTTTTTTCGGACGCGCGGCCATAGGCTACCACGGATGGGGCTGCATACCCAGAGGATACAGCCGTCGTGAAGGGGAAGACAAAGGAGGGGGTGCGGATTATCAGGGGAGGGCGCGTGTGGTCAAGATGTTCTTGATGCTCAATGCATGCCGTCGGCGCGGCCTTCAGATTGGTATTTATTAAAATCTAGTCTGGGATAGCCCACATCTTGGGTATACATTACGGTTTCATGTCGATGACGGAACGCGCTCCTTCTGTGCCTGCCTGGGTAGAACTTTTGGCAGATTTTCTCTCTACCCACGAAGGGGTGGAGGCCATCCGCGTGGATGCGACAGCGCGTCAGGTTCGGCTAGCGACGCTGGGGCCCGTGGACCCCACGGCATTGCAAGGCCAACTCAATGAAGTTCTGAGACGCTTGGAGGAAGCTGTGCCCTCCATGGCGATGCGCAGTGCTTCGCCTTCGGGTCTCAGTTTGTCTCAGCAAGAAGGCCTGATCACGCTGGCGAAGCCGGCCTGTCCCACGGCACCCAAGTTCTGGAAGTGGCGGGAGTTCGAATGGCCGGAAGCGGAGGCTATGGAGCGCCAGAGCGAGGCGGAGTGGCGCGCGCTAGCGGTACAAGCGGGGCTCTGCGGCACTGCACTGGTCGCTGCCTGGATGGTTCAGCGCATCTGGCCTGAGGTGCCGGTGCTCGGGGTCCGGGGGTTGTTTGCGCTATCCCTGATCAGTGGTGGTTGGGATGCGGCGAAGGATGCCTGGGAAAACCTGCGAGAGCGACGACTCGACGTGCATTTCCTCATGCTTGCGGTGGCCGCAGGGGCGGTGGCTGTCGGAGCTTGGCAGGAGGGTGCGCTGCTGCTCTTCCTTTTTTCGACATCTGGTGCTCTTGAGCATTACGTGCTGCACCGCACGCATCGGGAGATTCATGCTCTGACCCAGGCTGCGCCAAAGCTGGCGCGGGTGGTTTTGCCTGACGGTAGCACCGAGGAGCGTTCAGTCAGCCTTTTGAGGCCTGGAGACATCGTGCAAGTCCGGCCGGCAGAGCTTTTCCCCGTGGATGCCAAGGTAACGCAAGGTGAGACGGCGGCGGATGAGGCGACACTGACAGGCGAGTCGGTGCCTGTGGACAAAGTTGTTGGTGCCACGGTTTACGGCGGCACGTTGAATCTCTGGGGTTTGATTCAGGCGCAGGTGGAACGCCCAGCTACCCAGAGCGCATTAGCCCGGATCATTCATTTGATACAGACGGCACAGAAGATGCGTGCCCCCAGTCAGCGTTTCACGGATCGCTTTGGCACGGGTTATACGCTGGCTACGCTAGGCCTAGTACTGTGCATGTTTTTGATCTGGTGGCTAGTGCTGAAGGTGCCTGCTTTTTCTGCGCAGGCAGGAGTGACCTCCGCTTTTTATCGGGCGATGACGCTGCTGGTAGTGATGAGTCCCTGCGCGCTGGTTTTGTCCATTCCCTCCGCCATCCTCGCCGCCATCGCCTGGGGAGCGCGAAGGGGAATTCTCTTTCGTGGAGGGGCTGCCATCGAAAAACTTGGCGAGGTTGATACCGTCGCTATGGATAAAACCGGCACGCTCACGGAGGGGAACTTGCAGGTCACGGCCGTCGAGAGCTTTCCGGCAGGACAGGAAAAGGAGGTGCTGCGTTTAGCTGCGACCCTGGATGCCCATTCGAATCACCCGATTGCTCATGCGATCACCCGTTACGCTCAGGCGGATGGATTGATTTTGGGCGAGGTCACTGGCATCCAATCCCTGCCTGGAATGGGACTGCGTGGGGTGACGGATCGTGGTCTGACCTATGCGGGGCGGCGAGAGTTGATGCAGCAAGGCGACTTTGCTGAATGGCTGAAGGACGTGCCCGATGCCGCCCCTGGCCTCACGGAGGTCTGGCTACTGAATGCCTCTGTGATGGGGCGTCTGCTGCTGCGGGATGAGATTCGCTCTGGGAGTCGTGCGGTTTTGAAAAAACTGGCTGAAGAGGGGCTGACCACACTGATGCTCACGGGAGATCGCCGCGCCGCTGCGGTGCAGGTCGCTCGTGATCTAGGCGTGTCTGATGTGCGCGCTGGGCTACACCCTGAGGACAAAGTTTCAGTCATTCAGGAGCTGACTCGCCAAGGGCACCGTGTCGCGATGGTGGGGGATGGAGTCAATGATGCTCCTAGCCTCGCCGCCGCTTATGTGAGTCTGGCTATGGGGGCGCGTGGTAGTGATGCGGCACTGGAGCAGGCCGATGTCGTGCTGATGCAGGACAAGATCGAAAAGCTCCTGTCCGCCCGCCACATCAGCCTTTGCGCACGGGCAATCATTCAGCAAAATCTAGTCATCTCACTAGGCTCGGTAGCGATCATGGCTCTAGCCGCGCTCGCGGGTATTGTCCCACTGACATTGGGCGTGCTGACTCATGAGGGCAGCACGGTGCTGGTGTGTCTGAATAGCCTGCGACTTCTTTTTGTCCGTGAGCCTGCGAGTGTCATGGCGGGGCGACCGGCCAGCCCAGTTGATTGAGCCGTTCTTTTTGGCTCGGAGACCAGGCACTAGGATTGGCGTAGATTTGCCGCCGCGCAGCCTCTCTGACGGTTTTTTCCATGACTGTGCGTGCTCCGGCGAGATGTTGCCATAGCTCCAGAGTATCACTGTCCGCACGGATACTTGCCAGTAGGGCTGGTAGTTCAGCTTGGGTAGCTGGGTCATCTGGTGGATCTAGGTGCAGCCAAATCAGTAGGCGTAATCGTCGTGAGTCCTCAGCAGATAAGTCGGGTGTCTCTCCCTTCAGCAGGGCTTGTTGCTCAGCCCAGGTTCCACGCTGCACCCGCGACCATAGCACCTTTAAGTCATCGTTCTCTGTTTGAATCCGGGAAAGCTCTTCTTTGATCCACTTCAGGCTCTCTGCATTCGCAGGAAGTTTGACCTGATGTTCGGCTTGGGTGGGGGGCGCAGTGGCGAACTCTGTGGTGTTCTTCAGTTTGTTTTTGTTTAGATCGTAGGGGCTGATAGCGATGACGATCGAAAGAGCTGCCGCACCGACGAGGCCACCCAAAAAGAAAGGCAAGGCATTCATCACCATCACCTGCGGATGGGCGGAAGGTGGTGATGCTATGGGGTGTTTGCTCTCTTCGCCATTGCCTTTATCTTCATCTGCTTTTATTGGAAGTGGCTGCTCTTGCGCATCAGGCTCTAGTGGGGATTCGGGCGGAGGACGCCGTTCATAAAGCTCACGCAAGGAAGCACGCTCAGTCGCCAGTTGTACGGCGATTTCCCACCAGCATGAGGGTACGATGGACTGAAACAGCTCAATGCCTTGTAGGCCAGGCTTCAAATGATCGGCTAATTCATTCAGTGCGGCTCGTTCGGTTGGGCTTTCCCATGTCCAAGATGTGCGTCGGCGTCTTAAGCGATGATTCCAAAGCTCGCGCACCTCCTGGTTGCTACCACGCAGAATGCGCCCCACTGCCATCCACAGTTTAGCCTCAGCTAGACTGTCTCGATGTTCCTCTTCAGCCTGTGCCTGTGCTAGATTGAGCATCTGCTCTGCACGGGAATAGCGCATGATGGCCAGTGAGCTAGCTAGTGCCAACATCAGGTGCACTACCTCGGGGTTGTGCATCTTTCCATGGGTCGCCGCCAGAGCTTCCGACAGCTTGCTGAGTCGCGTTGCATCGGATGCTGCAACCCACTCGAAGGCCACGATGGTCGTTAGCGTTTGCTGCCCGGATGCCAGCTCGATGATCAGGTCGGGCACACGTGTTAATGCGGCTAGCATGGCCTCACGCCCTTCGAACAAATTAGCCAGAAACTCACTGGCTGGACCTGCCCATTCAGGTTTCACATAGGCGCGGACACAAAAATCTGCAAAGACCTTGTCCACGGGCTGCCCCGCTTGGAGCGCAGATTCCAGTGCCTTAGCAGGAGCCAGAAGCTCAGCAGGAAAGCTAGAATCAGAACTGGAGGCGGGAGTTTCCTCAGGCATTGCGTTAGCTCTAGGCTTTCTTTGAGAACTGGCAAGAGACTATAGCCATAGCTCTTACATTACAGCACTCTACCGCTGCGCATGGCTTTCACTGCCATGCTTGAAAGAGAGCTATCTCAGCACACGCCTTCTTCATACTATATTCCTTTTCCCAGCCATGAATCTGCTTCGCGATCTTCACGCTGAACACGCACGTTACCTAAGTCGTCGTTGGTTTTTCAAAGACTGTGGCGTGGGCATGGCCACGCTTGCTGCTCTGGATCTCATGCGTGCTCAAGGGGCTAGTCAACCAGCCAGCCCGTTGGCGCAGAAAAAGCCGCATCAGTCCGCTCGTGCTAAGCGTGTCATTTACCTTTTTATGGGGGGCGCGCCCAGTCACCTGGAGCTTTTTGATCACAAACCCGAACTCGCTAAATGGGATGGGCAGCTACCACCTGCGGATCTTTTAAAAGGGTATCGTGCGGCCTTCATCAACCCAAACAGCAAGCTCCTAGGACCCAAGTTCAAATTTGACCGCCATGGTCAAAGTGGAGCCGAGATTAGCGAGCTGTTGCCGCACACCGCAAAGATTGCCGATGACCTCACCCTCGTCCGATCCATGAAGACGGATGCCTTCAACCATGCGCCCGCCCAGATCCTGATGAGCACGGGCTCACAGATCTTCGGTCGGCCGAGCTTTGGTGCTTGGACGCTCTACGGCCTGGGCACGGAGAACCAAGACCTGCCCGGCTATGTCGTGCTGCAAAGCGGCCAAAAAGGTGCTAGTGGCG
>JBIKYV010000134.1:0-10710 GCA_044355075.1 Prosthecobacter sp.
GCACTGGGTTCGTCCTTCGTTTGGTCTACATCCTTGGTATGTAAAGCAGAGAGGCGTGGATTGGCTTGAGCGGCTTCGTGATTATCTGTTACTCTACCCTCGATCTGTTGTGGGTGAGATTGGTTTGGATCAATGGATCAAAAATGCTGATTTCTCGACACAGCGACTGTGTTTTCAGCAACAATTGGCTTTGGCTGTTGAGCTCGACCGACCAGTCACAATTCATTGCCTTCGTGCTTGGGGGCATTTGGAAGAAGAGATGCGAAGACCAAAGCTATGTCCGCAACGATTTTTACTGCATTCCTACACGGGACCCATCGAGATGATTCCATCATGGGTGCAAATGGGTGCCTACTTTTCACTTTCGCCCTATTTCGCACATGCCAGAAAAGCCCAGCAGCTTGCTGTTTTTGCAGCGGTGCCACTTGAGCGACTGCTGGTAGAGACAGATGCACCAGACATGTGGCCGCCAGATGAATGGAACCGCTATCCTTTGATTTGCGATGGCAAATCAATCAATCATCCTGCAAATCTGGTGGTGAGCTATAATCTTTTAGCCCGGGTTCGAGGCATGGTTATGGAGGATCTTGTGAGTCATATCGAGACGAATTTTCGTCGCCTGTTTGGCTGATTCAGTTCGTTTTTGTCTACCTTTCTTTAGGTCAGAAGAAAACTATGCCAGCTCAAAAATACCTTCAATTTCTACTGCGATGTTTCCTGGCAAGGAACCCATACCAACGGCACTGCGTGCTCCAACGCCAGCGTCTTCTCCCCAGATTTGGGCAAAAAGCTCGCTGCATCCGTTGATGACTTTAGGGTGTTCAGTGAATTCGGAGGTGCAGTTCACCATGCCAAGTAGTTTCACCACACGTCGGATGCGGTCTAGGTTTCCTAGTTCTTTGCGGATCGTGGCCAGCATGGCTAGGCCGGTTTGCCGCGCGGCTTCTTTTCCTTCAGCAAGGTCAAGATTATCACCGACTTTTCCACAAATCATGCCGCCATCGGGCAGGTAGGGGCCGTGACCAGAGATGTAGGCCAATTGACCAACGATCACAAGGGGCTGGTAAACTCCACCTTTCGGAGGCGGAGATGGAAGTGTGAGATTTAAGGCTAGCAACTTGCTCTCGGCTGACATGATCAGGTGGTGAATAGATGATCTAAAAGCGTGGTTTGAATCCTGCTTCGGTCTTCATTCCTAACGAAACGCACAAAAAAGGTGAACCTTTCGGTTCACCTTTGTGTTGGGATTCTGGTCAATATGATCAGCGAACTGGGATTGAAGAACGCACAGGTCTAGGAGCGTCATAGAGCCAGTAGGCAACTTTACCATGACTGACTAGTGCGCGAGCCTCGGTGACTGCAATCCCGTCTGAAAGCGGCTTTCCATAAAGGTTCTGAGGAGAAGAGCTGACGGTAGCATACGTGAAAGGCACAGACCAGAAATACTCACCCTGGAACTTCTCAACACGAGGTGTTCCGTATTGAAAAATGATATCACGAGTGATGCTAGTCTCATGATTTTTGATGCTTCTGTTAAGGGCGCGATAGCCTCCAAACATTGATTTTGAAGGTTTTGGACCCGCTACACTAACATCCTCAGGAGCCTTCTCGGGATGCGAAGGCGCAATCGCATTTATTGAGCCAGCGAAGACGCCGGTAGCGAGCACAAGTGAGAGCAGGGGCAGGATGAGTTTCATGGCGAATTCTATTAAGTCTGAGGTGCTTCAAAGAATCAAGCAAGAAATGTTCCCAAAGCCGTCACAAATTTTCGACAGTGGTGTGCACCAATCCCCACCGAATGGGTTTAACTTTTACCCGTTTAACTTTTTTATAAATCACTCTTTTCTTGTCCGGTAAATCATTTTGGGGTGGATAGAGCAGGTTATTCTCAACTCACTCTACCACATGTTTCGCTCTTGTTTCTTTTCAGCCGCATTGATTGCTACAGCCTGCATGGCTGCGAACAATTCAGCACCCGAGAATGCGCCGCACGCCATCATGCCATTGCCAGAGGTGGCGAAGGAAAAAAGATCGCAGGCCGTTTCTCCCCCGGCTGTAGCTGAAAGAATTATTTTGGTCGGGAACGGCCTTGCTGAAAGAGATGTGCACTACAGCCGCATCGAGACCGAGCTTCAGTTGCGATATCCTGACCGTCATCTTTTTGTCCGAAATATGGGTCATGTGGGTGACACGCCTGGCTTTCGCCCGCATCCAGCTCGGACTTCACCCTGGGCTTTCCCTGGTGCCGAAAAGTTTCATCCCGACAAGAAAGTTCACAACGGTAAAGGCTTTTTCCCCATGCCGGACGAGTGGCTCGCTTTTCTGAAGGCCGATACGGTCGTTGCCTTTTTTGGTTACAACGAATCCTTTGATGGGGCTTCGAAGGTAAAAAACTTCGAAGAAGAGCTCAATGCCTGGGTCGAACACACGCTGAGCTTGGCCTACAATGGCAAAAGCGCACCAAGAGTAGTGTTGGTTAGTCCCATCGCATTCGATAATCAATCAGCCACGCTTGATCTGCCCAACGGAGAGAAGGAAAATGGCAATCTAATTCTCTATGCTGCGGCAATTGAAAATGTAGCCAAGAAGCATGCATTAACCTTCATTGATCTTTTCACGCCTACTAAGGAGCTTTTTAGTAAGTCAAAAAAAGCACTCACCACTATGGGATTCGTGCCCAACGAAGAAGGCTACAAGCACGTTGCTGAGATTCTGGCCACGGGTCTCTATGGTCATCAAAGTCGCGAATCAAAAGCTGATCCTGAAATGCTAAATGCAGCTGTGCGTGAGAAGGATTGGTTCTGGAATAATGATTACAATCTCATCAACGGTGTTCATACCCATGGTCAGCGTTACAATCCTTTTGGTCCACAAAACTACCCCGATGAAGTCAAAAAGACACGCGAACTCGCTTCAATCCGAGATCAATTGATCCAGGACATAGCCTCCGGGAAAAAAATGGATCTTAAGGTCGACGATAGCAAAACTCATAAGTTACCGTCGGTGCCGACCAATTATGTGCCTAGTGTTAAAAATGGCAGCACTGAGTATCTTTATGGTGAGGCGGCGGAGAAAAGCCTGAGCGTTCCGGAAGGTTATAAAGTGCAGATGTTCGCCAGCGAGAAGGAGTTTCCGAATCTCGCCAATCCTATGCAGATGAGCTTTGATGATCAAGGCCGTCTCTGGGTTTCTACAATGCCAACCTACCCGCATTACCGTCCTGGTGATGCCATGCCAGATGACAAAATCCTCATCTACGAAGATACGAATGGTGATGGCCAGGCTGACAAAGAAACCGTCTTTGCGGACAAGCTGCATCTACCCATCGGTTTTGAATTCGCGCCAGAAGGTGTTTATGTCTCTCAAGAGCCGAATTTTATCCTTCTCCGTGATACCAACGGTGACGACAAAGCCGATAGTCGGGAAATTTTGTTGGGTGGCTTTGATACGCATGATACGCACCATGCCATCAGTGCTTTTGCCGCTGATCCAAGTGGTGCCGTCATCATGTGCGAAGGAGTCTTTCTTCATTCCAATGTCGAGACGCCTTATGGCCCGGTGCGCTGTGTCGATGGCGGCTTTTTCCGTTACAGCCCTCAGCGTGGTCGTCTGGAGCGCATGATTCAGATGAGTATCCCAAACCCGTGGGGCTTTGTTTATGATCAGTGGGGACAAGACTTTTTGCTTCATACCTCTGGCACCACGATGAATTGGGCTCTGCCTGTGGAGGTAAAGCCTGCCTTTGGTAGCAAAACTCCATCGACGCCAGATCTTGTGCCAGAGGGACATAAAGTCAGACCTACGAGTGGTCTTGAAATTGTCAGTAGCCGACATTTTCCTGATGAGGTTCAGGGCGACCTAATTTATTGCAACGCTATTGGTTTTCTAGGCATCAAGCAGGTTAAAATTGAGGACAATGGCACAGGTTGGAAAACTTCACATCGTCATGACTTGCTGAAAAGTAGCGATGGCAATTTCCGACCTGTCGATCTTGAGTTCGCTCCTGATGGTAGCTTGTATGTCATCGACTGGCATAATGTACTCATTGGTCATATGCAGCACAACGCTCGCGATCCACTTCGCGATCATGTTCATGGCCGTATCTACCGAATCACTTACCCGTCTCGGCCTTTGGTGAAGCCAGCTCCCATTGCTGGTGCGAGCGTTGATGCGCTTCTGAATCAGCTGACCGAGCCTGAACTGCGTACGCGTTACCGTGCTCGCCGTGCTCTGCGAGCTCATCCGGCAAAGGAAGTGCTGCCTGCTGCTCAAGTTTGGGCCGCTAAGCAGACGGATGCTCATGCCAAGCTGGAAGCTTTGTGGGTGAGCTGGGGAGTTAATCAAGCTGATGAATCGCTCTTGAAAGAGCTACTCAATCATCCCGATTTTCATGCGCGCTCTGCCGCCGTGCGTGTGCTTCGCTACAATATGCACCGTATCACGGATCATGCTGCTTTACTTGAGAAGGCCGCGAATGACGACCATGGACGTGTGCGTTTGGAAGCTATCGTTGCTGCTTCCTGGATGACCGACATCACTGCTGCCAAGAAAATTGTGGCCTTAGCAAGTGCTAAACCTCTGGATGAGTGGAACAAAAACGCTGCAAAGACGGCCGCAGATCGACTGGCTGGTATCGTAGACAAACCTGAAGCTGAATATGTTGCAGTGCCGGCGCCGGCTCATCTTCAAGGAGCTGCCAAAGCGCAGTTCATCGCTGGTCAGGAAGTGTATCACCGTGAAGGTAGCTGCATGACATGCCATCGTGGCGATGGCAATGGACTTGCGCCAGCCTTTCCGCCGATCGCTAAAAGTGCGTGGCTGGCTGACACCGAGCGTTCCATCAAAATTGTGCTCTATGGCTTGATGGGACCGATTGAGGTAGCAGGTAAGAAATTCGACGGACAGGTGCCCATGACACCTTTTGGTGGCATGTTCAAAGATGAGGAAGTTGCCAACGTCCTTACCTTCGTTCGTAACCATTTTGGTAACCAATACGGACCCGTGTCTGCTGCCGAAGTGAAAAAAGTGCGCGATGCTCAGCCCGGCCGGATGATGTTTTACATGGCTGATCAATTGCTCAAAGAGCATCCTTTGAAGTGAGGTTTTCCCGGTCTTTGCATCATGCTAATCACGAGCACAAGGTCAGCAACGATAGAGGTGCTGACCGGCCTAACAAATCAATCTAATTTTAGATTGAAGTGGTGATGCTGGAGGTGCGAAGGTGGCTGCTTTTGATGTCAAATAGACGATCTTCGCAGTTGCCCTTCATGGTTTATGGGTCTTCAAAAATCTGCTGAAAGCTCAGCTTGTGGTGGCGCCTGATCTTGCTGCAGAGAGTGTTTTGTATATCGACGACTGCTCAGTTCCGAATGTTTTTTTCTGAAAAAGCGAGAGTGTTTTGAAGGCAGGATATTCATACGAGATGTCCATCCTCTTGGCTTTGAAAAGCCGAGGACGGACTCGCGGAACTTTAGGGGGGTGTGCCTTAGACGTCGAGATTGCGGACGTTGAGGGCGTTTTCTTCGATGAATTGGCGGCGGGGCTCCACAACGTCACCCATGAGGATCGTGAACATTCGGTCGGCTTCGAGTAGGTTTTCCTCGCCGAGGTTCACGCGCAACATGCGGCGCTTGGCGGGGTCCATGGTGGTTTCGAAGAGTTGCTTGGCGTTCATTTCACCCAAACCTTTGAAGCGCTGAATTTCGATGCCGCGCTTGCCGATGCTGAGCACGGTGTCGAGAATGCCGGGAACATTGAAGATAGGGTGGCAGACTGCCTTGGCTCCATCTCCCTCAATGATCTCAAACAGGGGCTGATCCTGGCTGCTGAAGTGGTCGATGTGCAGGCCGAGTTCATCGAGCTGGCCAAAGAGCTTTTTCATGGGGCCAGCCTCGTGGATCTCGACGAGCTTCGAGCGTGTGGCGGCACGGGTGTTGCCATTTTCATCGTGAGTGCGGCCAAAGACGCCGAGATCGGGATGCTCACGGGCGAATTCGCCGAGCTTGTCGTCGTTGATGAAGTAGTGGAGGTGCTCTTCATTGCCTGCGCGGACGCGCAGGAGGTATTTGGGTAGGTTACCGGTGACGGTGTCGCGAGCTTGGAGGTAGGCCTCGAAGTCGCCGCCCTGGCGGCGGATGTGGTCAGCAAAGCGGGAGAGCGGGGTTAGTAACTCAAGGATTTGCTTCAGCTTACTGTGGTCGATGATGGCTCCGTCGGCGGTGTTTTTGAGCATGACCTCATCGGCCCCGAGTTCGAGGAGGATGCGGTTCAGGTCAGCGTCGTCCTGGACATATTCTTCGCGCTTCTTGCGGGTGACTTTGTAGAGCGGCGGTTGAGCAATGTAGAGGTAGCCGCGCTTCACTAGTTCTGGCATGTGACGGCAGAAGAAGGTGAGCAGGAGGGTTCGGATGTGGCTGCCATCCACATCGGCATCGGTCATGATGACGACCTTGTGGTAGCGGGCTTTGCCGATGTTGAAGCTTCCTTCGTCCGCACCATCGCCGATACCGGTGCCGATGGCGGTGATCATGGCCTGGATTTCCTTGTTTTGCAGGGCTTTGTCTAAGCGGGCTTTTTCGACGTTGATGAGCTTTCCACGCAGGGGAAGGATGGCCTGAGTGCGGCGGTCACGACCGACTTTGGCGGAGCCGCCAGCGGAGTCACCCTCGACAATGTAGAGTTCGCACTTCGAGGGGTCGCGCTCGGTGCAGTCAGCTAGCTTGCCGGGTAGGCCACCGCCAGTCATGGCGGATTTGCGGACGGTCTCACGCGCCTTGCGGGCGGCCTCACGGGCCCGGGCGGCGGTCAGGATCTTGTCGATGATCTTGCGGGCGACGGTTGGGTTTTCGTCAAGGTAGGCGTTGAGTGCCTCATAGACGAGACTGTTCACGATGCCTTCGACCTCGACATTCATGAGCTTGACCTTGGTCTGGGCGTTGAAGCTGGGTTTGGGGTGCTTCACGCTGAGGACACAGACGAGGCCTTCGCGGCAGTCATCGCCGCTGATGGGTGGGTCTTTTTCTTTCTGGAGGTTATTGGCCTTGGCGTATTGATTGATGGCGCGGGTCAGGGCATTTTTGAAGCCGGTGAGGTGCGTACCACCATCGGGGTTCGGAATAGCGTTGGTGAAGCAGAGGGTCTGTTCGGTGTAGCCGTCATTCCACTGCATGACGCAGTCCACGAGGCAGAACTTCCGCTTCTCATCGACCTCGAACTCACGCTTGCCGCTGAGGGCGATGGGTTTGTCATTCACGACATCCTTGTTTTCCCCAAGCTGCTTCACGAATTCGGCGACGCCGTCTTTGTAAAAGAGTACTTCGGAGCGTGCTGACTCGACTCGTTCGTCGGTGAGGTTGATCTTGATGCCAGGGTTCAGGAAGGCGAGTTCGCGTAGGCGCTTGGCCAGGATCTCGAAGCTGAAGGTGGTGGTGATGGTAAAGATCGTCGCATCGGGGAAGAAGGTGATCTTTGTGCCAGTGCGCTTTGGATCATCGAGATCGCCGAGTACGCGCAGGGGTTCGGTGGTTTTGCCCCGCTCGAAGCCGATGGCGTGGATTTGGCCGTTGCGATAGACCTCGGCACGGAACCAATCCGAAAGAGCATTGACGCACTTTGCGCCGACGCCGTGTAGACCTCCGGAGAATTCATAAGCGCCATCACCGAATTTGCCGCCTGCGTGCAGGTTTGTCAGCACGAGTTCGACGGTGGGGATGCCTTCCTTGGGGTGAATTTCTACCGGGATGCCTCGGCCATCATCTTCGACGCTGAGAGAACCATCGCCATGGATGGTGATGAAGACGTTTTTGCAGAAGCCGGCGAGGAATTCGTCGATTGAGTTGTCCACCACCTCAAAGACACAGTGGTGGAGACCGCGCTCGTCGGTGAAGCCAATGTACATACCCGGGCGTTCGCGCACGGCTTGGAGGCCTTCGAGCTTGCGGATCTGAGAGGCGTCATAGGCCTGCCCTTCGGCAACGGCGGTGGAGAATTCCACTTCGGGATTCGTGATGTCGTCTGGCATAAAAGGATCGGGAAAATCATCGCCTGAGTCCGTCCAAGATACCGCTCCGGAAACGTGCTCGATGATTGAACGTGAAGGGTAGCGAGGCAGGCTTTTGAGCCAAGGTTTTTTTCCTGTCGAAGTGGTGTTTTTTACCTGCCAGGATGACGGGCCCCGAATGGAGTGCGGAGGTGGCAGGCCTAGGTGGACAAAGCTTCTTGCGGTGGCTTTTCTCCTTATCAGCTCCAGCGGGGCAGGAAAGGAACCTTGAGACGCTATGGAGAGGCCTGGATGCGGAGCTGCGAACCAGATGAAATGCGGGTCTGAATCAGCCGGGAGGGAGCCGGCGGCGCTTCAGCCCCCAAGAGGCCAGGGCGATGCCCGCTACTGCGTGCAACAGCAGGGTGGTCAAGGCGCTGCCGGGCGTGGCAAACCCAGTGCGTACCCATTGTGTAAGGGGAACAAATACCGGCAGCCCTGCTAGGGTGTCGATGCTGCCTGACCAGCCCTGGAAGAGGGTGAGGAAGGGCTGCAAAATCGTGCTAAGCGGACGGGGAAAACCGAGCAGAGCTCCGCTAAACAGGAGATTCGCGGTCCAAAGCTTCCAGGCGCGGTTTTCTGCACTCTCTGGAGATCGGCTGGTGGCTGAAAGTCCGAGGCAGAGGCTGCCAAAGCTGATGCCAGTCAGCATGATGAGTGCGAGACGCAGCAAGGCATGGCCTGGTAGCGAGGCTCCGGTGAGCTCGGCCAGTAAGACAAGGGCAGCACCGTGCGCGGTGATGAGTGGGATGAGAAAGCCGAGCTTCGCCGCTAGAAAAGCCCCAACACGCAGGCCAGCGATGCGTTCGCGTTCAAAGAGGACACGCTCGGCAGCGATCTCGCGGAAACCGGTGCGTAGACCAATGAGGGTGATCATGAGTCCCTGGATGAGTAGAACCATGCTGCAAGTGTAAGCGGCAGGCCAGAGAGCCTCGGGCGAGGTATGACCCGCCCGCATTGCAGAAAGGTAGCCTGTGTTCGGAGACACGAGCAGGAGCGTGACGACTGGACAAAGGATGAATAAGGCTAGGTGCTCCAGCCACTCGACTTGATGGCGCCGCCAGAGTGTCCAGCGGCGACTTAGAAGATGCAGTGTCTGTGCAGCAAGGCTTGGCAGCGCTGCGGCGGTGGCTGGCTGCTTGGCGAGGTTTGGCGGTGAGATAGGTTCTTCGGCCTTGGTTTGCTGGGCGGCTTCGTCGTCTGCCTTAGCGCTAGATGTGGCCGGGCTAGTGGCCATTTGAAAAGCCTGGTAATAGGACTCGCGATGGCGGGACCAGGACTCTCCCCATCGTTCGGCGGGTCGCTGAGCCAGTCGTGGATACAATTCATCGACGGTGCTAATGCTAAAGTAGTGGGCGAGGGCGCGTGGCGGGCCATGGAAACAGACGCGGCCTTCGTGCAAGACCAGCACAGAGTCGTAACTGGCCAGATTTCCCAAGGTCTCGGTGGCGTGGATGACGATGCGGCCTGGCAGGTCTTCCGCCACGAACTTCAGCAGGGCCACAAGTTCCTGTTGGGAGCGCACATCCAGACCCGCAGTCATTTCATCGCACAGCAGAAGAGGTGCATCTGTGACTAGGGCCAGGCCGAGCATGAGCCGACGCTGCTGGGCTAGAGATAGCTGTGCGACACGCCTGGCGGCTACAGTCTCTAGCCCTAGCACGACTAGAAGATGGGAAACTCGATCCACTCGCAGCTCAAGCGTGCTGACTGCGACTCTCAGGAAATGAGCACTCATCAGGGTCTCTCGAACAGTGAGCAGCCCATGCAGGGAACTCTCTGCTGGTACAACGTAGCCTAGCTGGCCAGCAGGCAGTGCGTGGGAACTGAGGTCGGTCCCAAAGCCGTGAATGCTGCCCGCTGAGGGTTGCCTTAGCCCGGCGAGCAATTGCAAAAGCTGCCCGCGCCCACTATCAGCCGCACCAATAACTGCAAGCAAGTGCCCGGCAGGAAGAGAAAAGCTCACGTCTTCGAGCTGCTTGTCTGAGCCAGCTGCTGGTGTGTTCAGCGCAGGAATGGAAAGAGCAGTTGCTTGGAGCATGGCAGGCGGGGCGATGCGTCAGGGCTTGGAAAACTCGCGATCCAAAGCATCGAGATACTTGGAGATGGGGTCGTGCCGGGGGGGGAGCTCTTCCTGGATGCGTTCAGGCAGGCTCAGGTAGTCATCAAATAACCCTGACATGGCGGCTGAGTAATTGGCCTCATGAACGTCCAACAGATCGCGAATGGCTTTGCTACGTTCCACACTAGCGAGGCTGCGCTGGCGGAGCTTTTTCAGGCGCTCATCGACATTTTTTGCCTTATCTTCGCGCAGGTCAGTGAGTAGCAGGATGTAATCCCCAATGATGGGGCGGAATAGGATAGCGCAGCGCACCTGGAGCACTCTCAGCGCGGCCAGGTTGCGGTCTAAGATCTGCTTGCGGTCGGGCCGCTTCATGATGGCACTGTAGTCCTCAATCGGCACAGCAGCTGCGACCAATGGCTCTTGGGGTTTCGGTTCTGTTTTTTTCTTTTCCGTGACCTTCGGTGGCTCAGGTTTTGGGGTGGGTTTTTCGGCTGGCTTGTCGGTAGCTTTTTCGGCGGGCTTTTCCGCAGCGGTCATTGCAGGGGCAAGTTCGGTTGCTTTCGGTGCAGGTTCGGTCGCTTTCGGTTCAGGCTTGGCCGGTTCAGGG
>JBIKYV010000029.1:0-33032 GCA_044355075.1 Prosthecobacter sp.
CGGGGGTGAACGCAGCTTCAGCGATCACGTGGGAGCCTGGAGCTGGGAGGACAATGCCCTCTTTGATGCCAGCGCTGGTGATCCGCCTGTAGGTTGGACTCACACCTCTCGCTGGGTGGCCATTTACATCCCCGTGGCAATGACGCTAGATTTGACGATCGAGCGTGATGCTACGGTGCCATGGCCAAGTGGTTCTGATCCCAATCGACTGGCAGACACGAGTAGCATGTTCCCCAGCTTTACCCTTTGGCGCGGGTGGGATAATGATGGAAGTGACGACCATACCTATAACAATCGTGGCAATGTTGGTTGGGCGGAAGATCTCAGCTACCTCGATCATCTGGACAACAATACAGCAGCTGCTGTGACACGTTCCTGGACTCTAGAGCCAGGCTTTTACACACTTGTGATCGGCAGTAATGCCCCTGCGACGAACACGAATCGGCAGGGTTTCAAAGCCATCTTTCAGGGTCGTGCACCAGTGGTAGGCTCTTCCCCTCGAATTACCGCGCAGCCAATAGGCAGCACGGTGGTCGAGGGACGTCCCATCCGCCTCGGGGTGTCTGCCGCAGGTGCAGAGCTGCAGTATCAGTGGTTCAAAGATGATGTCATCCTGCGCGCTGAGACGGCACGCACACTCTCAGTCCCAGCCTCATCGCCAAGCGATGCTGGCCGCTACCATGTGCGTGTCAGGAATCCGATAGGGTATGTGGATAGTGTCCAAGCGACCGTACGAGTTATTTCGCTACCAGAGATTGAGCCTGGCTTTGATCTGCCAGCAGGAATGATTGGGCAGCCCTATCGGGTTGAAGTGCCGGTGATGATGCGTCCAGCGACTCTACGCGTCGAGGGCCGGCTGCCTCCTGGGCTGAGTGTTCAGGCTACCACAGGCGTCATCTCAGGCATCCCCACAGTTCCGGGTGTTTTCCCATTGCGACTAAGCTTATCAAATGCAGCAGGGACTTCGGAGGTTCTTGCGGAATCGCTGGCGATTGATGCGCTGCCGTCTGGCATGGCTGGTCGCTTCACGGGGTTGCTGAACCGCTCGGCGGGTCTAAACGAAAATCTTGGTGGTCAAATCGATCTCACCATCACCCCTCTGGGTGTCTTCAGTGGCCAAGTGCAGCTAGGGGCTGAGCGTCATCGTGTGGCTGGACGGTTCTCTTACAGCCTAAGTGGCTTTGAAGCTCAGGTGCAAATCCCGCGCTCGGGTCGTCAGCCACTGCTTCTTAGCTTGCATTATGATGCTGCGCGACGTGCGGTGGATGGAATGGTGTCTGATAGACTTCATGAGCTACCTTTCTCGTTGCTCAGTCGCGTTTTGCTTACAGCACCATATCGTGGTGCCTACACCTTTGCGCTTCAGACGCAAAGGGGTGACCTTGATGAGAGTGTCTCTTTGCCGGAAGGTCAGGGCTTTGGTTCCTTTAGTGTTAGTGCAGCTGGTAATGCAACCGTCACGATAAAACTCGCAGATGGCTATAGCATCACTCATTCGGCGCAAGTCGAGCAGGATGGTGGATTCGGTATTCTCCAGGTGCTGTTCACTCAGGTAGGGGTCATTCCACGACAAGGTAGGGAGTTGCCGCGTCAGCGTATGGAACGATCTGGCTCCTTCATGGCGCGATTCTTTATTCATCAAGCTCTTGAAGGAAGGCTGGAGGATTCGAGTGCTGATTGGTATCGCTTGCCACGCATACCCAGGGCATTAGATACCAGTTACCCAATTGGCTTTGGCCCTCTGTCCCTGCGCGTGGTTGGCGGGCCCCGCCCGAGCCTCACAGCTCAGGATCGCATTGAGGTTAGCTTTGATCATGCACAGCTTGAGTTTAGTGAAAATCACCCCAGTGCGGAAGGTCGTCTCACTTCCGTCGGTGTTGGTGTTTTGACGCGCAATCCTTGCCGTGTCACATTCGTCCTTTCTCGTAGCACTGGACTCTATGAGGGTGGATTTCAGGTGCGTGCGGCTTCCGATTCACGGGCAACGCGCGCGGCCAAGTATCACGGCATTTTGGTGCATGATGGTACGGCTGTGAAAGGGCTCGGCTTCTTCCTGATGAATACCTTCCCTGGTGAGTTGCCGATCAGTGTCATCTCTGGCGATGCATCAGTGACCTTTTCTAACAATGATTGAGGTCCATGAAGCTCTCTGAATGCCTCTGCTAGAGATGTGCCCTCAACCCTTGCGTAGGCTGATAGCCTGTTTGTTGTTTCTATGGTTTCGTCCTGCCCATGCGCACCATGGGCGGGATTTCATCCTTGTGCAGGATAGTGCCATTCCTTCCAGCTTGGGTGGCGTCGCCCTCACGAGTGTGGAATACACTCAGGAAGGTTCGTTGAACGAGTTTTCTACAGAACCCGGTTTTTTTATTGGCCTAGCTCCAGCGCTTGCTTTTGGCCTTAATATTGGCTTTTCCGATGAAGGTGACGGTTGGCGATACAAGGGCATCACCCCACAGTGGGTGCTGACTTTGCCCGTGCCTCAGGGGCCACTCAATTTTCGTGCAGGTTTGTGGACTGCCTATGAATTTACGGAAGTCGCTGGTCATGCTCATGGGCAAAGTGCAGTGCATTTACATGATCCCGGTACAGGTCCCGATGCGCCGCCGCCCATCATCCATGATCATGGCTTAGGGGGGCATGGTCACCGTAAGCATAGTGGTATCCATCGTCATGGTGAAAGTGGTTGGCATAACCGACTTATTCTCGAGACTGATATTGAACGACACACAAGGTTAGTCGTGAATTTAGTTAGTTTTGTCTCAGGTGATGGAGGTGCTCCAGGCTGGGGCTACGCCGCAGGTTTTCGCCATGAGTTAAATCATGATTTTTCACTCGGCGTGGAAACTACGGGAGATTTTGAGGAAACGAGCAGCTCTCAACAGGTGCTGCTGACCGGCATGCTTGGTCTGCCTAGTGGCTTAGTGCTGCGCATCGGGATTGGTGCTGGACTCACGCCTTCAGCCCCAGACTTAACTCTGCATTCGGGCTTGCTCTGGCGCTTCTAAGCAGGGCTGTCGCTATCGTCCAACGTGCGAGAGGGAATTCCACGCGGCGTGCCGTTTTGGCCGTGTCTGTTATGCATTTTTTCCCGCTCTTCTTGATCTCATTACTTTCTACTCCCTTCACTGGTGCAGAGGAGCCGCTGGATGTTTTGATCGTCAATGGTCTGATCGTAGACGGTGCCGGGGTAGTTGCTAGGCCAGGTGCCGTGGGAATTAAAACATGCAGGATCGTGCCAGCGGCTGAGGTGAGGTTCAAAGCAAAGCGAACCCTTGATGGTGGTGGAGCCTAGGGCGCGCTGGTCTCCATCGACGTGCAGATGTATTTTGAGAAAATCGTGCAGTGCCTGCGGCGGAGAATTTTCTATGCATTGGCGTCACGCGTATCATAATCGGTAACGGTGGCAACTCACGCACAAACATTGCGGCTTTTTGGACGAGATCACAAAGCCTGATATGGCGTCGAAAGCCGCTACTCTGATCGAGGGTGGCTCTGTGTGAGGAATGTATGGGGTTAAATTCATCCGTGTATTTAGCCCCGCTGGGTATGAATGCGATGGTGAATCGGGTCATGAATCTCGGTGTTGTCGGCATGAGCACAGACCTCATTGAAGTGCCTGGCTTCTTTGCCAAGAGCGATGAGATACTGGCTTCGCTGTATGGAATGGCGGCGTGTATGTCAGTCAAATTTGCTACGAGGCGTTACCGATCTTTGAGGCGCTGGATGAGTGCCAAGTCTGGAAGACACGCAATGAAGTCCGCATGCACGCCACTACCCTGCGATGTCGTGATCTTTGATGCCGAAAAAATCGCAGATCCCAGCGACTTCAAAGGCTCACAACACAACTTTCAGGTATTTTCCCAAATGTTCATGAGTGAGTGTTTCTGTGATTGACTCTGGCCAACTCACTGAGGTTTGACTTTGCGGTCCTCTGGGCCCGAGGTGAGAGCAGTCGGTTTCGCAGTCGCCACACTAGCACGTACCTTGGTAGCGAGGGTTTCATCCGCCGTAACAAATTCCGGGAATTTCTCTCCCAACTGCCGGTAATACACGTCCGCTGCAGCTTGCTTGCTGCGGCTTTCGTAAAAGCGAGCTAATCCTAGCAATTCACGACGCTCAGCCACGTGAACCTCTGCCAAGTTAGCGCGAGCTTGGGCGGCTTTGTCGGACTCAGTGTATCGTGCGAGGAACCAAGACAGTCCTACGGCGGCAGCCTCACGCTGGCGCGGAGAGCCGCCGCGCATTTGCTTCCACTGACGGTAGGGAATGTCTGCGACTTGAAAGGCGGCATCATCCGCGAGTTCATGATTCGGGAAGTTTTCGGTAAAGTCCTCATAGCTGGCGATGGCCTGCTGCTTTTGATCGGCACGATCATGCACTAGGCCACGAAGAAACTGAGCTTCAATGCCTGCCTCGCTTTGGTGCCCGCTTTTGACAATCGCATTCAGCATCGCCAGCAAGATCTCGGGCAAAACTGCCTTTGGCGTGTTTTTGAACTCTAGGCTGCGTTTGGACTTGGGGTCGCTGCCGAGTAGCCGACGTACGAGTTTGAGCTGCGCGGCTTGGGCCTTTTCAAAGTGCCCTGGTTGTTCGGTAGCTAAGCGATTCAAGGCCTCGAACGCGGCCTCATCATTGCCTAAGGTTTCCTGAATACGATAGATTTCCCAAAGAGCCATCGCGCAGGCCTGAGAGCCCCTGTAGCGTTTTGCCACTGAGTTGAAGCGTTCTAGAGACTCTTCAGTGTCACCATCTCCCAGTAGCTTCATGCCGCGCTGATAGAGCCGGATTGCGTCAGCTTCTTCCGTCCCTTGTGCAAAAACGCCGCCACAGCAATGCAGGGCGGCGAGAAGGGATAAGAATTGCTTAGCCTTTCGACTCATCTCAGGGGGCAGGAGGAGTCACGGGTTCCAGCAAAGGTAGAGACACTGGGGCTGCTGTCGAGCTGGCAGCTGCTTTCGCTGCCGATGGCTTGTATAGCTTAGCTAGTTCGCTGCTGTCTTTCTTGCCGTAAGTCACTCGGCCTAGGGTGACGTAGATGTCGCTCATCCTCTTGATGGGGTTTTTAACGTTAGCTTCGGCACCGGGATAAAGGTTTTCCACAAGACCTGAGTTAGGGCCCTCTGCATCGGTGTGAGGAACGCTAGGCTCATCCGAGATGGTGTAATCGAAGCTAATCACTTGCGTGCCAGTGTTCCTGAATTTTACAGTGTAGTCGATGGTCTCCTCATCGACTATTTCACTAACTAGCTGCCACGAAACCGGGCTATTAGGAAACTGGGCACGCGCTGTGGTAACAGTTTTGCAGCAGGTCAGGCCAAGGATAGCTGCGGCGGCGAAGAGAAAGAATGTGGCGCGGAGCATGGAATAAAGGGGAATAGATAGGTAGGTGAGTGACAGTGATGCGTGCTGTGAAATTAGTAGCGATAGCGGAAGCCGATCATGTAACCTTCCGTGGAGAAGTCGGCCAATTCTTCAAGATCACCGACCATGGTTTTACGGTATTCGGCGAATAAAGAGTATTGATCTTTCCAGCTCCATTCCAGACCCGCATACCAGTTCCATGAGTTGATGAATTCATCGATAGTGAAAGGCGTGGCTGTGGGTGCGGTCGCCGTCCCGGTCGAAGCGGAAGCATTTCTATACCAAACCTGGCCACCACCAAAGCCGCCGCCAATGTATGGGCGGAAGCCGGCGAGCACCTGACCCATTCGTGCGCGATACCGCCAGAGATCAAGAGCGAAAGTTCCATTGAGCGTAAAGAACAGGGAATTCATGTCCGCTTCGTAGGTGCGGACATCACCCGCTACTTTTGCATTGCGAACCCTTCCTTGTAGCGATGTAGCGGTGAAGGTTCCCTCAGCGTCTAAAGAGAACATTAGGGGAATGCGACGCATGCGCCAGCTTTTGCCGACCTCCATGCTGATCATAGCTGCTCCATCGTGGCTGTTGAGGTCTGATGTGAGATTACCGATGCGCACCTTACCCTCTTGGCCGGTGGTAGCACCCATCGATACACCGACGTAAGGTCCAAACTTACGCTTGCCTATGGCGTCTTCTTTAGCTGTGCCGAGAGACTTGAGCTCTAGGTCAGCTGCCTGTAGAAAGGCAGGAAGGACGAAGCTGATGAGAATGACAGGAAGGGCACGCATGAGTATTCGCAGCGTCCTTTAAAACAGGCCATCGCCCTCAGAAACGCCTTCCATGTGAAGATTTCGTCACAACGAATTCATCACGGCATGTCACAGAGCAGTCACAATGCAATAAGATACCCTTATGCGACTGCTCCTTTCTTTATGGTTCATGCTTGCTGCCGTGCCTTTGATGACGGCCCAGCTAGCTGAAAAAAAGCTGGTGCCTCCCGAAGTGCTCGATCCTGTGACGAAGCGTGCAGAATCCGCATCAACTCCGCTAGACGTGCCCGAGATGCCTCCGTTGGAGTTGCCAGATGATCCAGGGGTAGCGGTGGATGCCGTAGAGTATGAAAACCCACTCTTGCTCTTCCAGCAGTCTGGAAAGCCGCTACCGCTCGCGCAAGATGCTGAGGCAGATCTGCTACCACCACTCCTGCCTCTCATTCCTTCTGAGGCTCAGGTGCTCGTGCCGTTTCGTCTACCCACAAAGGAAGATGAGCGTCTGCGACAGCTGGGGATGAAAATCGTGCGCAGCGTGGTCAGTCTCCGTGTTTGGGATGCTCATGGGTCGCAGCTTGCCATCGGCGTGGGTTGTTTCGTGTCTCCTGATGGCGTGATTTTGACCGATAGTGGTCTTCTTCACCCTGAAATTGCGGATAAGATCGACTACATCACTGCGACAGGAGCGGATGGGACTAATCACCGCATCCGTGGCTTTTACCACGCTGATCTCGTGACTGGGGTGGCTTTGTTGCAGAGTGAGCACCGCGACACGACCCCAGCGGAGCTGGCCCCTGGTATGGGCTTAGCCCAAGAGAAACGATGTCACGTGGTGGCTGTATCCGAAAAGCGCGGAATGGTGCTCACCGATGCTATGGTTCAGGCTGACAGCTCGCTGACTGGCCTTGGCTGGCTGAATGTGCGTGGTCAGGATTCCCCCGGTGCGGTAGGCTCTCCGGTTTATGATGAGGAAGGTCGTGTGATCGCCATCGTCGGCATGAAGGTGCCGCTGAAGAGTTGGATGAACTTCGCCCTACCCTGCGATGCTGCTGCCCTGCACATCCGGCGTGAACGTGCGCCCCTCCAGCCGATCAATGCCTTACCTCGGCGTCCGAAGTTGCGCCAAGTCGCTGAGGATGCAGGCTTTCTAAGTGCCTTTCAAACTCTTCAGCAAAAGCGCCTTGAGCCTGCCTTGCGTCAGCTGATTGCCTTGACCAAAAAATACCCACGTAGCGCCGAATGCTGGGCATTGCTCGGCCTTACTGCGACGCATCTCGGTGCAGCAGAAGAGGCGGTAAACTGCCAGCGCAAGGCCGTGGCTCTCGACCCTAAGTCTGGCCTATACTGGCATCAGCTGGCTTTTGATAAAATGCGCCAGTCTCGGCAGAATTCTGCTGACAACAGCGAGGAGCGCGAGGCACTGGAACTAGCCGTTGAGCAGCGCCCGAACGATGCTCTCGCTTGGTTGCTCTTGGCAGGCCGACAGGTGCGCGATGGCGATCTCGGCAGTGCGGATGACTCCCTGCGCCGTGTTATGCTACTAGCTCCGGCTCATGCCCAGGCCTGGTATCTTAGCGCCTATGTGCGCGGTCGTTTGCGTGATTATGAAGGCGCACAGACAGCGATTTCGCGTAGCCTGAAGCTTGATTACGGCAACGCAGAGGCTTGGTATTATCAAGGATTGTTGTTAGATCGATCCCAGGCATTTGAGGAAGCGGCTAAGGCTTTCCGTAACGCTGTCCGTTTGCGCCCATCCCACCCGCAGGCGTGGAAAAGCCTAGCCTATGCGCTGAAAAGGTCTGGTCGCAGCACGGAGGCACGCCAAGCTTTTGCTGAACATCAAAAGAGAAGCACCGTAAAATAACCGGGCGGAGCTTAGTAGGTGAAAAGTGCGAGCAGGAGTAGCATAGCTCCATAGGCTACTCCGGACCAGATGGCGAGGGGCCAGCGGCTCTCACGCGCCAGAAGCCAGTTGATGCCATCACGCATCAGGTAGGGCATACCGACGAAGTACATGCCAGTGATGATCCAAACGTAAGCCAGAGCAGGCAGCAGCAGTCGGGTTACTTGCTCTTGGAGAAAGGCAGATGCCAAGACCGGCCCAGCGACCAGCAGCATTAGGCTTCCCAGCGCACGAACTGCCAGAAACTCTGGCACAAAGACGAGCACAGCGACGAAACCCACAGGCACCAGCATGAGAAACCATTTCCGCAGAAAGAAGAACTCCCCCATGTCCATGTTTGCTAGCGCCATCATACCCCAGAGAAAGTCAATCGTCAGAATCAGTGCGCCCAGTTTATAATTTCTGGGGAAGGCGCGTAGAAAAGCTCGGGTGCTGTCTGCATTTCGCCAAGCCCATAAGTGGCTGACTAGCAATGCCAAACCGATTATGATGCCCACAGGCTTCATCGGCAGCCCGCCTGTCGGGGCGAGGTGATAGAGGTAGTCGTGGAGGTCTTTGAGCATACGTGGCGAAGGCTGGCTGGAGGAAAGATGTGCAGACTGGAGTAGGCCTGGGCTTTGCGCAAACGGGAGTTGCCCATGACGCATGCCGGGCCTATCACGCGTGCACCTGCCCATGGAACTGTCCACCGAAGCTGCTTGGTATGTCATTCACACCCGCCCCAAATGCGAGCACCTTGCTGCGGCCATGATGCAGGGACTGCCTGGGGTGGAGGCCTACTGTCCGCGCATTAAATTTCAGCGCAGTACCCGCCGTGGTAAAGTCTGGTTCATAGAGGCCCTTTTCCCTAGCTACTTCTTCGCACGCTTTGTTCCAGCGATCTCCACCCGTGCGGTTAGGCATTCCCAAAATGTGCTGCGTATCGTGGGCTTTGGCGATACCATGAGCCCTGTTCCTGACGGGGTGATTCGGGCCATTCGCCAGGAGATGAATGATCAAGCACTGAAGGAAGTGCAGATTGACGTGAAGGTAGGGGATGTGGTCGAACTTACCGAAGGCCCCATGCGCGGGCTAAAAGGCATCGTGAATTGCGTGCTCAGCGGTGAAGAACGTGTGAAAATTCTGCTCGAATTTCTAGGTCGAGAAAGCTTGGTCGAGGTGAAAACTACCCAAATCCTTACCGAGCAGATGCCCCGTGCGGTAGTCGCTGGACGTGAATGAAGATCATAGTGCCTCGTAAGCTTCAAGAGAGGGAGTCATAGCCTGCACCGCCCGACTCCAGAAAGCTGGGTCTGCTAAATCCTGACCTAGGGTCTGTCGCACCACCTCCTCGCAGCTAGCGCTGCCAGTCAGGCGCAAAAAGTCCTCGTAGCGTGGTAGGAAGGCCTGACCTTCCTCCTTAAATTGAGCAAAAAGCGCTTGGCTTAGGAGATAGCCAAACACGTAAGGGTAATTGTAGAACGAAAGGCCCGTGATGAAGAAGTGCATCTTCGAGGCCCAGAACATCGAGTCCTCACCGCCCGCGGCTAAGGCATCACCATACAGCTGATGCTGCGCTTCCTTCATGAGTTCCTTGATTCGCGATACCGAAACCTCACCTGCCGCACGTTCCGTATAAAAAGCTTTTTCAAACTCATAGCGCATGGGAATGTTTACCAAGTTCGCGTGAGCGCGTAGCATTTCTTGATCGATCAAGTAAGCTCGTGTCTCTGCATCCAGAGACGAATCTTGCATCATGCCGGAGAGGAGAATCATCTCGCCAAAGTTTGAGGCGGTCTCTGCCAACGTCATTGGGTAAGCCACGGCCATTGAGCGCATCGAATTCAGCACGTGTGAATGCCAAGCGTGACCGACTTCGTGTGCCAAAGTTACCATGTCATGCACAGTGCCATGGTAAGTCATGTAAACGCGCTGTTCGCGGCGGAGTAGAGATCCGGTGCAGAAGGCTCCAGGACGCTTGCCAGTGCGTGGCTTTGCCTCGATCCAGCGTTTCGCCAGCATTTCGCGGAAATACTCACCCAATGCAGGATAGGCTGCCTGAAAAGCTGCTTCCACTTTCGTGCAGGCATCATTCCATGATAGATTCATGCCTGTGGGCGCAGTCCCTTGAGGAGCTTCCAGGTCATAAAAGCAAAGCGCTGATGTGCCCTGGAGAGCTGCTGCCTTTCGCAGTGCGCGGCGTGGCAGTTCCAAATTTTCACGAATGGCAGTCAGCATCGCCTCCAAGGCCTCTCGGCTCATGACTGCATCGAAGAGGGGCGTGTCCAAAAAGTGACCCAACCCACGTCGCTCATAGAGTGATAGTCGTGTGCCAGCGATGCCATTCAGCGCAGCAGCCAGCGTGACTTCATGATCTAACCATGGTTTCTGTCCTTCATGAAATGCCGCAGCTCTTAGACGCCGGTCCGGCATCGCCATCAAGGCCCGACGGCGAGACATCGTCACCTGTTCCATATGACCATCGGGGAAAGTCATCGAGAACTCCATCTGTCCCGTCAGTGTGTCATAAAGCCTGCCCCAAGCATGAAGGCCATTCACATTCAGGTCAGCCGCCAGTGATTCCAACTCAGCTTTCATTTGCTGGCTGCCTTCCAGTCTCATCCTTTGAATCGCATGGCCTGCATCCTTCATGGATGGTTCGGCCATCAACTGCTGAAAGCTTGACTCCTTCAGGTGTGCTAACAAGGAACGCAAGTTCGCATGAAGCTTCAGATTCTCAGCTTCTAGCGTGGCGCACCAGGCTTCGTCCGATTTCACTCCTTCATGGTTCGCATCCTCGGCGGAAAGGCAGCCCAAGTAGGCAGACAAATGCCCAAGACGATCTCCCAAAGCCTCCAGGGCCACGATGTGCTGGGCGATTTCTGTGGGCGAAGCTTCTCCAGCAAGCGTCTTTTCTCCCAGCGCTTGCAGGTCGTCAGACAATGCTTCTTTAAAGGCAATGTAATCGGCAGCACCAAAATCCGAGAACCAAGCCTTAAGGCACCAATGATCAGGATAAGAAAAGCTCATGGAGTCTTTCGCATAACTCAGCCTAGTCAAAGCTGCAAGGCAGAGGCAGTCTGTCAGGTGCCCCATGATTATCAGCTAAAGTGACGTCGATGACATGTGGTCACCGACACAAATCTATCGAAGTCATGGGCTGCTATCGGGCATGGGTAAGCCGATTTTAGCCCAGCACTCTTTTCCTCACGATTTCGGTGACGATTTTGGGATTGGCTTTGCCTTGGCTGGCTTTCATGGCTTGGCCAGTGAACCAGTTCATGGCTTTTTCGTTACCGCCTTTCACTTCGGCGACTTTATCCGGGTTAGCGGCGAGGATTTGATCTACGATCGCTTCTAGAGCGCCCGCGTCGCTGACTTGCTCGAAGCCTTTGGCTCTGACGATCTCAGCAGGTGTAGCGCCTGTGATGAACATTTCGCTAAAGACTTCCTTGGCTTGATTATTGGAGATTTTGCCAGCTTCGACCAAGGCGACCAGTGCGACGAGAGATTCGGCATTAATAGGGCACGCGGCGATGCCGTCTTCGGTATCTTTGAGTAGGCCGAGTAGGTCATTGATAACCCAGTTAGCGATTTTTTTTGCAGGTACTTTCGTGTCGGCAGCAACAGCGTTCTCGAAGTAAGCGGCGAGTGGCTTTTCACTGGCGAGCACGCTTGCATCGTAGGCGCTGACGCCGTAGTCGCGCTCGAAGCGAGCGCGCTTTTCATGCGGTAGTTCGGGGACGGTGGAGCGGATGCGCTCGACCAGATGAGCCGTGCGCAGAGGGATGAGATCAGGGCAGGGGAAGTAGCGGTAGTCGTGGGAGTCCTCCTTGTCCCGCATCTTGGTGGTGACTCCAGCGTCGTCATCCCAGCGGCGGGTGCTTTGCACGAGCTTCTCGGGATTGCGGCCTTCCAGCACATCGATCTGGCGCTCAGTCTCGGCTTTGATGGCGCGGCGGATGGCGCTCATGGAGTTGATGTTCTTCAGCTCGATTTTTACGCCGAGTTCTTTTTGGCCTTCGGGGCGGACGGAGATGTTCACGTCGGCACGCATCTGGCCTTTTTCCATGTCGGCATCACTGACGCCGCCGTAGATGAGGATCTGCCGGAGGCTATTGAGGTAGGCGACGGCCTCTTCGGCGCTGTCGATGTCTGGCTCGGAGACGATCTCCATGAGCGGAGTGCCAGCGCGGTTGAAGTCGATGGTGGTGAATTTTTCGTGGTGAGTGCTCTTGGCTACATCTTCCTCCAAATGGATGCGTGTGAGCTTCACGACCTTACCTGGATTGGCGATGCTCTTCTGTGCGTCCTTCGGATAAGCCAGCTCATAGAGCGGCACGCCGCCGCCGAGACACAGCGGCAGGTCAAACTGCGTGGTCTGGTAGTTCTTTGGCATGTCCGGGTAAAAGTAGTTTTTGCGATCCCACTTCACGATGGGAGGCGTGGCGCAGCCGAGCATCATGCCGGTGAGGATCGTCTTCTCGATGGCACCTTCATTTAAAACCGGCAGCGCTCCTGGTAGGCCGAGGCAAGTGGGGCAGGTGAGGGTGTTCGGCTCTGCTCCAAATTCCACGGGGCAGGCGCAGAACATCTTGCTGCGCGTGGTGAGCTGGGCATGAACTTCGAGGCCGATGGTGACGATGTACTTGGGCATGACGGGCGCCGATAGTGGAAGCCGCGTTGCCGAATGGCAAGCGGCGCTGTCAGAGAAAGACATGACTTTGACCGCTGGGGTCAGTGAGGGAAATCCGCACGTTTTGATGCTTGAGCCTGCCTGGATGCCTCGTTAGCAGGGGTGATGCATTTGTTTCCGTTGCTTTATTTTTTCGCGTTTGCTTCGGCTCTGGTGGCGGCTGATACGGCACCACGGCCCAAACCTGAGCGTTTCGCCAAAGAAATCGCTGCTTTCGCGGCTCAGCCGGCTGAGAAGGGGGGCATCGTCTTCGCGGGCAGTTCGAGTATCCGCCTATGGAAGACTCTAAATCTGGATTTTCCCGGCTTACCCGTGATCAATCGCGGATTTGGGGGTAGTGTGGCGAACGATCTGAGCGCATTCTTTGACACGGTGGTGCTACGCCATGAGCCGAAGATCCTGGTCACCTACACGGGCAGCAACGATCTGAACGCGAAGCTTTCCGTCGAAGAGGCGTTTCAGGACTACACGCGTTTTCTCAATCAGGTTCATGAGAAGCTGCCCGCAACCAAGGTGGTGCTGACCTCGGTGAAGATTTCGATCAAAAGAAAATCTCAGATTCCCCAGGTGCACGAGCTAAATGAGAAGTTAAAATCCTGGGCTGGCGAGCAAACTTGGGTTCGTTATGTGGACTGTGATTATTATTTGGCAGATGCCCAAGGGAATCCGATCCGTGTGTACTACGCCAATGACCTGCTGCACCTGAGCCCAGCGGGCTATGCGAAGTGGAAAGAAATCCTGGAACCAGTGCTGCGTCAAGAATGGGCCCAATTGAAGTCGTGATTCGAGATGATTCACCTTCTTCAGCCCATCGTGTCCTTCATCAATTCGGGTGTCTTACCAGTGCTTGTGCTGTTTTGGCTCAATGAACTCTAGCTGGTGACAGTAATGGTTACTTTCAGGGTTAAACCGCCGAACCCAGGGTGGGTTGCCATCGCTGTCGCGGTTTGAAGGCTTAGGATGGATTGTTTTTTGCGTTACGCTTGTGTTGGATGACCTCAATCAGGATGGGCAGCAGAGATACCGCGATGATGAGCAGGGAGACTAGTTTGAAGTTGCTCTTGATGAAGGGCAGATTCCCCAAGGCATATCCGAGCAGAGAAATCCCTCCTACCCACAACAATCCACCACCGATGCTGAACCCCAAAAATCGTGAGTAATGCATCTGTCCAAATCCTGCTGTGAATGGCGCAAACGTTCGTACTATGGGCACGAAGCGAGCAATGATGATGGCGCGCCCACCATGTTTCACAAAAAAGTGCTCCGTCTTCGTGAGATAGTCGCGTTTGAACCAAGGTCGGGTCACTATCCATTCTCCACTGCGCCTACCGATCCAGTAGTTCAAATTGTCCCCTAAAATGGCTGCACCGATCAGGAGAGGAATGATCACCTCAATCCGCAGTAGCCCCTGTGCTGCCAAGGCCCCAACGGCAAAAAGAAGAGAGTCGCCAGGAAGGAATGGGGTGACTACCAAGCCTGTTTCGCAGAAAACGATAGCGAAGAGCAGGATGTAAATGGCTGTGCGGTGCTCCTCCGCGAAAGTTTGCAGATGCTTGTCCACATGAAGAATAAAATCAAAGAGCTGGGGCATAGGGCACCGACAGTCCATTCGCGCAGCCTTTGGGCAAACGAAAAGGGCGACGTGCCTTTGATCCCAAGAAGTCGCAGAGGCCGTATTTCTGAATTTTTGCTTCTAGGACAGAATGGGTAGACTATTTTTAAAAAAATCTTGCCAGCAAGACTTTCACGATTGATAATACAGCCTTGTTGATTTCTCACGACTGAGAGATTCAAACTTAATAAGCGATATAATTTACAGATTTTATGGAATTTTTTGTTTGATATTAAATTCATAATTCTTTATATTTTGTCGCTGTTTAAAAAAATCCAAATAAACCTAACCCTCCCGGTATGCCTACCACGAATCAAGCTTCTCCACCAAGCCAAGACCACGCGCAGCTAGCTGCCTTGACAGGCGCATTCATTGGCAACCAGGTCACTCCTAAGAGCCAAGACCCTGCGAAGTTGGCGGATTTCATCCTCTTCAGTCAGCGCGTTTTCTTGCTGAATTTGTCTCAGGAATTGAATCGTGAGAACATCTCTTTTGCTCAGTTCTTTTTGCTTAGCTATCTCGCCAATGCGCGCGAGTTGACGATGACGGACATTGCTCGCAAAATGGCGCATTCCACGGCTGCGGCTACAGGATTGGTCGATCGCTTGGAAAAATTAGGTTATATGGAGCGCACTCACGCGATTGATGATCGCCGCAAAGTCTTGGTGCGAGTTACCTCTAAAGGTTTGGATTTGGTGAACCGTCTCCGTGATGAGCTGCAAAACCAGATCGCTGACGCCATGAATGAGTCCTCGGCGAGCGATGCGGAGACCTTCCTTGACTCCTACAGTGGTAGTATTCCAGCCGCTGCTTGATTCTTCCACGCTAGGATTATATCCCGCTGGGCGGAGATGAAAATCCATCCTTCCCAGCGGCTTACTCTTGGGACAGAGTAGAAGCTGTGTTTGAAGTCCCTGCTACCCCACGCGAAGAGCTGTTTGATGCTGCCTTTCTTGATCGATTAAGGTCGCTTGCAGTTCGGTTACGCAAGCGGCGTATGCTGAGTCGACGCGGAGCGCAATCGTCTCCTGCCACTGGCTTTACTCGGGAATTTAAAGATTACCGCCACTACACACCGCGGGAAGATTATCGTGCGATTGATTGGCGTCTATATGCACGCCTTGATAAGCTCTTTGTCCGTCTTTACGAGGAAACGCAGGAGCTGAATTTGCATCTAATCGTGGACACAAGTGCCTCCATGGTGCGTCCGCACGCATCAAAGCGCGCGCAGGCCCTGCGATTTGCCGTCGCGTTAGCCTATCTGGGCTTGGCGGCTCAGCAGCGGGTCAGCCTTTACTCACTAGGCAGCTCGGTTCACCAAGAGCTGCCGCCTCTGCGAGGTCAGGGCAATATCGAAAAAGTCCTGAATGCGGCTTCTCGGCTATCCTTTGCAGGCATTACGGATCTAGAACGCGCGTTTGCGGAATTTCACCCCACTCGACAGAGGTATGGGGTCATTTTTGTTATCTCGGACTTTTTTGGGCATGATGTGGCGGCTGCACCTGCGGCTGTAAAGCGGGCTGCGGCCTGGCCCGGAGAGTGTCATTTTCTTCAGATTTTGCACCCCGACGAGCGTGAGCCAACATTGGAGGGAGAAGTTGAACTCGATGAAGTCGAGACGGGTGAACGCCGCCGGTTTTGGCTCACAAAGCGGGATGTGCAGCGCTACACCGAGAGCTTTGATGAGTTCTGTGACACGCTTTCCCGAGAGTGCTCAGGGCACCGAATCGACTTCTTGCAGTGTGGTTCTGAGGAGCCTTTCGAGCAGAGTTTTCTAGATTTGCTGAACCGCAGCCGCGCCCTGGCAGGCGCTTGAATTGGATCGAGCGCCAATGTGCCATTTCCAATCATGTAGTGGTTTGGTTAACTTGCCGTTGAGCCTTTGTTCGCAGAGTGTTTTTTTTCAGTAAGGCTTCAATTTTAAAAATGCGTCGTCGCAAGGCCCCTGATGCCCTCGGGTGATCGTCGATAAGCTGGGAGCATTCTCGTTCAGGGGAATTGGATCACTCTTTGACACGTTCCAGTGCAGCCTCCACAATCGGCGCCCTTTTGCTTGCTCTATGTTCGACCTCCTGAATCAGGATCCCAGCTCTGCCGCCCGCCGTGGTCGGCTGCGGACGCCGCATGGAGTGATCGAAACACCGGTCTTTATGCCTGTGGGCACTCAGGGTACGGTCAAGGCAGTGCATCCCGAGGAGCTGCGTGCGCTGAATTCTCAGATCATTTTGGGCAATACCTATCACCTTTGGGTAAGGCCGGGCACGGACATCATCCGCGAGGCTGGGGGCCTCCACCAGTTCATGAACTGGGACCGCCCGATCCTTACCGACAGCGGTGGTTTTCAGGTCTTCTCCTTGGCGAAGTTGCGCAAAATCAAGGAGGAGGGATGTTACTTCCAGAATCACGTCGATGGCACACCTATGTTTCTCGGCCCGGAGACGGCGATGGAAATTCAGGCCACGCTGGGCAGCGACATCGCCATGCTTTTTGACGAATGTACGCCTTATCCCTGTTCCCATGATGAGGCGCGTAAAAGCATGGAGCTAACCCTACGCTGGGCCAAACGCTGCCGTGACTGGGTGGCTGAGCACCAGCCTGACGCAGGGGCGTTTGGCCGCGATCCTCAGTTCACCAAGCAACTGCATTTCCCCATTGTGCAAGGCAGCGTTTTTCAGGATCTTCGCCAGCACTGTGCCCGTGAGCTTGTCGCCATGGATTTCCCTGGCTACGCCGTCGGCGGTCTCAGTGTCGGGGAGCCTGAGGAAGACATGATGCGGATCGCCGAGTGGGCTTGTCCGCTGCTGCCGGAGCAAAAGCCACGCTACGCCATGGGCCTCGGCACACCGCCCCAATTGGTGGAGTTAATCGCGCGCGGCATCGACATGTTCGACTGTGTTTTGCCGACGCGGCTTGCGCGAAATGGCACCGCCTTCACCCATGAAGGCATGATGAATCTGCGAAATGCCAAGTATGCACGGGATTTTCGGCCCATCGCTGAGGACACCCACCCGCTTTGCCAGGGTTTTTCCCGAGCCTACCTCCGGCATTTGATCAACACCCAGGAGGTGCTGGGATTGAGGTTGATTTCCCTGCACAATCTGCATTTCTACGCGTCCCTCACGTCCAGGGCACGGTTGGCTATCGAGCAAGGTTGCTTCTCCGAATTCAGGGCAGAGGTCATCGTTCGCTACCAGACACGTCCCGATTCCACTGATTAAACATGCTTTCTCTTTCCTCATCTTTTCTTGCCCAGGCCGCAGGCACTCCCCCTCCCGGAGGCATCTTGGGCAATCCTATGATCATGATGGTGCTCATGTTCGTGATGATGTACTTTTTGCTCATCCGCCCTCAGCGCCAGCGTCAGAAAGAGCATGAGAAGCTCATCAGCAATGTGAAGGTCGGCGATCACGTCGTCATGAACGGCGGCGAGCATGGCATCATCACCAGCACCAAGGAAAAGACCGTCATGGTGAAGCTGGCTGACAACATGAAGGTCGAGTATGAGCGCAGTGCCATCGGCTCCGTGAGCAAGAAGAGCGATGTCGTCGAGGCGAGCGCGGCCTGAGCTTTTGCCCCAGCGGCATGAACTTCAGGCTCTGAATCGAGCTACCCCATTCTAGAATCTTTCCCCAACCTCCCATGAACGCCTACGTCACCTTCCTCGTCGGAACCGCCATCCTCCTGTTGCTGCTTTTTTACATCGGCACGGTGGTCCATAAAACCAAGCGCTGGGTGGGTAGTTCCCTCATCATGCTGATGACGCTCTTCTCGGTTCTCACCGTGAAGAACATGGGTATACCGCTCGGCATCGACTTGAAGGGCGGCAGTGAGTTCGTTGTGCGTTTGAAGGAGACTGTGGACAAGGAGGGCAAGACACAGTCAGTGACCGCTGATGATGTGCAGCAGGCCATCGCCATTCTGGAAAAACGTCTCAATCCAAATGGTGAAAAAGATCTCTCAATGCAGCCCCAAGGTAGCGATCGCATCTTGATCCAGATGCCTGGCGTAAAGCCAGAAGACTTCGCCGATGTGCGGACCAAGATCCAACAGGTGGCCAAGCTTGAGTTCCGTATCGTCCACCAGGACAGCCGCTCCAAGGTAGCTGAGATCGATGGGGGAGGGCTGACAGAGCCAGGTTGGGCCAAAATGAAGTACAAGTCTGAAAAAGACCCTCAAGGCAAAGATCTACCGGACCGTGGTGCCGAACTCGTGCGCAATCGGCCTGATATGGAAGGTGATGGCGTCAGTGATGCCTTTGCCACGATGGATGCTGAAGGTTGGAAGGTTTACCTCAATCTGAATACCGAGGGCTCCAAGAAGTTTGATGAGATCGCTGCGGTGAATAAAGGCCGTCAGCTTGGTATCATCGTCGATAGCGAAATCATCTCAGCACCGGTTTTGCAGACAGATCGCTTTGGTGGCACGGCCGTCATTTCAGGTAACTTCAGCCGGGAGTCTTCGGTGCAACTGGCCACCTTGCTCAAGAACCCGTTGAAAAATCCAATGACAATTGAGTCGGAAAATGCGGTATCTTCTTCCTACGGCCAGTCTTCCATCGACCAGGGTAAGTGGATCTGTGTGGCAGGCTTGATCATGACCACAGTTTTCATGCTCTTTATTTACCGACTGGCGGGTTTGATCGCCATTGTAGGATTGGTGATCAACTTGGCTGTTCTGTTTGGTGGCATGTCTCTCTTTCAGTTCGTGCTGACGATGCCCGGTATCGCGGGGATTGTTCTTACCATCGGCATGGCGGTGGACGCCAACGTGCTGATCTATGAGCGTTTGCGTGAAGAAATGGAGGCAGGCAAGACCCTCACAGGTGCGCTAGAATCTGCCTATGACAAAGCTTTCTCGGCTATTGCCGACTCGAACATCACCACCATCATCGCCGCGCTGATTCTGTTCGCCATCTCCGGTGGCTTGGTTCGCGGCTTTGCCGTTACGCTCATGATTGGTCTGGTCAGTTCCTTGATCGGCGCGTTGATCGTAACACGTGTCATTTTCATGTGGGTCATCGACAAGGGATTGCTCAACGGGCTAAAGACGACGCGTATTATTCCTGACAAGGTTTTCGACATCCTCTCCATTTCACCGAAGTTCATCGTCGCTTCCCTTGTGGTTACGGCGATCTCGTTTGGAACGTTGGCTTACAAGGGTAAGGAAAGCTTTGGTATTGATTTTCGTGGCGGTTCATTGCTCCATATCGAACTAGCTGAGGGCAAAAACCTCTCTGATCGCGAAGTCGAGGCCGCACTGAAAGAACTCAAGCTTCCTGATGGCAAGCCGATTGGCAGCTTTTACCTCCAGAGAAAGAGCAATGCCACCGGCGGTGAAGTTTTGGCCATTCGTGGAGAGCAAGCTGCTGGAGCAATCATTGAAGGAGCTGTGAACAGCAGGTTCAAAAATAGCGTAAAAGGCACCAGCCTGGAAACTGTGGGTGCACTCATCGGCTCGGAGTCAGCGCAGACCTCTCTTATTGCCATGGTCGTGGCTTTGATCTTTATCTTCTTCTACTTATTGCTTCGCTATGAAGTGGCTTTCGCCCTGGGAGCAGTTGTCGCCCTTTTCCACGATGTGCTCATGGTGCCAGGTCTTTGTGCGCTCTTTGGTCAAGAGATGAGCCTCATCCATGTGGGCGCTCTCCTCACCATCGCTGGTTATTCGATCAATGATACCATCGTGGTTTTTGACCGTATCCGCGAGACGATCAAGCGCGGTGGCGCTGGCTCCATTCGTGATCTCATGAATGAGGCTATCTGCAAAACTCTCAGCCGCACGCTCCTCACGGGTCCTACGGCGCTGGCACCGATGGTCATTCTTCTTTTTATGGGTAACCCAGCGATGACAGAGTTCGCTCTGCCGATCACCATCGGCGTCCTCCTCGGCACCTATTCGTCGATCTTCATCGCGAGTCCGCTTGTGCTTTGGTATGCGCAGAAAACGGGTGTCAGCCTCAAACGCAAGGTGCTGGAGAGTCACGAAGCAGCCCTCAAAGCCGAGGCTGCCGTCGCTGCAGCTAAGGTTGGCAGTGGTGCATAATCAGCCCATGCGGCCTTTATCTCTGGCGATTCATTCGAAAAGCCCCGTCGTGATGGACGGGGCTTTTTTTGCATCATTTGTCGATGGATTCTAAGTCTTCAGTCTGCTGGATCAGATTCCCGGCGGTGCTTCGTGAAGCGAATATCTTCGGCCTTTTCGATGAAGATTGTGTCCTCGCAGATGTTTTTCGCGTGATCTCCAACGCGCTCTAAGAAGCGAGCTACGAAGATCAGATGAAGATAGGATTCCAACTGAGCATGGCGAGCTTCCATGATCTGAAGAAGTGCGGTATCCAGTGCCTTCTCTGCGGCATCCAGTTCCTTGTCGAGCAGGCGAGCCGCAGCCGCTGCTTCAGTGTTTGCATGGGTGAAAGCATCCAAACTAGCGGCTAGGTTGCGAATGCAGAGCTGATAAACGGGTTCGATGAGTTTGACCTCAGCGATTTCAGGAAGATGGTTGATATGGCGTGCCCGTTTGGCGATGCTGCTGGCTTGATCGGCGATGCGCTCCAAGTTGTTGGCCACCCGAATGGTGCCCATGACTTGACGTAGATCGTGAGCCGTGGGTTGAAACTTCAGCAAGATCTGCATGCCCAGGTTGTCGATGCTCTTTTCCAGCTCATTCACGTCCTGATCGGCCGCGATGGCAGAATTGCACAGATCCGTATCCCGCTCGAGTAAGCCGCGCATGGCATCGCCGAGGTTCTTGCGTGCCATGCTTGACATGGTGAGCACTTGCTCGCGAAGACGAGCGAGCGCTTGATTGAAGGAGCTGAGGATGTGATCGTGCATCTGCGGAAAACGAATGCTTATCCTAAGTCTTAAGAGCGGATTGCACAGACGTTTTTCCGCAGTTCCGATAGTTTCCTGCTTTTTGCCAAACTTAGGCAGCTCGGCGCACTTCCCAGGTATGAATTGCTGGGTTGCAGATGTCGCGAACAAAGGGTGCTTCAGTCGCATTCGCTCCGAAGACGTAGATGCGCTTGCGAAGAGTCAGCTTCTGAAGGCTAAAGCCTGGAGCTGAGACAGATCGGAAGTAGCCCAAGATCGTTTCTTTTTCCAAATCGAGAGCGCCCCCCTTCATGCCATACTCGAGGACAAACGCAGATGATTCGAACGCCGGAGTGCTTGCATCCCGCAGGGTTTGGCTAATGGGATCAAGAAGTACCTGGCGCACAAAGGCCTCCAGCGCAGCGGGGTCACCTTCATACTCCACTCGATAGACGAGCGTCTCGCGGAAGGTGAGACGCTGGCTCAAAGGGGCGTAAAGGAGCTTTTGGCAGTCGCTTTCCTGATCGAATTTGCCGAGGATTTCAAAGGCTTGGGTCATGGTGAGTGAGTGCCTAGCAAGGAGAACCGAGCCTGCAACGGGGGATTCTTTAGCAGTGAGGTGTTGCCTTGCGCCAGTGCGCAGGCTGGGAATGATGATGAGATGAGCCTATCTGCCATCATCGCTGCTTGTCCGGAAACCGCTATTGTCCTTGGTTCAGGTTTAGGTGAGGTGGCGGATCTGTTGGGAGTGGAGGCTGAGGTGCCTTATGCGCAGGTTCCTGGCTGGGGTACATCTTCGGTGCCAGGGCATGCTGGGCGGCTCGTGCTGTCCCGCATTTCGGGTCGTCCCATCCTGATCGCTCAAGGTAGGCGGCACCTCTATGAAGGTCTGACCGCCCGTGAAATCACGGCAGGCATTCGTTTAATGCATGGATGGGGCATTCACCGTGTCCTGCTGACGAATGCCGCCGGGGCGATTGCGGCGCATTTTGGCGTAGGTGACTTGATGCTGATCACGGATCATCTGAATCTGCAGGGCACCTCACCTTTGCTAGGAGGACCACATTTTCATGACATGAGTCAGGTCTATGATGAGGGCTGGCGACTGCCGCTGTTACGTGCATCTGAAGAGTTGAGAGTGAAACTGCACCAAGGAGTCTATGCGGGGCTTTTAGGTCCGCAGTATGAGACGCCTGCTGAAATTCGGATGCTGCGAGTGATGGGGGCCGATGCCGTCGGCATGTCCACGGTCGCTGAGGCGATTCAGGCCCGTGCGCTCGGCATGAAGGTCGCTGGCATCTCAATGCTCACTAACTGGGCAGCAGGGCTGAAACCGCAAAGGCTCGACCATGGTGAGGTCGTCGCTGTCGGGCAGCAGAGTGCACAGGCTTTGGCCACTCTGCTGAAGGTCGCGCTTTCAAGCTGACTAGCCAAGCACAGGTGGCGGCGCATGGCGATAATCCAGCCAATCGGTCGGAGAGCCTTGCTTGCCATCTTCTGCCGCATGCACCAGATTCACCATCTCTCTTGCGGTGACGAAATGGAAATGGAACCCTGGCTTACTGGTCTCAAACTGGGTCAGCTCTTGGTAGAAGCGACGCATAGCCTGACCTAACAGGATTTGATAGTTTTTTGAAATGCCACCGTGAGTATGAAGTTTGATGAAAAGCCATGGCGGGCCATCCAAGACACGTGGACAGTGGCTTAACCAAAGCTTGAGCCGATTCAGGGTGGGTGGATTGCTGCCAGAGGCGTCTCCATTTTCCAGGCGTGGAATCAGCCCCCACTTCCGCCACCGCCAGTTCATTCCCAGAGGTCCTTGGATCAGCAGCAGATGGTCCATGCGGTCGCGCAGGGCAGTCGTGTGTCCCTTGCGAACAGGTGTGCCACGGTCATGAGAGCGCGGTAGCCCATCCTCACGGGCGTAGTAGGCTGCATTCACAATGGCGGTTTGGCAGGGGTCCGGGGCCGCAGGCATGGTCATGTCGGCATAGCAGCCGGTCTCTCGTAACACGGCTAGCTCATCCGGCACTCCGCATTTACGTCCGGAGGGATGAGAATGGTCCAGCGCCCAATTTCCATGAATGAAGGCGTAGCCAGGCCGTCCCGATGTGTCACGGCTGAGCAAGCCATGGCTGGCTAGGTCGGCCACGCCTTGAGTAAGCTTGGTGGTTAAAGTCTCCCGCGTGTCGCCATCATGATGCAGATGAATTTCCACTTCACTCCCGGTTTGATGGCAAAGATCAGCTAGAGGCGCGATCAAAGAGCAATCGTATTGCTCGATCGGGTAAAAAAAGCTGTGCCTCGGTCCACGGCCGGAGCTATCCCGATGCTCGGCGACCATGGCGGGCCATTGTTTTTGCCAATGGGCAACCGTCTTGCGTGCCCCGACTAAATCCGTGTCATGCAGAGGTTCGTAATGGTCACACACCGCGATGCAGGCATGGAGGGGCGTCGCTGGTGAGATGCGCACCGCATGGCGTGCGGTTCGCAGGTAAGGGAAGAGCCATTTTTCAGCACCACGGAGCATGGTCAGTCTCTGGCGCGGGCTAGCACTTCTGACAAGGAAATGGAATAACAGAGTCTCTCTTTCTCGCTCAGGAAGCTCGGTGCGCCCTCTATCGCCAGCGGATTCGATAATTGTTCGACATATGGCGGAATAGAGTTAGCTATCAGTCCCATGTCGCCCCTGATCGCTCCTGCCATTACTGCCCAGATCGAAGCTCTCTGTGCCGCTATCGCCGCTGACCCTGAGATCCAATCCGCCCGTGACGCGGCAGAGGCATTTCTGGCCGATGAGCAAGCCGTGGCGCTTTATCGGGATGTCATGAATCTAGGTCGCACCCTCGAACAACGTCATCGCAGTGGGGTCGAGCTCGAAGCGGAAGACCTTTCCCGCTTTCAGATGCTTCAAGACCAAGCTGATCAGCACGATGGAGTGCAGAGTTTCATGGCGGCTCAAGATGCCCTTCAAAAGGTCGCCAATACGGTCAATGGCTTCATCACCAAGACTCTCGAAAAAGGTAGAGTGCCAGCGCTCGAAGAAGTGATGGGGAACGGCGGTTGCTGTGGTGGTGGCGGCGGTGGTGGCTGTGGCTGCCAGTGATCATCTGTCCTCGAAATGTCGGCGCACCAGGCCATCTTTGAGGCTCAAGGCTTAAAAAAAGTCTATCATACGGGCGAGGTGGATGTCGTCGCCCTGCATGGAGTGGATGTGCAGTTTAAAGCAGGGGAGTTGGTCGTTCTTCTCGGTGCGTCTGGCAGTGGTAAATCGACCTTACTGAACATACTAGGCGGGCTTGATATACCGACCGAAGGCAAGCTGCGCTACAAGGGGTGGGATTTAGGCGGTGCCGACGAGAGTGTGTTGACCCAATTTCGCAGAAACTGCGTCGGCTTTGTCTTCCAGTTTTATAACCTCATCCCGAGCCTGACCGCACGAGAAAATGTAGCTCTGATCACGGAAATCTCTCGTGATCCCATGAAGCCTGAAGAGGCGCTCGCCATGGTTAACCTTGAGCATCGCATGGACCATTTCCCAAGTCAGCTCAGTGGTGGCGAGCAGCAGCGTGTCGCGATTGCCCGTGCGATTGCAAAAAAACCAGAGGTTCTGCTTTGTGACGAGCCGACCGGCGCCTTGGATGTAGGAACTGGAATCACCGTTTTAGAGGCCGTGGAGCGAATCAATCAAGAACTCGGCACTCTGGTGATCGTCATTACGCACAACGCTGACATGGCAGGAATGGCTGATCGAGTTTTGCATCTGAAGGATGGCCAAATCATCCGAGAGCATAAGAATGATCAGCGAGTTCCTGCTAAGATGCTCCGTTGGTGAGCATCTTTACCATTCCATGTTCAGGTTTTTGGTGTGGAAAACGAATGGTGTTTCATTCTTTTCTGGGCGTAGCCTTGCATTCCCTGTCTGCCGGTTTGGTGTCATCCGGCTGTCTATTGCCGGACACGATGCGCTCGCCCCTGAGGGTGGCGTGAATGATTGTCAAAAGCTATCGAAGGCAGCTTTTCATTCAACATCCGCTATCATGAGTGTAACAGGGCAGCTGCGATGCATCCCAAGTCATCGCCTTCGATTAGGTCTTAGCGCGGACTTTTCGGTGACACGAAACCACACCGCCTCGATATGGCTGCGCGCCGTATCTTTCACAGCGGCTAGATCGTGGGTTTCCACAAGATGCGAATACTTGTCCGAGGGCACTTTAGCCAACTCAGAGCCATCTCGCTGTTGATCTCCAGGCCATGCTTTTTCAGAGCGAACCGCTGACCTGCGTTAAGCTATTCCTTAGCCTACCCCTGGTAGTCTTTCCGGAGTTGTTTTTGACGTGAGGCTTGCCTTTAGTAAATTGAGGTTTCTAGCGCGTGGACTGCAGTCTTTCTACCCTTTGGAAATGAAGTCTATTCGATTGAATTAATCGGAATAGCCAAACACATAAGTATGTTAACTCGACCACAATTGCCCATCAAGTTTATCTACTACGCAGAGCATGTGTTTCGCCAGATGGTACCTGGATGGTGGTTGCGCAGTCAATTGCCTCGCAAGCTCGCGGCAGCGACAAGCCCGAATTTCGCTCAAGCAAGGTCCCGAGTAGATTACTATCTTGGATTGAACGAGCGATTTGAACTCGGCCCCAACGCAAAAAACCAGCGCCAAGTGAACTGGGAGGGCTTCTGGTTGCGGCGCTGGGTGGCGAGGATGGCCCTGCGCCATCTAGGCTGGGATTGGAATAAGGCCTACAACAGTACCTATTACGCTGATTTCAATCGCTATGCCCGCTACTTTGATCCAAGGCTAAAATTTGCCTACCGTTTTGGTGACAATCGATCGCCCCTGGAGGTGCCCAGCTTCACAAAGTCACGGCGCATCGGCGAGTGGCCTCCCAATGGCGTGCTTCTCAAACTCAACGAATTTAGGCACTTTAAACGGGTGAGCGATTCTCTCACTTTCGAGCAGAAGCAGCCTAGCGCAGTTTTTCGTGGAGCCTGTCACCAGCCTTGGCGGAAGGAGTTTTTGAGACTAACGCGAGGAATGGCTCACACCGATTTTGGTGACACCAGATCTAATGCATTGGCTTCGGATCGGAAGCCTTTTTTGAGTTTCTCGGAGCAATTGCGGCACCGGTTTGTCGTTAGTATCGAGGGCAATGATGTAGCGACCAACCTCAAGTGGATTTTCTCATCCAACTCGTTATGCATGATGCCAAAACCAAAGATAGAGAGTTGGTTTATGGAGGGGCGTCTAATACCCGGTGTGCATTTCGTGGAGTTGCGCGACGACTTTAGCGATCTTCCAGAAAAAATGGAACACTATAATCGCTACCCAGAGGAAGCGCTGCGCATCATTGCGGCGGCCAGAATTTACCGCAGTCAGTTCGACGATCCTGTGCATGAGCAGCTCATCAGCCTGATGGTGATGGAGAAGTATTTTAAACTAAGTGGTCAGTTGCCGTGAATGAGGCGGTTCTGACAGACTTAGTGCCCACTGGTTATGTCTGCCTGCGCTGATATCTTGAACCTCGGCTATTGGAAAATCGTTACCTGCTTCACTGTGGCTTCTTGGTTGCTAAAGAAAGTATTGGCTGCCCGAACAAAAAACACTACGACGAGGATCGTATCTGCCAGATCTGCCGCGCTCATCCTTCGATGAAAACACTTTCATTCCTGCTGTTGCTCATATCCATGACGGTAGCCTGTCTGGCTCAAAAATGGCCTCTAGATGTTATCGGTGACTCTCTCATCATTCGTGGTAAGACCGAGATCGCTCCAGGGGCTGCCGGCCAGAGTCTGGTGCTTAATGGTGAATCACTGATCGAACTCAAAGACAGTGCGCATCTCGCTAGCGGCGCGTTCACGCTTTCGCTATGGTTCAATCCTTATCAACTGACTGATGGTCAGCAAATACTTGTGGGTAAGAACCGCTACTCGCTGGGTGAACGTCAATGGAGTCTTACCATCGAACCGGATGGCAGGCTTAAGGCGTATCTTCAACAAGGTGTCTGGAGCACGATGACGTCGTCAGAGGTAATGAGGGCCGGCGCATGGTATCTTGTTACGCTGGTGGTCGATACGAGCAAGGCAGCGCTGTTTTTGAATGGAAAGCTCGTGGATGAGTTGAGGTTGAAGGCTCCCATCGCCTTGACGCAGGCTCCCATCACCCTCGGTGGCATCTGGGATCGTGGCCAAGTGCGCCAGTCCTTCACCGGCGCGCTCGATGAATTCGAGGTGCAACCGCGAGCCCTGAAAGCGGAGGAAGTTGCCTCAAGTTACCAGCCTGTGATGGCCACACACAATCTACCAAAGCTCGTCGCTGAACGACCGTTATGGAATGACAAGCGACCGCTGCCAAAGGCCGCCGAACTGCAGCAGCTAAAAGGGGTAGAGTTTCATGTCATTAAAAAGCGCGCGCCTGATGACGATCAATGTCGGTTCACTCTCGGCGTTGGACTCGCCTGGCACAAAGGTCGACTTTACGCCTCTTATGGATTCAACCGGGGAGAGGAAAATACGCCCACCGAGGAGGCACATGTCAAAGCTAGCGATGACGGAGGCAAGACGTGGGGACCCGCGCAGGTCATGGATGCAGGTGATGGCGACCTTGCTGTCAGTCACGGAGTCTTTCTTTCCCAAGGCGACCGGTTATGGGCCTTTATGGGAGCATATCATGCCCACGCCGAAAAATACCATCGGGTCCATACCCGGGCTTATTTACTGGATGAAGCGACGGGATGTTGGCAATCGCGCGGCGTGGTGATCGAGGACGGTTTTTGGCCGATGCAGGAGCCCCTGAAAATGGCAGATGGGAATTGGATCATGGCCGGACTGCATCTTTCGTCCTTCGCTAAGGAAGCTAATCTTCCCACCGTGGCTATCAGCCGGGGTGATGACTTCACGAAGTGGCAACGTATAGTCATTCCTGCTGCAGCTAACGTGGGGACTAACCTCTGGGGCGAATCCACTGTCATTGTGGACGGCAAGCATGTCATGAACATCTCTCGCTATGGCAAACGAGCGTGCGCACTGCTTTCCGTAAGTGATGATTATGGGCGCAGCTGGACATCCACCGCCCCATCCAACCTGCCAATGGCTACCAGCAAGCCTTATGCTGGCACCTTGAGTACTGGCCAGAGGTTTCTCGTATGTACCACGACCTCCGACACCGGTGGAAAGCGGACTCCCCTGACCATTGCCGTTAGCGAGCCAGGCGAGTTGCTTTTTAGCCAAGTCTTTCTCATCAGCACTTCGCTCTTCGATCAGACGCCCGGAATTTCCGCGCCAAATGCCGATTTCAGCTACCCGTACGCCGTCGAGCACGAGGGTAAACTCTACATAGGCTACACTCACAAAAGCCATATGGCGAATGAGCTGGCTGTGATTCCCGTGAGTAGCTTGAAAAGCCCCTGAAAAGTATAGCGCTCCTCGTGGCCCGAACCAATCAAAGAAACAAGGCTTCTTAACCTCGAGCTATCGATGGAATCCGTGTATTGAATAAATCATTAGCCTGTGTGCACATGACTTTGCTTCACTGCCCGTAGAGAACATCGACCAATCCATCGCCGTGCAGCTAATTGCACCTGAATCAAAAGGAGTTGGGTTACGTCGTGAAATGGCTCGTTGCTCGATAAAGTGAATCCATCCGTGGAAAGAATGCCATTTTGTATACCGTTGGTAATTTAAACGGTATACATTATGAGAAAAACGCCCGACTTATCATCTCGTTCCGAATACGCCACCGAACTTTTGCGTCGTCGCATCATCAATGGCCAAAGCGAACCGGGTTCCCTGTTGGCCGAGGTGGCGGTGGCGAGAGAGTTGGGTGTGAGTCGGGTTCCCGTGCGCGAAGCATTGTTTACGCTAGAGCGTGATGGACTGGTCGAGTTCAGCGTCACGGGACGTGCTTATGTAAAGGTGCTCTCGCCTCGGGATTTTGAGGAACTCTATGTGTTACGGCTCACTCTGGAACCTGCGGCAGCACGACTGGCGGCACCGACGATTAGGGTGAATCCCCGAGTGCTGGAAAAGAACATCAGTGCCACAGCCCGAGCAAAGTCGATCTTGGAGGTCACTCGCCTTGATTTGGAGTTTCACGAGATCATCATTGAGGCATCTGGCAACGGGCGTCTGCTTAAGCTATGGCGTTCCATGCTTGGCGAGCTCGATCTTTGGCTCGGAAGACTGCACCGGCAGCATCAAGGGCAGAGGCTCGACACCCGTGATGAAACAGTGGCCGCACATCGAAAACTGCTTGAGTGCTTTCTGACCCAATCCCCATCGGTCTGCGAGAGGAAGATGCGCGACCACATCCAAGGCTGGCGCGAGTGGCTTCCAGTGCTGTCGGAGAACGAGTGAAACGGCCAAGAACGATAAATCCATAAAAAATGAACACCCACCGATTCAACCGTCGAGCTTTCCTGCGCGGAGCAGGCGTCACCATGGCCTTGCCGTGGATGGAGTCCGTCAATGTCTGGGGCGATGAGCCGAAGAAGAACAAACCGGCCAGCGAGGCGCCCGTGCGCTTGTGCGTGACCTTTTCTGGCAATGGCTTCCAGTCCAAGGAATGGTGGGCCAAGGGTGAGGGCAAAGCGATGGAGCTTGGCCGTGTGCTTGCGCCCTTGAGTGAGTTCAAAGAGAAGCTACTTTTTGTTCGCGGCCTCTATCATGAAGAGGCTCGCAAAGGGAACATCCACTCCTCGCAGACGGGAAACATGCTCTCCGGGGCTCCGATTGCCTCCGGTGGCGAGATTCGCAGCGGCACGAGTTTTGATCAAATGCTCGCCCAGACTTACGGTCGCTCCACCAAGGTGCCGAGCCTCGTGCTCGCGTGTGAGAAGTCGAACCCGTCGGTGCACAAGAATTACTCGATGCTCTACAGCTCGCATATTTCTTGGTCCTCGCCGACGACGCCAACACCGCTGGAGCTTTACCCGGCACTCGCGTTTGATCGTCTCTTCAAAGACGAGTCCTCGCCTGCCGACAAGAGCGTGCTGGATGCCGTATTGGCCGATGCACAGGATTTGCGCCGCGACATCAGCAAGAGTGACCAGCGGAAGCTAGATGAATATCTCGACAGTGTGCGTGAGGTGGAGAAGCGCATCGAAAACGCGGGTAAACGTGGCGAGCTGCAAGGCTGGCGGCCGACTTTGGAAAAACCGAACATGCAGCGTCCTGCCGATGGCATCCCACAGGACATTGCCGAGCACATGCGGCTCATGTGCGACATCCTCGTGCTCGGTTTCCAGACCGACACCACGCGCATCACCACGCTGAAGCTCAACAACGATCACAGCGCCCTACGTTTCCCAAATCTACCGAGCATCCAGCAGCCCGGCCACGGCATCGATTACATGATTCATCACCTCCTCAGCCACAGCGACGGCGAGGATTATCTCAAAGTGAATCAGCTCTTCATGGAGCAACTCGCTTATCTCGCCCGAAAAATGGACGGCATCCGCGAAGGTGACCGCAGTTTGCTCGACAACACCATGCTCATGCATTGCTCCAGCATGATGGCCGGCGCGAAGCACAACAACGACGAGTTGCCCGTGATCGTCCTCGGCAATGCCGGTGGTCGTTTGAAGAGTGGTCGTGTGCTCGACTACCAAGACAAACCTGAGCGCCAACTCTGCCGCCTGTTCATGTCGATGATGGACAAGATGGACGTGCGCCCGAAGACCTTCGGTGATGCTAAACTCATGCTGGAGGAGGTGTGATGCGTTTTCTACTCCTACTGCTTTTGGTAACCTCGGTGCATGCCGCCGAGACTCGCGCCATCATCCAAACCTACTGCCTTAACTGCCACTCAACCGAAAAGCAGAAGGGCGACCTCGATCTCGAAGCCTCGGACATCCAAAAAGAACCGCACATTTGGGAAAACGTTCTCGATCAAATCGAACTGGGCGAGATGCCGCCGAAGAAGGAGAAGCAGCTATCCTCAGGGGACAAAAAGCAGCTCACGGATTGGGTGCGCGGCACGCTTGACCAGATCGCGCTGGCCAATGCAGGAGATCCAGGGCCCGTGGTGCTGCGTCGGCTCTCGAACATGGAATACACGTACACGCTGCGCGACCTCACCGGCATCGAGTCGCTCGATCCGGCGAAAGAGTTTCCCATTGATGGTGCGGCGGGCGAAGGCTTTACCAATGCAGGCGCAGCGCTGGTGATGTCGCCCGCTTTGCTAACCAAGTATCTGGATGCCGCGAAGAACATCGCAGCTCACGCGGTCTTCACCCCGCATGGCATGCGCTGGTCCGCCAGCGCCTCGACCCAGGATTGGACGGATGAAGCTTTGGCTAGCATCCGCGCCATCTACGCACGCCACACCGCCTCGGCGGCAGGGACGCAAACCGAGGCCCAAGGCATCAAGCTCGACACCGGCACGGGCGGCGGCCGTTTGCCGCTCGCGAGGTATCTCGATGCCCTTCAAGGCCGCGGCAGCGCCGATGGGTTGAGCCCAAAATACCTACAAATCCTCCGCGAGGCCCTCTCGAGCACGGAGCAGTCGATTTTGCTCGATCCGCTTCGTGCGAAGTTCCGCGAGAAAAAGCTCACCGCCGCCGACATCGAGCCCTGGCAGCAAGTTTTGTGGCGATTCGCCAACGTCGGCCACATCGGCAAAGAAAACGGCCCGAAGGCCTGGCAGGAGCCCGTCACGCCGCTCGTGCCGAAACATGAGATGCGCGTCAAACTCACCTCGGATCGCGATGTGCCGCTTTATCTAACCACCACCGATGCCGGCGATGGCAGCGCGGGAGATGACGTGATCTGGGAGAATCCACGTCTTGTGGCTCCTGGCAGGCCCGATCTGCCCATCAGCGGACTTCCTGCGCTTGTGAAGCATCTCGAAGTGCAACGCACGAAGATTATCGCCAACACCGAGCTGTGCCTGAATGCCCTCGCGAGCGGCAAAGGCGATGCTGATCCAGCCTTGATGACCGCTTGGCGCGACTACCTCGGCTACGGCACCACGAAGCTCGAACCGCTGCTCACGAAGAAGCTGGAGAGCACACCCGATTACAACTTCATCAAAGGCTGGCAGGGCGAGCAGGCGCTCAGCGTGCTCGCCAACTCCTCCGACGCCACTGTGCGCACGCCGGGCGTGATGAAAGCTCGCAGCGTCGCCACGCATCCCTCGCCTACACGAGCCTCGGTCATCGCGTGGCGTTGTGAAAAAGCAGGTGCCTTTCGCATTCACGGCGATGTGGCCGATGCCCATCCCGAATGCGGCAATGGCGTCACCTGGGCGCTTGAAGTGCGTCGTGGCTACACAAGCGAGGTGCTCGCGAAAGGTGAAACCAAGGGCGCGAACATTTTCAAAGTAGGTCCTTTTGAAAACGTGCGTGTCGAGGCGGGACAAGTTGTCGCCCTCATCATTGGCCCACGCGATGGCAACCACGCCTGTGACCTCACCACCATCAATCTCACGCTCAACGACGGCCAGACGACCTGGGATCTCGCGAAGAACGTCTCGCCGAACATCCTCAAAAGCAATCCGCATGGCGCGTGGCACTTCCTCAGCCAACCTGCTAGCCTCGAAGCCGCGCCGGATGTGCCTGCGCCTATCGCTGAATGGCGGAAGAAGCCTTCGGCAGAGCTAGCAGCAAAGGTGCGGCAGTTTTTGGAGAAGGATTTTCCGCTGAACTCGCCGCTACTGCGTCCCTTCATTCATGACTTTTCAAAGGCAAAAGAATGGGGGCAAAAGAACCCTACTGAACATTCTCTTGCCCCCATTCTACTGCCTAAATCCGTTCCTTCGATCCTCGAAGTCCAAATTCCCGCCGCTCTCGCCAATGGCACCGAGTTCGTCGTTACTGGCAAACTCGCCTCCAAGACTAGCGGCAGCGTGCAAATGCAGGCCCTCACGAAAAAGCCGGAAAGCATCACCAACCTC
>JBIKYV010000135.1:0-10662 GCA_044355075.1 Prosthecobacter sp.
CTTCGCTTAGTACTTTTCCTCACTTTGCCCAGCGCTGTAGGGCTGTGCCTACTCTCTCATGAAATCGTATCGATTCTCTTCGAACACGGAAAGTTCACCTCAGCCGATGTAGAAGCAACAGCAGGTCCGCTTCAGGCCTATGCATTTGGTTTGGTGTTTTATTCGTCCATCAAGGTTTTGCAGCCGGCCTTTTATACGATTGGAAAGCGTTTCGTTCCCATGCTGGTGAGCCTAGCGATCATTGTTTTCACGGCGACGGTGAATGCGATCACGGTTTTTGTGCTGAAATGGGATCATACGGCTCTTGCCTGGGCGACTGCAGCTGGGTTGTTTATCAACTTTTCAGCCCTTTACATCAACATGAGTCGAGTGGCAGGAGGATTGGAGACACGGTTACTTTTGGGTTCTCTGACGAAGCTATCCTTGGGGGTCGTCGGCATGGCGATGATCTGTCTCTTGGCGAAAGTTTCGGTACTCTCGGCTTGGTCTAGCATGAGTTTCATCATGCAGGCTTTAAGCTTGAGCATCACCGTGTTGTTCGCGGCGGGAATGTATTTTTTCCTGTCTCAAAAATTGGAGGTCGAGGAAGCTCATGAGTTCCTCAGCATCGTCAGCCGCCGCTTCAAACGCTGAAAAATGTCGCTTCATTCTCACACCTGGATGACTGCTCTTGCTTTGCTGGCCTTGATTTGGTCGGGCGTGGCTTGGGTTATGTATCAGACAGATGATCTCGTCTCTTGGCCTGGTAAAGTACAGGAAAAGATGGAAAAAGCACCCTGGTTGTCGGGTGGCAGCGTGAGCCATGAGAAGCGACGTCAATATCTGGCGATGGTGATTCGCGATTACCAAAGGCTGGATGCAAGCCAGCGCAAAAGCCTGCGTGAGGATGCTCAGGAATTGCTGGATCGCTTCCTCGCCTCTTTGAACGAGGATGAACGAAAAGAGTATGTGGATCGAACTATCGAACCACTTTTTGAAACGATTGAAAGAGGGCTCAAAGTCATGCCCCCTGAAGAGCGCAAACGCTTGATCGGTAGGATGCGTGGAGATTTAAAAAGTCTGAGCACTAAGAGCGCCGAAGGGGATCGACTCGCTGAACAAGACCGAAAGTTCATGGATGATCTAATCGCGGATGACCCGTTACTATTGTTGCGGGCCGCAAGTCTTCAGCAAAAGATCGAACTCGCTCCAGTTTTGGAAGATATGCAAAGCCGCGTTCAGGGATTCAAACTCCGGTAAGACCAAGGTTTATTTTTGATTTTCTTCATCACCTGGGATGCTGATTCATAAATGATACAGCGATATGGATCATTCCATTGGTTGTTTGCACGCCTCCGCCGAACCTAGTGCTAGTCTGTTTTCTAGGGTGATTCGTTGCAGCCAATGTCATCAACTTTCTATGCACTGCTTTGATTGTTTTCCGAGCCAAAGTTAGAGTAGTACCCGTGTTCTCATTTGACCCGTAGTGTCCTGGGCATCAATCATGGCCACGAGGAGATCACCCTCTTCTCTATCGCAAACACTCCTATCCCATCTACCGCTACCCTACTCATGGAAACCACCGTTACTCAAGCCACTGTCGGAGCTATCGTGCCGGACTTTGAAATGGAAACTTATGAGCCAACTCATGGTGACTTCGGCAAGGTGTCTTTGGCTGACATCAAAAAAGAAGGCAAATGGACCATTCTTGTCTTTTATCCAGCTGACTTCACCTTTGTCTGTCCTACCGAGTTGGCGGATCTTGCCGATCAACAAGAAAAGCTCGCTTCTCTCGGGGCACATGTCATCGGCGTCTCCACGGATACAAAGTTCGCTCACATGGTCTGGCGTAACACAGAAGGTCTTATGAAGAATGTGAAGTATACTCTCGCTGCTGACCCGACCGGCAAAGTCAGTCGTTTGTTTGGTGTATATGACGCCGATACAGGTTTGGCACTGCGTGGCACTTTCATCATCAATCCGGAAGGCAAACTGGTGTCTTCGGAAGTCAATTTCTACAACGTCGGTCGCGATGCTTCCGAGTTGGTTAGAAAGATGGAAGCTAATGTGCATTTGATAGCTAACCCCAACGAGGCTTGCCCTGCGAAATGGACGCCCGGCGCAAAAACGCTCAAGCCAGGCAAGGACATCGTTGGCAATGTGGCATCGGCGATGGCTTCCTGATATCACCTTAAACCCTATAAAAGACGCCATGAGAGTTCTGCCTCTCATGGCGTTATTATTTTTAGAAAATAGAGTCCGTATATTCAATCTCTCGCGAGATGTGGATTCTTTGTCCGTAGTTTCGTCCCTATGATCAAATGCTTGTTTCTTCTTCTTTGTTTTGCGCTGAGTTTCGAGGCTTATGCGGATACTGAGGCACTTTTTGATGGTAAAACCTTCGCAGGTTGGGAAGGGGACATCGGTAGCGTCTGGCGCATTGAGCATGGGGCCCTCGTTGCGGGCTCTTTGAACAAAAAGCAGGAAAAGAACAACTTCCTCTCGACGGTCAAAAAGTATGGTGATTTCGAGCTAAGGCTGAAATGGAAGCTGGAAGGCACAGAGGGATTTGTGAATGGTGGCGTCCAATTCCGTACCGAACGTATCCCGAATCATCACGAGGTGTCGGGCTACCAGGCTGATCTCGGAAAGGGCTATGACGGTGCTTTGTATGACGAAAGCCGTCGTAAAAAAATGCTCGCGCAACCTTCAGCAGAAGTGCTCGCTAAAGCACAGAAACCACTTGGCGAGTGGAACGAGTACCGCATCCGCGCGCAGGGCAATCGCATCCAGATTTGGCTTAATGGTGTACAGACGGTCGATTACACCGAGAAAGAGCCTAACATCGCATCAACGGGCATCATTGCTGTCCAGATCCACGGCGGCGCTACCTCCATCGTGAGCTACAAAGATCTCATGATCGAAGAATTCGCGGCGAATCAATAATCTGCCTACACCATGCGCCTTCTCTTTGCTTTCCTGCTGGCATGCAGCGCCAGCTTTGCGGCTGCTGAGCCCTTTGAACTCAAGCCCAACGACGTCATCGCGCTTACCGGCGGATCAAACATTGAGCGGACGCGCTTCAATGGCTACCTGCAAACAAGCTTAATCGCATCGAAGCCCGAGCTAAAGATCAAGGTGCGGAATTTTGGTTGGGAAGGTGACACGGTCTTTGAACAATGGCGCGATGGCGGTAACTACCAGAATCTCGATCTTAAACGTGCTGCCGCTGAGAAGCGTATCAGCGCCGAAACTGGCACCGATAGCTGGCGTCAGCAGCGTGACTGGCGTCAGCAACTCACAGAAGTCGGTGCCACGGTAGTGATCGCCCAGTTCGGGCAGATGGAGTCGCTGAACGGCATCGAGAAGCTGCCGCAGTTCATCGAGGCGTATGAAAAGCTGATCGCGGAGTTCGCGGATGAGGGGCGGCGGGTGGTGTTGGTGGCTCCGGTTCCGTTTGAGCGAAGCGCTGCGCTCGGAGAGTATTCGGAGGCTGTTCGAGCGCTCGCTTTGAAGAAGGGGCTGCCTTTCGTCGGATCGGTCGGACAAGTCGGACATGTCGGACATGTCGGACATGTCGGACACGAGCTGACCGAGGATGGTCATCGTGAAATAGCAAAACACATCGTTCAGGCTCTTGGCCTCACCGCAACATCCAACGAAGCCGTCCGCGCCCAAGTCCTCGAATTCGAGCGCCTTTGGTTCGACTACTGGCGGCCGATGAACTGGGCTTTCCTCACCGGCGACCGCACGAATGTACCTTACTCGAAGGACTGGAAGGACTCGACCAAGCGCATCTTTCCGCAGGAGATGGAGGATTTTAAACCTCTGCTCGATCAAGCTGAGAAAAACATCTGGGCAGCGATCGAAGGCAAACCAGTGACGCCTACCGGCATCCGCTCATCCATCCCCGTCGAGCCACCAACAACAAAACCGCAATCGCCAGAAGAAGAACTGGCGTCGTTTGAGATCATGGACGGCTTTGCGGTGAATCTTTTCGCCAGTGAGAAGGACGGCATCATCAAACCCATCCAGATGCGCTGGGATGAGCGTGGACGCCTGTGGGTAGCCTGCGCGGTGAGTTATCCCCAGATCAAACCGGGCGAAAAGGCTAATGATTATGTGCTCGTGTGCGAGGACAGCGATGGCGACGGCAAGGCGGACAAGTTTCAGAAGTTCGTCGAGGGCCTCTTCATGCCTTCAGGTCTCGAACTCGGCGATGGTGGCCTCTATGTGGCGCAGGGCACCGAGTTGCTACATTTCAAAGACACCGATGGAGACGACAAGGCGGATGCGAAACGCATCGTGCTCGGCGGCTTCGGCACGGCGGACTCGCATCAGATGATCAACTGCATCAATTGGGGCTTCGGTGGCGAGTTGTGGTTTACGCAGGGCCACCACATCTACTCAAGGGTCGAGACGCCGTATGGTGTGGAGACGCTGAATCGCGCCGGCGTGTGGCGATATCGGCCACGCACGGGCCATCTCGATCCCTTTTTCCAATGGTCCTCCGCCGGAGCGAACTGCTGGGGCGTCACCACCACGGAATACGGCCAGGCGTTTCACAAAAGCGGTGCCAACATCGGAAGTTGGTTCACCACACCGGGCATGGTTCGCTCAAATCTCGCCGTCAATGCGCAGGCGATGAACCTCTGCCTCGCGCCGATCAAGCAGGTGGGCCAAGAGTTCTTGCATAGTAGCATGTTCCCGAAGGAAATGCAGGGCCGCATCGTCATCGGCGGCTACTACGCAAACCTCCTCGAATGGCACGAGTTGAAGTTCGAAAACGGCATGTTCAGCACCACGCGACTGCCCAACATCATCGAGACCAAAAACAACGTCTTCCGCCCCGTCGAAGTCCGCATGGGCCCCGATGGCGGCATTTATGTCGCGGATTGGTACAATCCGATCATCGGCCACTACCAAGCCAGCTACCGTCACCCTGATCGTGACAAAGAACACGGCCGCATCTGGCGGGTGACATGGAAAAATGGCACCAAAGTCAATCCAGTTAACCTTGTCAAAAAGACCACCGAAGATCTCCTCGAACACCTCGATTCCAAAGAACGTTGGGCCTGGTATCAGGCGAAGCGTCTGCTCTTCGAGCGTGACACCCAAGAAGTCATCGCCGCGCTCGAAACCTGGACACCGAACCAAAATGACCTTCGTAAACTCCAAGCGCTCGCACTTTATGAAGCCCACGAAACACCCCGTCCCGAGCTGCTGAAGACTCTTCTGCGTAGCTCTGATCCCCGCATCCGCGCCTACGCCACACGCACCCTCTCCACTTGGGCACGGGATGGCCGCCTGCCAGATGCCTTGCAGCTCCTCGAAGCCCAAATCGCTGATGAAGATGCGCTCGTTCGACTCGAAGCTATCGTGGCGGCGAGCTACATCTCAGACGCACGCTCCGCCGTAGTCGCCACACGAGCGCTCGACAAAGAATTCAACGGCTACCACCTCCACGCTCTCACCAAGACGTTGCATGTGTTGAACCCGCTGTGGTCGGCAAAACCGGCCTTTGAGAAGGACGAGCACCTCATCTTTGCGCTACAAAACGGTTGGGTAGAGAACAACCCAAACGACCTCAAAAACCTCAGCGGTGCTGCCATCGCTTACACACCGAATGCGAACGCCAAAGCTGCCGCTATCATGCGTGTTCAGATCGCGAAGCATGAAGGTGAACCCGAACGCCAGACGAAGTGGCTCAAAGCTCTCGCCGGAACTGCGAGCGGCAACGATGTGGCGTTCATCTTCGAGCGCGCCAGTCAAAATGCCGCTGTCTTGGCCGCGCTGAAGGCCGCGAAACCGGAGAAGTCCGAAAAGTTGCTCGCGCCATTGTTTGAGGCGCAAAACCCGGCTTTGCTTGCGCAAGGTATCCGGCTTGCGGGAGCCTGGAAAGTTGGCGCATTCACGGAAACGATCCGAAAGCTCGCTTTGGAGCAAAAGCAGCCGCAAGCACTCGATGCGCTCATCAGTCTGAAACCTGATGAAGTGGCCGATTTGGCCCTGAAAGACACCACGATGCTCCCTGCGCTCGTTTCACGCACCGAAGGTCATGCGGCGTTGATGCGTGCTTTGCAACAGATGGACGCGCTAGATCCAGCGCAGGCCAAAAAGGTGCTCGCGACGCTCAACAACCTCGGCAAAAACGATGCGAAGCTCTCGCCACTGCTCATGAAACTCGCGGGCATCAATTCCGCGCTTCCGACCTACACGAAGGAATACATCGCCAACATCGTGAAAGGCGCGAACACCTTCGGCAACGCCGCTGAAGGCAAAAAGATCTACGAGGCCGCCGGCTGCATCGCCTGCCACATCCCCGGAGCCGCACAGAGCAAGATCGGCCCTGATTTGAGCGCCATCGCGCGCGGCCTACCCATCGACATGATTGTCACCGAGGTTGTGTGGCCCGCGCTGAACGTGAAAGAAGGTTATGAAGCAGCAACGCTGACCTTCAAGGATGGTCGCGTTCTAACAGGGTTCAAGCAGACGGACACGACTGATACCTTAACGATTCGTGACCTCACTGGGGCAATCGTTGCCGTGAAAAAAGCGGAGCTGCAAAAGATCCAAACCGGAGGCTCCTTGATGCCCGACGGCCTCACTGCAGGGATGAACGAACAGCAACTCGCTCATCTCATTCGTTACCTTAGTGAGCTTGGGCAGTGATTGCTGAAGGTATATGTTTCCTGCCTTAGGCATATTCAGCTGCGCACGGCTTGCTTCAGTGTGCGGCTTTTTTGCCTTTGCCCTTTCCTTTGCCTTTAGGCTGCATGGCCATGGTTTTCCTAGCTAGAGCTATGAAGTCATCGGTTTGCTTTTGCCAGAGCTCTGCGAGCGTTTTGGCCATCTCCGGCATCTTGGCGGAGAGGTCGTTTTGCTCGGCGCGGTCGGTTTTGAGGTCGTAAAGTTCCCAGGCATCGCCTTCAGCAGCGACGAGCTTCCAATCGCCGACGCGGATGGCCTTGTTGCCTTCGTGCAGCCACCAGAGAGAGTCACGCGCGATAGATTTATCGTTGGCAAAGGCAGGCGCGAGGCTCTTGCCTGGTGCCTCAGGGATCAGCTCGCCATTCCACGCTTTTGGCTTTTCGATGTCGAGCAGGTCGAGCACGGTGGGCACGAAGTCGATCACATGCGCGGGTGTGGTACGCAGCTCGCCTTTTGCGGCGATACCAGCGGGCCAATGCACGATGAGTGGTGTGCTAATGCCACCTTCATGAACCCAGGTTTTGTGCCGACGATGCGGTGTGTTTGCAGCGCTGGAGAAACCTGGGCCAAGGCACAGGTAGCTAGCACTGCTACCGGGAGGTGCAGCGGGATCGTGTCCACCATTGCGCACCATGATCTCGGCGCTCGCGCCGTTGTCGGAGGCAAAGAAGATGATGGTGTTCTCAAAGGCACCCATCGCTTTGATCTGCGAGAGGATGCGACCGATCTCCTGATCCATGCGGTCGATCATCGCGGCATGAATGGCCATTTTGGTGGCCTGGAAGCGGCGCTGTTCATCCGTGAGATCACTCCATGGCAGGGGATGGTTGATCTCGCCGGGGCCGAGTTTTTCGATATCATTCGGAAAGGCATAGGGCGGGCCGATTTCACGTTCCAGAGCCGACAGGCTGGTCTTCGTAAGGCCTATTTTCTTTTGACGGGCAAACCGGGCCTCGCGCAGCTTATCCCAGCCCTCGAGATACTTGTCGCGATACTTGGCGATGTCTTCAGGCAGCGCGTGAAGCGGAAAATGTGGTGCGATGAAGGGAATGTAATGGAAGAAAGGTTGGCCGGCATGATGGGCGGCATGATCTTTTAGACAGTTGATGGCGTGGTCCGCTGTGGCGATGGTGGCATAGTAGCCTTTTTCATCGGCGGGCGGTGTCACTGGCACGTCGTCGATGGAGTTACCTTTTGCAGTGAAGAAGTTCCCTTGGTTCTTCAAGTCGAGCGAGCGGTCAAAGCCCCCCTCAAGCACCTGGCCGTCGATGTGCCACTTGCCACTATGGTAACTGCGATAGCCGACAGGCTTCAAGAAGTGCGGCAGCAAAGGCGCCCACTTCTGCCGAATGCCCTGACCTCCACCACCGACCTCGGGTAGCGCATCACGATGGATCTGCTGCGCATAGTAACCGCTCATCAACGCGCTCCGCGTCGGCCAGCAGCGGGCGGTGTTGTAGAACTGCGTGAAGCGCAGACCATTATTGGCGAGCGAGTCGAGATTCGGTGTAGCGATCTCACTGCCGTAGCAACCCAGGTCTGAATAACCGAGGTCATCCGCGAGAATGAAGACGATGTTTGGCTTTGCTGCGGAGAGCGAAGACCAGGACATCAGGGCAAAACAAAAAGAGATGAAAAAGGTTTTCATAAGTTCAGGCCATCTCGTGAGAGATCGCAAGGTGGGAACGGAGGAACTGAGCTCCTGAGACGATCTTTCACGTCTCAGTCAGACATCTTCAGTGGTAACAAAAAAGCCGCTGACGAATTTCGTCAGCGGCTAGTGGATCTTTTGGTTGAGTGGAGTGTTGGATCACTCAGTTTTGTCTTTTTTCTTTGCGGTAGCAGGTTCCTTTTTGGGTTTGAGTGTTCCTGCTTTGGTTGAGCCTTTCTTTTGTTTCACACCGAGGTTGATTTTGGTGACTACGTCATTGCCTTCATCGGTTGCTTTTTTGACGGACCCACCCACCCATTGGCCGATTTTGACGTCTTCTACAGTGGCAGGTTTGTCACCGTTGACCACTTCTGTGGACGCCCCGATGGAATACTTGGACTCCTTGGCTTCTTCACTCTCACTACGAACCACCGTGAGTGTCCTAGAGGTGATGGCCAGGACTTTGCCATAAAGAGGATAAGTGTCTTCCTTGGCTTTAGGCTCTGTTTTGGCAGCGGGCTTCTCAGGGGGCTTCGTTTTAGGTTTTTCCACAGCCAACAGGGGCATGCTGAATGTGATCACAAGAAGAGTCGTAAGTCTTTTGATCAAATGAGTTTTCATAGCTTGTTTTTATGGGTTTAGTTTCAATCAAAATCCTAATATGAACTTTGACTTATCTAAGATGGTGCGCTGGCTATTTTTTACAAAGTAAAATTCCTAGACTAGTATTTATTGATCAGGGGGCGAGAAGTTTGAATCGAGAGCAGTGGCTCGGTGTTGTCTTTGTATCCCGATAAGACCTCAGCTAGCCTGATGAATTCAAGGGTCATCGAATCGCTAAAACGATGGATACAGGGTTGATGACAACGACTTGGGGGAAACGAAGGGAAGGCTTCCCAGACGTAATGCTTGGCTGGATGCCTTATTTTTCAAAAAAGAAAAGCGCGCCCGCCCTCCACGGATGTTCCGTAAAAACGGCTACCCGAATCCCCGATCACTCCTCTATGATGACTGCTACCATGCCCACCGTTCAAACAGCCGCCAATGGCCGTAAATTCCCGAAATTCGATTTGTATCGTCTTTTGCACACTGTGTTTCAGCCGACTTTTGGCTGCAAGATATGCATCCTTATCGACCTGCCTGATTTGGCAGAAGCCAAGGACAGGGCCTTCCTCAAAAATCCGCAGCGTGCGATTCAGCGCCGGGCGCAAGAGTATTTTTATCAAGGCCTACACAACGGAGTCATGGATGAATTGGCTCTCAAGGGTGGTGAAATGTTTGCTTATGTTCAGACCGGTGGAAGCAATCTCGATCTGCCTGACGAATGCGTGGATATGCACGGCAATCGCCTCAGCCTCGAAGGTGATATTTACCCCAACTACGACATCATCCTCGCGATCACCACTTATTCGGCGACTGCTCCGCTGACGGCTTTTGCCAAACAATATGGTTTTCGTGGCGCTACGCTCCATGGGGTCAATGAAGTGATCCTCAACAGCGGGCTTGCTGTCGATTACGAGGAGGTGAGCCGAGATGCGGAGAAGTTGCGTCTCGCGATGACCAAGGCTGATTCAGTGGAAATTGATTTTGGTCTTGAGAGTGGAGAGGTGCTGACCGCCAAACTGGAACTGAGTGGCCAAGAAGCTCAGAAATCTCATGGGCTCTGCCGTGGAAACACTCCTGATGTTGCCAATTTGCCTGCTGGTGAAGTTTATTTCGTGCCAACCAGCGCGGAGGGCCATTTCCCGATGAAATATGAGGATGGAACTCTGGGCCGACTGACGGTCACGGGTGGTCGAATCATTCGCAGTGACCTCATCGCAGGTCATCAAGCAACCATTGATGCTCATAATGCACGACTGCTGGATGATCCGATGACAGGTGTTCTAGGTGAGCTTGGCTTTGGCACTCAAGTTTTGCCTGTCTCTGGCTCTGATATACAGGACGAAAAGGTGCTGGGAACCTGCCATTTGGCGACAGGGCGCGATGATCATCTTGGTGGTCATATCACGCCCGATCAGTTCAAGCGCCGTCAGAATGCCACGCACGATGATATTTTGTTCGCACCTCACAAAACGCCCAACTTTGACATCAAGCAGGTTCGCATGATTCGTGGAACACAACGTGAGGTCCTAATCGAGCACTTTCAGCCAGCGAAGTTCCTCCTGGATGCACTCGCGCAATGAGTTAACAAGAAGGTTATCCTAGAATGGAAGCGGTATCTCCACGCGGAGATACCGCTTTTCTTTTGGCGCCTTGGTTGGAGGTCGATGGGACTGTTTGAAGGGCGTGTCGTGACGTGCTTGCTTTCTTGATGGGCG
>JBIKYV010000271.1:0-2946 GCA_044355075.1 Prosthecobacter sp.
ATGACCATCGACATCTATCACAGCAAACAGAGTGTTAACGATTACTTGGCAGTGCGGAGTGGCAGCGATGTCACGAAACTGCAATTAGAACCTTCTTTGGCGTCTCTGTTTTCCAAGGTATGCCCCTTCAAGTCACAACATACGATTGAGGCTGGTTTGCCGTATATTGGCCTTGATTCTATTCAAGTTATTACTGACATCGAATCCAAGGGATATGCGACATTTGGTGCGAATGTGTCCATTACAATAACTGAGGGAGTCGAGCCGCCGAAATAGTTGGGTGCGTCACTGGCATGTTGATCAGAGACGCATTCTACGGCCAACCAAAGGCGAACAAAACGGATGCAGGCAACGGCTCGGAGGCTATCTGTCGTGTCAGCAACGTCTTGCGCTCGCCGTCGCCTGATCCAAAACGTTCGCCCAGAAATCCGATGCACAAAGCAACCCTTGAAGAGCGCATAGACTTCTATCGTTACACAAGCGCGACTCAGATTTTCGACCAAGCTCGCGATGTTCTCAAAGAGATTTCGACTCTGGATCCGACAAAGACTCCGGACTGGAAGGTGAATTCGTTGTGGATGACCTTCTTCATTCTTTATGCGAAGCCATTCAAGCAGCAGCGCGACAAACAGCTTAAGGTAGGACTTCGCTTGCCAGATGACGTGATTCCGACTGAATTCAAGGACGAGCATGACGCGATTATTGATCTTCGTGACAAGATGTTTGCCCATACAGATTTTGCGTCGCTCAAAGACAATCTTGGACAGCCTCTGAATGAACTGGTGATCTTTGTCCATGGCCGCAAAGTTCACTTCGCCACCAAATTTGTTCAGCCCATGCACGCTGGGATCGAAAAGTATCTCAAGCTTCTCGATGAGTTGATCAAGACGGTCGCCTATCGGGGAACGAAGATCTGGAATCGGTGGGCCAAGCACCTCAATCTCCCTGATTCATCGGCGTGGGTGGTCAACGCAGCAGATGGAACCGACGATGCGCTGCTCCCACTGAAGAGAGGCTAACAAGCCGCGTCATGACAACCACTACCAGCCGCCCTGTTTCAATGGGTTCCATTAACTACAACCCTAACCCCGTGATCGACGTGCGCCGCCGCTGGTAGTGGTGCATGCGCTCATCGTTCGCCCAACAACAAACCGGCAATATGACGCCTCGATTCGATCGCCTATACCGCCAGATTATGGCGGAGTTGAACCAGCCCGTGGTTGATCCCATTCCAGAACCGTCATTGAAGGTGGCTGTTCTCACCATTGGTATCTACGATATTCACATTTACTTTCACGACACTGAGGTTGAGGGGCTTTTGCTTGAGGCGCAGCATAGAGGGAAGCCCCTAGGAGGTGTTTACTCTGCCATCAAGCACCCAGCCCACACTCCGAATGGACAGCAGCATCTTCACCTTTATGCGAAGAACAATCAGATCGGGTCACTGAACATTGATGGTTCGACTCACGACTCTTGGCACGGACAGCCGCTACAGCAGGCTGTGATTGACGGCATCCGGCATCATTTCCCGAAGTTCACGATTCCACCGTCCGGCATTTTGGAGGCTGCCAGCCCTGAGATCGGTGACTTCATTTTACTGCTGGAGATGACCAGATGAGTAGCCGTATCAACCAACCAAGGGCGAACAAAACGGATGCAGGCAACGGCTCGAAGGCTATCTGTCGTGTCAGCAACGTCTTGCGCTCGCCGTCGCCTTATCCGAAGCGTTCGGCAGAAAATCACCATGTCCCCTGAATTCAAAGACAAGATTATCGCGGACTTGGAGAAGACTGGATTCCCGTCTGAATTCAACGTCCGTAGAACTATTTATTCGCGTAATGGGCGCTGGGACAGCACGGGAACGATGGGATATTTCGACCTCGATGAGCGTAAACTGCGCCAGATCGATGTTTATGCCTTCATGCCTTGTGGGGACCGAGTTTCAAAGACCAAACATACACACACTGTCTGGGCTTTGGTAATTGAGGTGAAGAAGTCCGAAAGAGGGAAGCCTTGGGTAGTATTCAAGGAGCGTCGTGACGTTATTCGTGAGGTAATGTTGTGGAGAAATGACTTGGTGGCTTATGGCAACCTGCCTGCGGAATGGGATAAGAATTTCAGTTGGCGAATATACGAACACTCGTTTTGCAAGGGTTCTCACTGGATCGGAACTGGAATCCACGAGAGTTTCAAGCAACCGTCAGAATCCTCGCGTCCTTATGGGGCTATGATTTCCGTTGCGAAGGCGGCGGAGCATCATTTTAACGAGAGCAAGTCAGCTTTGGCAGACTTACCGCCATGCGTTGACAACATCGCGGAAAATCCAACGCGGCTGTTTTTTACCCGACCTGTTGTAGTCTTGGACGGCGAATTGTTTTCTGCTGAGCTTGATCCTAGCGGAAAGCTTGCTGTGGAGGAGATTGATATGGCACCGATGCACGTTGGATACAGAAGTGCTGGGTATGATCGGGAGAAGTATCGTGTGGATGTCGTGCGCCTTAGTGCGCTAGACGCCTACCTTGCCAGTGTTGAGGCCCAACATGACGCCATTCGGAAAGCGATTCTAGAACTCGGTGGCTTTGGCGGTCTATCTGACATGGATATCTACAACGGCGCAAAACCTATAAAACCCGCAGCCGAACAAGACGGTGGTGGACAACCGGCTACCCGCCCCGAGTCGAAATGACCCTGGTAACTACAACCCATAACCCTGTTTCGGCGTGGCGCTTCCGGTAGCCGGTGCCACACCTTGACGTTCGCCCAACAAGATGCGTCCCAACTAGCTTAATCATGAATCACCTCGCTTATATGAGCTGTTGGATAGGTTTCCTTTTGTTCCCATCGATGCTCTTGACCTTTCGCTGGAGACACCAGAAGCAGTTCCCCTGGCTGCTGGTTTTCGTGCTCGCTGGCATACTCGGATGGCTCCTCACAAACGGCTATGTT
>JBIKYV010000272.1:0-2915 GCA_044355075.1 Prosthecobacter sp.
AAAGGTAGCTCATGGAACGCGCGTGAAGGCATGATCCTGGCTAACAATGTCTTTTATTCCCGCGACAAAAGTGCGATGCACTTTCCCCAGGGGAGGGAAGGTGTGCTGATCACCGGCAATGTCATCCTGGGCGATGCACCAAAGCAAGGCACGACCGCTGGACGTGGCCTAGAAGACTTCGTTAGTCTGAGTTGGGATGGTGAGAAGTATGATGCTACACCGGTGAATGACGCGCCATTTGAGCATGCGGACGTGAAATACCTACTGGACACGGATTTTAGAGCTTCAAGGCGCACGCAGCCGATCGCTGGAGCTTTGATGCGCTAAAATAAATCATTCAACCTAACCACAATTCATGAAAAAATATTGCATCCTTCTGGCTCTCCTGTCGACTCTTTATGCCAATGAACCTATAGACTATGACTGGGTCTTCAGCGGCGGCGGTGCCTCGCATGACAAGACACGGGCGGTGACGACCGATGGCGCGGGGAATGTGTTCTTGGCGTCCGAGTGCATTGGCGATGCTTCTTTTGGTGATCAGCAGCACAAGACAGCCGGTGGCATGGACATGTGCCTCGTGAAGCTGGATGCGAAGGGTAAGGCGCTATGGGTGAGTGCCATCGGCGGGAGTAAAACGGATCGTGCGTATGGCGCGATCACGGATGCAGCGGGGAATGCGTACGTTACGGGTCACTTCGAAAGCACGGATGCTAGGGTGAATGGCGAGGCGCTGCCGAATGCGGGCAGCTACGATGTCTTCACGGCGAAGTTCGCGCCAGATGGCAAGGTGCTCTGGGTGCGAGTGAAGGGCGGCGAGGGCTACGACTACGGCCACGGCATCGCGATGGATTCGAAAGGACATGTCGTCGTCACGGGCGCGATTGGGAGGCAGGTGTTTTGCACGAAGTATGACGCGGAAGGCCGCGAGATCTGGCATCGCACGACCTCGGGTAGCGTCTCCGGCAGCGGTCATGGCATCGCGGTGGATGGTAAGGATCACATTTATCTCGGCGGGAATTCGACCGGCGCGGGCAGCTTTGGCAAAGCGGGCATCGAATCGAAAACGACCGCCGCGCTCGTGGTGAAGCTCACGCCAGAGGGCGAAGGCGTATGGGCAAGCGTGATCCCGGGAACGCCGAGCGCTTTGTATCATGAGATCGCGTGCGACTCACTGGGTCGCGTGTGGGGCGTGGGCATGTTCAAAGGCAGCGTGAATGTCGCAGGCCAGACCTATCAAAGTAGCGGTGAAAAGGACAACGATGGCCTCATCGTGCATCTCAATGCCGGTGGCGAAGTAGAGTGGGCACGGCATCTGCATGGGCCAGGCACCGATTACTGCCTCGGCGTAACCACTGATGATCACGGCACGGCCTTTGTGTGCGGCGATTTCAATCAAGACACCGTGCTCGCCGGTCACGCACTCGCCACCCGCGGCAGTGGCGACATCTTCCTCGCGGCTTTCGATGTGAAAGGCAGCCTCACCTGGGTGCAGCAGGCCGGTGGCAAGCTGAACGACAGCGCCTACCCTATCACCTTCCGAGCTCCTGATGAACTCATCATCGCCGGAGCCTGCGCCGCGCCTGCCACGTTCGGTTCGCATGAAGTGACAAAGTCGGGCTCGAGTGATTTGTATGCCGCGAAGTGGAAGCTGAAAGCGAAGTGATTCCCGTTTGCACCCATCGCCACTCGCTCTCTGCCATGAAGCTCTTTTTGATCTCCCTGCTTGCTCTTGCGACCCTCGCCTCGGCGGAGTCGAAATACGATCCCGCGAAGCTGCCGAAAGGGCACGACTACTTCGAGCTGCGCGATGGACTGGCGAACTGCCAGCGCAAGTTCACGCAGGAGAAGAGTGGGCGTGTCATCTTTCTCGGTGGGTCCATCACCGCAGGCGGTGCGTGGCGGCAGCATATGTGCGATTACCTTACGCGGAAGTTCCCAGAGACGAAGTTCGAGTTCATCAATGCCGGCATCGGCTCCATGGGCTCTGTGCCGCATGCGTTTCGTTTGGAGCGCGATGTGTTGGCCAAAGGGCCGGTGGATTTGCTCTTCGTCGAGGCGGCGGTGAATGACAGCTCGAACATCCCGCAGCATCCCGATCTCATGCTGCGCGGCATGGAGGGCGTGGTGCGTCACATGCGCACCGTGAGCCCGCTGACGGACATCGTGCAGCTTCACTTTGTCATGCCCCCGCACATGGATGATTACCACGCTGGCAAGGTGCCCACGTCCATCGCCCAGCACGAGCGAGTGGCCGTGGCGTATGGCAATCCCTCGCTGCATCTCGCCCGCGAGGTCACGGACCGCATCGACGCGGGTGAGTTCACCTGGGCGGACGATTTCAAGAACCTGCATCCTTCACCCTTCGGCCATCAGCTTTACGCGAACAGCATTGCCCGCATGCTCGATGCGGCTTTCGCCAAACCCATCGCCGCTTCCACGAAAGAGCATCCGCTGCCCGCGCCGATCGATGCGCAAAGCTACGCCAAAGGTCGCCTCGGCGACATCGCGCAGGCAAAGATCATCAAGGGCTTCACGCAAGTGCCGTCGTGGAAACCTGCCGACGACGACAAGCAGCCCAATGGCAAGAAGATCGGCGTTCGCGAGGGCTTTGTGAACGTGCCCGCGCTCGTCGGCACGCAGCCAGGCGCGGAGTTCGAGTTCAGCTTTGAGGGCAGCGGCTGCGGCCTCTTCATCGCCTCCGGCCCCGACGCCGGTCAGATCGAGTTCAGCATCGACGGCGGCCCCGCACGCACGCTCGACACGCTGACTCACTGGAGCAGCGGCCTGCATCTTCCGTGGGCCTTGATCCTCGACGACCAGCTCAAACCCGGCCCACACACCGCAAGAGTCCGCCTCGTCGCTTCGCAGAACTCTTCCAAGACCGCGCTGCGGGTGTTTCATCTGCTGCTGAACTG
>JBIKYV010000030.1:0-32307 GCA_044355075.1 Prosthecobacter sp.
AGACCCGTTGCTTCTGCTATTCGGTGCAAAGCGGCACAGAAATGGACATGGTGGTCGATACCCCCAACGGCATGGTCGGCTTTGAGTTCAAAGCTGGCCCAACTCCAGGCCGGAGTCGTTCCATGAAGGAGTCGATTAAAGACCTTGGCTTGACGAAAGTCTATGTGATCTACCCCGGCGAGCGGCGCTATTCGCTGGATGAGAAGATCGAAGTAGTGCCGCTGAAAATGCTGCCTTCGCTACACGAACTATTTTGATGGCAGAACACTACCGACAAAGACATTGCAATGACAAAGGCAAGACCACGTTAGCCTCCTGACATGCATCGCTACCTTGGATTTCTTGCCTCATTCGTATTCCTGATTTCATCACTTGAAGCGCATCAGCCAAACGTGCTCTTCATCATCGTCGATGATCTCACGACGACGCTGGGCTGCTATGGCAATGCGCACGTGCGCACGCCGGGGATGGATGCGCTGGCGGCGCGTGGGGTGCGGTTTGATCGGGCTTACACGCAGTTCGCGCTGTGCAATCCCTCGCGCTGTTCGTTTCTTACGGGCTACTATCCGGAGAAGACGGGCGTGATGGATCTCACGACGAGCCTGCGCAAGGCATTGCCGAACGAGGTGACGCTGCCGCAGCATTTCAAGGACCACGGCTATGCCACGGGACGCGTCGGTAAGGTCTTCCATGTGCCTGATCCGAAGACGAGGCTCGATGTCGAGCTCGGTTCCGCGCTGCACCGGGACAACGAAATCCTCAGCGAGGCCAAAACGGCGAACGATCCCGACGACAAACCACGCACCAAGGCCAAGGGCGAGGGCTATAACCGCACTTACGCGGCCTCAGCGCGATCAGCGGCGGATTTCACCGATTATGCGATCGCCGACGATGCCATCGCCACGCTAGAGCAGTTCAAGGCGAAGCCGTTTTTTCTCGCGGTGGGCTTCATCCGGCCTCACACGCCGTTTGTGGCCCCGAAAGCGTTCTTTGAGGCCATCGACAAGACCCAGCTCACGCTGCCGCCATTTTATCGCGAGGGTGGCGAAGACCTCACGCAACTGCCCAAAGCCTCGCTGCGTCCCAACAACAACGTTTTCCGCTACGCCGCCCCCACTCGCGATGAAGCCCGCGATGCGCTGCAAGCCTATCTGGCCTCCACGAGCTTCGTGGACTCACAAATCGCCCGCGTGCTCGAAAAGCTCCGCGAGCTGCATCTCGACGAAAACACCATTGTCGTACTCACTGGCGATCACGGCTACCAACTCGGCGAACACGGCCTGTGGGCCAAGCAAACGCTCTTTGAAGGAGCGAACCATGTGCCGCTCATCATCACCGCGCCCGGCGTGAAACCTGGTGCCCGCAGCGGGCTGGCCGAGCAGGTGGACATCTACCCCACGCTCTGCGATCTCGCCGGATTGCCCAAGCCGAAGCACCTCCAAGGCCGCAGCCTCAAGCCCATGCTCGACGATCCCGCCGCCAAAGGAAAGCAAGTGGCCATCAGCACCATGATCGCACCACACACCAAACAACGCGGCCACAGCCTGCGCACCGATGCCTTCCGCTACATCGCTTGGGAAAGCGGCGAAGAACTCCTCTACGACCTGCGCACGGATGCGGATGAACTCCACAACCTCGCCAAGCAACCCGCCCAAGCTGAGCGCCTGACGCGGATGCGCCAGCGACTCGCCGCACATTTGAAAGTCATCTCCATGCCATGAAATACCAATGGCTGACGCTCCTCCTATCATGCCAGCTTATTGCCCAGCAGGCATGGGTGGAATCGGCTACGCCCGTGCGTGCAGGGGTGCCAATTTGGAACCAAAATGCGGTGCAGTTTCAGTTCGCGCCGGCATTTTGGTTCAAAGAAGTCGCTGACGCGAAGAGATATCGCTTCACCCTGAGCACGGTAACGGGTGAGAAGTTAATGTTTGAAGCGGCAAAGCCGGACGCGGTGCTCTCGCCCGTGTGGACGAAGGTGCCTGTCGGCAAGACGACGCTGAGTGTCGAGGCGCTGGATGAACAAGGCACGGCCATCTGTGCTGCGATGACGCGATCATTTCACCGTGCAGCTGTCTTCCAGGATAGCGAACCGGCAGCAGAGCCAAAGTGGAGCGACAGTGCTCGCACGGCGCTCGATGCACTGGTGCACTCGCCGGATCTGCGCTGTTGGTTCACCACGGGAGAGATCGATGAGCAGTTTCACCTGTATCGCTACCCTTCGAAAATGATCGGTGCTGCTGCCTCATTGCTCTCGGTTTATGCCACTCAGAAACCGGCACCTGCGGATGCGGCGGAGGCCTTGCGAGCATCATGCCGCGCGGCGGACACCTTGCTGGCGCTTTGCCAGCCTGCGGATGCAGCGTGGGCGTACCATCCGCCGACATATCATCCCACGAAGTTTCGCGAGCGCATGACCGGTCACATGAATCCAGCGAACTACATGACCAACTGCGGCGCGGAAGCTGGACGCTACTTTCTGGATGTCCATGCAGCGACGAAAGATGCCAAGTATCTCAATGCGGCGGTGCAGATCGCGGAGACGTACGCGAAGCAGCAACGCGAGGACGGGAGCTGGCTTCTTTTTGTCACTCCAAAGGATGGCAGAGCTGCCACGGACAATGTGCTAGTGCCGACTTCGGTCATCGAGTTCCTCGACCAACTCGCGGCGATCACGCAGAAGCATCGCTTTGATGACATGCGTGACAAAGCGGTGGCGTGGATCATGCAGAACCCGGTGCGCACCTGGAACTGGCAGGGGCAGTTTGAGGATGTGAAGCCGCTGCCGCCTTATGAAAACCTGACCAAGCACGAGGCCTGCGATTTCGCGATTCATCTGCTCAGTAGCGCTAAAACATCTCCTGAGGAACGGACGCTAGCGCTTGATCTGCTGCGCTTTGCTGAGGATCAGTTCGTCATGTGGGCTCAGCCTCCTGTGAACCGGCCTGGCGGGCAAAACGACGACGGACAGGCGGGTGCAAAGTCGAAGAACTGGCTCCTCCCCTGCGTGCTGGAGCAATACCGCTGCTACGCACCCGTGTGTGCCAGCTCTGCGAAGCTTATGCGCACCTACCTCGCCGCGTATCGCGTGACAGGTGACGCGCTGCATTTGCGGAAGGCACAAGCGCTGGCAGGTACGCTAGTGCGCAGCCAGGGCAACAAAAAGGCTCCCGGTCGTTACCTTACCTGGCTGATGAAGTCCGGCGGGCCTACGCTGTGGTTCAACTGCGAACTGATGGCCGTGCGGGCGATGCAGGAGCTCGCACAAGCCGCTACTCCAACTCATTAACTTTCCTCCATGACGTTCCCCATCATTCGATCGCTCATCACCTCCATTAGCTTTGGTTTTTCGCTCTGCAGTTTTGCCGTGCAACCGAATGTCATCGTCATTCTCGCCGATGATCTCGGCTGGAGTGACACGACGCTTTACGGCAATACAACGTTTTACCAGACGCCGAATCTTGAGCGGCTGGCGAAGCGTGGAATGACGTTCACGCGTGCCTATTCGGCGAGTCCGCTATGCTCACCGACGCGATCAGCTTTGCTCACGGGGCAGAGTCCGGCTCGCACGGGGATCACGGTGCCGAACTGTCATGTGCCGCAGGTGACGCTGGAGACCACAATGCCAAAAACAGCTGCGCCGAACCAAAAGACGATTCAGCCAAGTTCACCGACGCGCTTGAAAACAGAGTATCGAACTCTCGCTGAAACTCTGAAAGATATTGGCTATACAACAGCGCATTTTGGCAAGTGGCACCTCGGGCCGGAGCCGTATTCGCCCCTGCAGCAGGGTTTTGATTTTGATCTACCGCATCATCCGGGGCCGGGGCCTGCGGGTAGTTTTATCGCGCCATGGAAGTTTGCGAACTTCAAAGAGAAATCACCTGGCGAGCACATCGAGGATCGCATGGCGGCGGAGGCGGTGGCGTGGATGGAGCAGACGAAGGACAAGCCTTTCTACATGAACTATTGGATGTTCAGCGTGCATGCGCCCTTTGACGCGAAGAAGACGAACATCGAGACGCATCGCAACCGCATTGACCCGAAGGACGCCCAGCGCAGCCCGACCTACGCGGCAATGATTCAGAGCATGGATGACGCCATTGGCATACTGCTCGATGGCCTTGATCGGCTAAAGCTGGCGGACAACACAATCATCATCTTCACCGCTGACAATGGTGGCAATATGTACAACGAGGTCGATGGCACCACGCCCACGAGCAATCGCCCGTTGCGCGGCGGCAAGGCGACAATGTTTGAAGGCGGCACGCGGGTGCCGGGTATCATCGTCTGGCCTGGAGTCGCCCAGCCAAACAGCCGCAGTGAGGCGATTATCCAGAGCGAGGACTACTACCCCACATTGCTCGAAGCATTCGCACTCAAACCAGTCGAAGGGCAGCAATTTGATGGCACGAGCATCCTTCCCGCGTTGAAGGGCGATGCTTTGACGGGAAAGGCAGTGTTTCAGTATTTCCCGCATGCGCCGAGTGTGCCTGATTGGCTACCCCCAGCGGTTTCGGTGCATCGCGATGAGTGGAAGCTCATCCGTATCTTCCATGGGGGGGAAAAAGGCGCGCATCGTCATCTGCTCTTCAATCTCCGCGATGATCTCGGGGAAAAAAACAACCTAGCCTCCGCCAAACCAGGCCTCGTGGCCGAACTCGATGCCTTGATCGACAGTTTCCTCATCAACACGAAAGCGGTCGTGCCTGTGCCGAACCCGAAATTTGATCCAGCGCAGTATCATCCCGAACTCGAAGGCAAATCACAGCCCCAAGGAAAGGCTAAAGCGCTCGCGAAAGAAATCGTTGATGCCTCACTGCAAGGCTGGAAGGCTCGCGACTGCAAGGCGAAAGTCTTAAACGGCATTTTGAAGCTCACGAACCTCGGTGATGCCGCCTTTCTTGGCTTCGCTGCTGGAAAGCACAGCGGCCCCACCCTGCTCAAAGCACGCCTGAAATCCCAAGCAGGCGTTTCGCATGTTGATTGGCTGCCACAAGGTGCAGAAGGCAAAGCAAAGCGTTCCGATTTCACGCTCAAAAACAGTGATTGGGAGGAAATCAGCGTCGAACTACCGGCTGAAGGCCCGCTTGGCATCGTGAGGCTTTATTTGCCCATGCAGGAGCAAGCCGTCGAGATCGATTGGATAGAGATGACTTCCAAAAATGGAAGCAAATCAACGCGCACGTCATTTTAGGCCAGGGTTAAAAAGCTCGTTGTCTTGTTGGTTATGTGAGGAACGCGTCTCAATAGCATTTCGACGATGCTAAAAAAGCTTTGAGCGATGTGCATTTGTGCCTGTCACACATGGCTCACATCTGCTATCTACACCCGAGGTGCGCTTGATTCGACTGCTCTTATTCCTGATTATCTTCATTGCCACGAGCACTGAGGCGATAGCTACCGGACTAGGTTTATGGCAGGAAGAAAAAGATCAAATTCATGATCGTGCAGACTACGGAGATGCGGCGCCAGAAAACCGAGAAAACGATGACACGAGTTCCGATGATGAGACATCCTGCGGTCCAAGATATTTCGTGGGTGATCATGATGCTCTCCAGGGAACATGGGTATCTCTGTGCTGCGCTGAAGGGGCAAGGCCTTGTGGGAAACTACGTAGGCATCGTTGGGTGCATGTGGATCTGAACTGAGGACTCACCTCGCTTAGCAAATGCGGCCCTTATGCCGCCAAGGACCTACTGGCAGCAGTCGCCAGGCAGGCCCTATTTTTGGCTGACTTCATTTCACGATTATCTTTATGCATTCTTTTAGTTTTTCTCTTTCATCTTGGATGTCCGCTGGGCGGCGGACTCACATCAAGGCAAGTGATTTTAACCATCGTTCCTCCCACGCTGTTGTAGGTATGATGCTTTTGTTCAGCCTGCTGGCCAATTCGACCCTAGCGGACACCATAGAAACTTGGTCTGGGAAGGCTGATCTTACTTTTGCAGGCACCTCCACTTTGCATGATTGGAGTGGGGCAGTGACAACGCGACCGTTCCAAACCTCAGTCACGCTGGATGCTGCGGGTCAACCCAAACGCGTACAGGCTCAAGTGATTGTCGATGCCATGCACATGGATACGGCGGAGCCAAAGCGTGATGAAAACATGCGTAAGGCTATGAAGGTAAGCGATTATCCACTGATCAAAGCCGAGCTAGATGTCTCAGCAGATAGCATCGCGCCTGATTTGAAAACACCAACACAATTGCCATTGCAGCTCACTTTGCTAGGCAAGCCTCAATCCATCGTCGGCACCATTCGCCATTTTGAGCGTAAGAAGGGCAAGGTCACCTTTGACCTCGACTTTCCGATTTCCATGAAGGCCAGCGGGATTAGTGTCCCTTCGGTGCTGTTTTTCATCCGCGTAGGGGATGGCGTGAAGGTTCGTGCCAAGGTTACTCTTGTTCAACTCTGATGCCATCGCCGCAAATGCCAGCTTACCTTCATCACATCGCCACGATCACACCGCCCTACACCTATGCGCAGAGCTACACACGTGATCGGCTGAAAGACTGGGCGCATGAGCCTAAAACCAAACGACTGATTCATGCCATTTACAACCGCAGTGGCATCGAAACACGCCACAGCGTGAGTGGCGACTTTGTGGTCGGCACTGAGGCTACGCTATTCCGCAGCGATGCAGCAGGAACACTCATCGCACCTTCGACCGAAGAGCGGAATCGTGTTTACACACATTGGGCTAAAGAGCTGTCCGTGAGTCTCGCCCGTCGCGCGATTGCAGATGCGCCGGGCTTTGCGAAGGAAGACATCACTCATGTGATCTTCACCTCCTGCACTGGTTTTGCCAATCCGGGGCCAGACTATCATATCATCAAGGAACTGGGCCTGCGGCCAAATGTGGAGCGGTACACCATCGGCTTCATGGGCTGCTACGCAGCTTTTCCTTCACTGCGTATGGCGGCTCAGTTTTGTCAGGCGAACCCTGATGCAGTTGTGCTCGTCGTTTGTCTGGAATTGTGCACGCTGCACATGCAGGTGAATGATCAGCCTGATAGCATTCTGGCGAACTCATTGTTCGCTGATGGTGCCGCTGCTGCGATTGTGAGTGCTCGTAAGCCTCAGATGGGTCGACCAGCTTATCGGCTGGATGGATTTGAAAGCTCGCTCGTGCCTTCTAGCGAGGCTGAAATGGCTTGGGAAATTGGCAACGAAGGCTTCAACATCGTACTTTCCAGTTACGTGCCGGATATCATCGGTGGCAATATTCGCCAGCTCTTGAATGGCGTCCTGAAGCGCCACGACTTGCAGGTGGATGATATTCACGATTGGGCGGTTCATCCCGGTGGGCGGGCCATTCTTGATAAGGTGCAGGAAAGCCTACATCTCGCGGAAAACAGCCTGGAGGCGAGTCGCACCATCTTGCGTGATTATGGCAACATGAGCAGCGCCACGATTCTCTTTGTGTTGAAGGAGATGCTCGATAGCGCAGAAACCGAGTCTGCCACGCTTTGTGCGATGGCTTTCGGTCCCGGTCTGACGGTCGAAACGGCAGTGATGCAGCGTGTGGGGTGCACAGCCATGCCCATCACCGAACGTCAAGCGGCGTTTCTGGCTTCATGAGCATGAGCACTTCTGTTGATTACACGCCCGTTCAGCGCTATACCGCGCTGGTTTATGGGCTGGTGAGTCATGCGCTCTTCCTTGCCTCTGTGGTGGTTATGTTTTGCAGCCTCTACAATGGCCTGCATTTTAGTCTCCTGCATCTCCATGGCGGAACGGCAGCTTTGGTGGATGTGCTGCTCATCGTGCAATTTGCAGTGGGACACACGCTGCTGCTTTCCGCACAGGGCCGTCGTTTCATGGCTCATTTGGCACCATTTGGGCTTGGGCCGGTTTTATCCACTACGATCTTTGCAGGTCTAGCCTCGGTGCAATTGTTGGTTACCTTTTTGCTCTGGTCCTCCAGCGACACCGTGTGGTGGGTGCCTCATGGTATGGTTAAAGCAGGGCTTACCCTGCTGTATGGTGTCTCGTGGATTTTGCTGGCTAAGTCGATGAGTGACGCAGGTCTTGACACACAGATCGGCATTCTAGGTTGGCGTTCAGTCTGGCGTGGCGAAAAGCCGATCTATAAGCCCTTCGCTCGCACAGGGATGTTCCGCTATAGCCGACAACCGATTTATGGCTCATTCACGCTCATCTTGTGGACAGCCCCGGTATGGACACCCGATCACCTAGGGCTCGCCACGCTTTGGACGGCCTATTGTGTCTTAGCTCCGCTGGTGAAAGAAAAGCGTTATCGTCAGTGGTATGGCATGGCCTTCGAGCGCTATCAGCGTCGTGTGCCATATTGGTTTCCAGCCAAGGCGCGCTCCACTTTCCTCATGAGTCATCAGCCCACGGATCATGACATTGCCATCATCGGAGCAGGTCCGGTGGGTCTCATGTTGGCCTGCTTCCTCGGTGAAAAAGGGCTGAGGGTGCTCCTCGTGGACAAGCGCACCGAACCACTGCTGCACTCACAAGCCATCGGTATTACACCCCCTTCTCTTGAGATCTTGGCTCGGCTGGGGCTTGATGAAACCTTCGTACGTCAGGGGGTGAAAATCCGCGACTGCAAGGTGCATGGGCAGATGGGTCCTTTGGGTTGTGCTTCGTTTCGGGAAATCCCAGGTCCACATCGTTACATCTTGTCCCTGCCCCAGCAGCAAACGATTCAACTTTTGGAGTCACGGCTCGCGTCAATGCCCAATGTGCAATTGCTGCGTGGCATTGAAGTCACAAACATTGAGCAGGATGCAGCAATGGTAACGCTGGAAGGTGATGGGCTGCGCTGCACAGCACAGTGGCTTGTTGGCTGCGATGGCAGCCGAAGCCGAGTGCGTGAGATTTTGAAAATGCGCAGTTCAGGGGCTTCCTATGGCTGTCACTTTCTCATGGGTGATTTCATCGATCGTACGACGTTAAGGGAAGAGGCACACCTTTGGTTCACGCGCGACGGTGCCGTTGAATCTTTCCCGCTACCAGAGGGGCGGCGCCGTTGGATCGTTCAGACGCCAAAGCCGATCACGCACGGGCTGCATGGGTTCATTAGCCAATCGGTGCGCCAACGCGCGGGCATGGAGCTAGCTGTAGAAGATCAGCTAAACCAGAGTCCTTTTTCTCCGCGCTGGATGCAGGCTGAGCAGTATCACGATGGACGTGTCATTTTGTGCGGGGATGCGGCCCATCTCATGAGCCCGATTGGAGGTCAAGGTATGAACACGGGTTGGGCCGATGCGGAGTTTCTTAGCGAGGTCTTGATCGCCATCCTTCAGCGCGGTCAGGCACCCCAGCCCCTGCTGGAGGCCTACGATCGCTGCCGCCGCCAAGCCGCAAACACGGCCACGGTTCGTGCGGCACGTGGCATGTGGCTTGGCACACGCATGGGGCTCATCTCGTCTTGCCTGCGTGATCTGTTGATGCGCGAGTGCCTCTTTCGTGGGCCTTTGGCGAAACACATCGGGCCTTACTTTGCCATGCAGACTATTCCTTACAACACTCTGAAAGCTGTACCGGAGAAGGTTTGGGCATGAGCTTTGTCATTCCCAGGCTTGCCGGGCTAGGCCTGTCTGGCCTAGAGGGCAATGTGCGATACCGCGATGTTCAGCCCGAGCTTCTCGAAACCTTCCCCAGCGATCATCCTGACGCGGTGAAGGGTAGGGAAGACTTACTGCTGGTGAATGCCATCATGGGAAATCACCGCTGGATAGAAAGCATGCTGCGGCGTCTGCATCAGACGGGATGGCATCTCACCGAGATAGGTGCTGGCGATGGCGAGCTTTCTCTACGCTTACATGAGGCGGGGCTTTGCGCCGCACGTGATCTGCATGGCTTTGACTTAGCACCACGTCCTCCTCGTTGGCCAGCTGAGGCAGCTTGGTCACAAGGAGACCTTTTTCAGCAATCCCTGCCGGATAGTGAGATTCTCATCGCGAATCTGATTCTGCATCATTTTCGCGATGATCAACTGCGAGATCTCGGCAGCCGCATCTCGCCACGTACCCGCTTCATCCTCGCGGCTGAGCCTGAGCGGCGTCAGATCCACAGTGTCATGGGGCATTTCTTTTCTTGGCTTGCGGAATTACATCCCATTACGCGCTACGACATGCAGGTCAGCATCCGGGCGGGTTTTCGTGGAGATGAGCTGCGGCAAGCTCTCGGGCTAGGGCCAGAATGGAAGGCCCTAGTGCGCACCACGCTGTTCGGTGGCTATCGATTGCTCTTGTCGCGATCCGACGCGCAAGCTGGCTGATGCGGCGCACGGCCTTGTCGTTGAGTCGTTTGCACAAACGAGACACAAAAGCGGTTCAAAGGCTCACTGCGCGAGCATCTTCAAAACCTCCAGCGCCTTCCTCTCGAAGAGCTTCTGCCACTCTGGAGCAACCATCACATCACAGTCCTCCTGTGCGTAGCCTGTGTTTCGGCGTTGCTCCTCGGTGGCAGTGTACCAAATGTAACCGTTCGTGTAGCCGGAGACGTGCGCATTGGCATCTTGTGCTGCCTTTTTGATATTCAGGCCTACCTGAACAGTGACCTCTCCAGGGAAGGTCACGAGTTTGAACGCACCCACGCGCAAACCGCACACTTCCGCATCCAGCGTCAGGCTGTTCGCGGCCTGCGTGTCGGCGAGATGCTTTTGTAGCAAGGCGAGGTTCGTATTCAGTCGTGTCAGCTTTTCCATGATGTCGAGATTGCTGAGATAGGCTTCGACGAGAGCTTTGTTATCGGCGTCGAGCTGCTGGAGCGGCTTGGCGTTGTCGAGATAGCCTTGCGCATAATGCGAGGGCATCTCGGGGAAAAGTCGATGCTGCATGAGTAGCGGGAGGAAGGTTTTGAAGTTGATGTTCGTGGGCTTCAGGGCCGCCACGAGAGCCTTTTGCTCGGCTCCAATATTGGCGATGCGTTTTTCGAAATCAGCGGCGCGTGGCAGTGGGAGCACTTCGCGGCTGATTTTCAGCGTGGTGTCGTTTTGCGGCTCGAATCGACGAATGGCGGCCAAAACGCTCGCGCCAAGCATGGTGCCGAGCGGCTCGGCATCAGCGGGGCGGCTAACTTCTTTGTAATGCACGGGATTGATGTCACCACCGCAGCCTTGGACGAAGAACGCGGTCGCGCCCGTGGCCTCCTCGATGACTTTGGAGGCAAAGCCGGGGTAGTCAGCCGAGCTGCCCTTGCTCGGCGGGTTCATGATCGGATGGCAAGCGAATTGATACACGATGGCGAGCGGCCTGCCGTCCATGCGATCCAGCCGCAACAGGCCGATTTGCGGATCAATCGGCCCGGTGCTCATCACCTCTTCATCGCGCGGCATCGAGTAGGCGCGGCGCATGTCCGTTTGCGTGCCGTCTTTGAGAAACATGCGGCGGTTCTCGCTGATGCGGCTCTCGCTGCCGACACCGGCGCTCACATGGACCGGCACGAGGTTCTTCGCGGCATCTTTGACGGCCTGTACGACGAGTTGTTGCAAATCTGCACGAACGACCCCGTGGCAGTGGCTGGCATTGACGATGATCTCGTCCGCGAGATCACCGAGTTCCTGACGCAGATTGGCTAGGAAACCATTTCCGATGCGTCCGATGCCGCCAATCGCCACCGCGTCAACTGTCACGAGCACCGCAGTGGTCTCGCCACTCCTCAAAACGAGCGCCTTGGCAAAGCACGGATCATTCACCGGCCCCGTGGGGTCAGTAATGTCCACCTTTGCAATCCCGGCGAGGATTGCGGCGTGCAGCGGCAATGCGAAGAGAAAGAGAGCGAACCAGTGCATGAGCTTTTAAACGTCTCTTGCGTAGCTTTTTCATGTTTCATAGAGATCATCTAGATCGCGGTGAGTGATCTAGTTGCGCGTGAATTAGCGCGTCTTTGGGAATCGCGACAGCCACATCACCCCGCCCTATGGCAGTAATGGCGGTGTAAGAAGAAGCTGGAAAGGTCTGACATTTGAATGCCTGGACGCACGGGTGAGATGATGCCGAGAAAGCCTTTGTTCTTCTCTGTGCCGCCTTCTTGCATCTTCGGCGAGCCCGGAGCATTCCTCCCGGCCATGCGCCTTCTCTTTGCCCTGTTCCTCGTTTTGTTTGCTCAAGCTCTACAGCTCTACGCGGAGCAATTTGTGCTTTTTGACGTGACCTTCACCTTCACGCAGCAAGACGCGTTGAACTCGAAGCCCAGCCAGTCGCACTACTATCTCACGGAGGACCGCTTGAATCCCGAGCGCCCGAAGGATTGGACCACGCCAGTCGATTATCGCCATGGTATCGTGCATTTGCGTCTCGAAGTGCTCGAAAAACCATCAGGCGACCAGCCAACGTCGTGGAGCGTGTGCTACATTCCCTACAAGGGTCAGAATCACGGCTACGGCTGCATTGGCACGGGCCCTTATTCAAAGACTGGCGTGATCGAGAAGGATCTCGACATGACGAAGTTTTGGCAGAACAACGACATCATCTGGAGCCAGGGCATCAAGGAAATGCACCTGGTGCTCAAAGACGATAAAAACCTCCACGCCCACAAGCGGCCTGACCCCGAGAAGTTTTTCCCTACGAAGGTGCGCATGACACTGATCCAGGTCTCCAAGGGCGCGACGTATGATCCGAAGCTGGTACCGGAACTGGCGAAGTAGCCATCACGGGCAAAAAAGTTGGAAGCAAAATGGCTAGAATGGAAGGCCCAGGTGCGCACCACCCTGTTCGGCGGCAATCGAGTGCACATGTCGCGATCAGACGCGTGAGCCGGCTGGCGCGGCGACCGTGGAGTAGCCAGCGTCAAACAGAAAGCTCCACCCCCAGTATGATTTGTTTCCGACTTCGGTCTTGAAACCTGCACGCGCCCCCGCATCTGAGATGTCCTAGCATGAGCGGATTCACTGGCACACTTAACCCCCAGCAGCGACAAGCGGCTACCCACATTCATGGGCCGCTTTTGATCCTGGCAGGGGCAGGCACGGGGAAGACGCGTGTCGTCACGGCGCGTATCGCTTACATGATCAATGAAGGCGTCAAGCCAGAGCACATCCTGGCGGTCACCTTCACCAACAAAGCTGCCACGGAGATGCGTGAGCGCGTGAAGGACATGTGCCGTGGCAATGATGGCAAGAAAGTCGTGCTGGGCACTTTCCACGCTTTCTGTGCCCGTCTGCTGCGCGAGTTTGCCCCAAAGGTGGGCTACAAGCAGAACTTCGTCATCTATTCCCAAGGCGAACAGATCAGCCTGATGAAGCGTGCGATGAAAGACCTGCTCATCAAAGAAGAAACACTCGACCCGCAGGCGGTGCTCAGCCGCATGAGCAAGGCAAAGAACTACGGCGAGAGCCTGGGCGATCCGAAAGAAGATCTTTATGCGGCTGTTGCCGAAAAGTATTCGAACGAAATGCGCGCGCTGAACGCCATGGACTTTGATGATCTGCTCTGCCTGGGGGTGCAGCTTTTGGAAAATCACGAGGATGTGCGTTCTGTGCTGCACCGTAGGCATCGCTTTGTCATGGTGGATGAGTTTCAGGACACGAACTCTCTGCAAATGCGTCTGCTGCGTGCGTTGGTGCCCGAGCCTTACAATGTCTGTGTGGTGGGCGATGACGATCAGTCCATCTATGGATGGCGTGGGGCAGAGATCACAAACATTACGCAGTTCGAGGACTTCTTTCCGAATCCCACAGTAGTGAAGCTGGAGGAAAATTATCGCTCCACCACACCCATCCTCCACACGGCAAACAGCTTGATTAAAAACAACGCAGGTCGGCGTCCCAAAAGCCTGTGGAGCCGCAACACCGGCAGTGCGCCCGTGCGTCTGATCGTAGTGCAGGACGATAAGGAAGAAGCGGACATGATCGCCAAGGAAATTGAGCGCAGCTTTTATGCCGACAAGGAACCCTATGACCACTTTGCGGTGCTCTTCCGTACCAACGAGCAGAGCCGTGTGTTGGAGCAGGCTTTCCGCCAGCGCAAGATTCCATATCGAGTCATTGGTGCTCGCAGCTTTTTTGATCGCCGTGAGGTGAAGGACATCGTGGCCTACCTAACGGTGCTGCATAATCCACATGATGACATCGCACTGTTGCGCGTGCTGAACACGCCCACGCGCGGCATCGGCAATGCCACAGCTGAATTGGCGCGCGATCGTTCGATGGAAAAGCATCACAGCGTCTGGGTGGCTTTATGCGATGAGGATTTTCTCCGGCAAATCCCCGAAAAAGCTCGCACGGCCATCCGCGGCTTCACGGCGCTGATTACCAAGTATGCCGCCGCCGCACAGAGCGAAGGCGTGATGCTGGCGGAGTTGACCGAGCACATGATCCTCGAAACCGGCTATCGCGACTACTTGCAAAAGCTAGCCAAAACCCCTGAGGACTACAATGCCTGGGATAATGGGCTGAAGGAACTGGTGAACCAGATAACGAATTATGGAGAGCGCAATCGCAAGGAAGGCCTAGCCGGCTTTCTGGATGAGATCACGCTGAATGATGAGCGTGAGGAAAAAGATGATATCGAAAAGAAAAAAGGTGTCTGCCTCATCACCATGCATGCCAGCAAGGGTCTGGAGTTTCCGATGGTCTATCTGCCAGGCCTGGAGCAGGGCATCCTCCCGCACAAGCGTAGCTACGAGGAAGGTCGCGTGGATGAGGAGCGCCGCCTCTTTTATGTGGGCATCACACGTGCGCGGCAAAAGCTGACCATCAGCTACGTGCGCACTCGGGTGAAGTGGGGCAAGCCACAGACGGAATTACCCAGCCCTTTTCTGAAGGAGCTGGACCGCACGCATGTTCATGAGATCGATTATAGCCGCCATATGAATGAAATTGTCGGCCAAGAAGAAACGACCAACTTCTTCACTGGGCTGAAGGCCATGCTAAACCAGGGCTAAGCATTCGGTTCAATCATAAGCTCAGGGCACTAGTGATAGATCGCCCTGTCCACGCAGGGAGATCTGTAGTTTATCAGCGTATTTGCGGATCGTGCCGGTGACTTGTATGGTCTTGCCTTCCAGTCCGTCGAGGTTCAGCCCAGAGTTTTGTTCGAGCGTGCCTTTGGCCAAGAAAACCTCGAACTCAGTATCTTGAAAATAAAGCTTCTTGTGTCCAGTCGAGCCCAGGCTGGCTACGGATTTCACCACGCCGATGACCACTGCCCGTAGGCCGAGCTGACTAGCGATCACATGGATGTCTGTTGCGTCGATGGCTCCTGCATCGCGTGTCTTGGTCGGCAGCGTTGAGGGTGTAGAAATCGTCGTAGCGACTATTGCAGGGGAGCTCAGGCCGATGAGCTCTACGATGCGACGTTTGCTTGTTTCGCTGAGTTGAGAAACCGGCACGCGTTGGTCACTGCCGTTTTTTCCACTGAACAGAATGACGCCTGGCATGGCCCCGCGAAAGCTGCCCTGAATGGAGGTGCCATCCACGAGTGTCCAGGTCTCTTCAGCCGCGAAAGATAGGCAAATGGACGTGAGGGTCAGGACAATCAGTAAGGATGTCTTCATGATGAGGTGAAAATGCGGGTGAACTCAGCCTCGTGCATCTCAAACAGATGCCGCTTTGGGAAAAAGTTTGGCGCAGGTAGCGGCCCTATGCCAGCGTCACTTGAGCCTAGCCACGCTGGGGAAACCAAAATAGCCCCGTCAAGACAGTAATTTTTCCACCAGGAAACTCTTCATCTTGCTGCTATCCGGCAAGACCGCTAACTCAGCTCTTCAACCACGGTGCTTGCACCCTTTCCCCTGTTCCAACCATGTCTGATGCCGCTGAACTGAACATCAATATTACCCACGTCGAACGCGTCGCCCGTGAGATGGGCATCAAAGCCGTACAGGTCGGTGCCACAGCCAAATTGCTCGCTGATGGGGCCACGGTGCCTTTCATCTCGCGCTATCGCAAAGAGGCCACAGGCATGTTGGATGAAGTGCAGATCCAGAGCGTCAAGGACCGTATGGAGCAGCTCGTGGCGCTGGATGACCGCCGCTCGGCCATCGTGAAGTCTTTGGAAGAGCGCAAGCTCATGACCGACATCCTCCGCGCGAAGATCGAGAAGGCGGAAACAATGAACGTGCTGGAAGACATCTTCGCTCCCTTCCGTCCGAAACGCCGCACGCGTGCCACCATCGCGAAAGAGAAAGGCTTGGAGCCGCTGGCCGATTTCATCGAGGCCAACATGCTCACCACTGGCGTCGATCTCGCTTCCGAGGCCGCGAAGCTGGTGAACCCAGATCACGAAAACGAAGAGCTGCGCGTCAAAGACGCCAATGACGCACTCTCCGGCGCACGTGACATCATCGCCGAGCGCATCAGCGACAATGCCGAGGCTCGTGCGGCTCTCCGCAAGCTTTTCGCCGAGCAGGGAACCGTGGTTTCCAAGGTCATGTATGGCAAAGACAAGGACGAGGAGGCTCAGAAATTCCGCGACTACTTCGACTGGACCGAGCCGATGAAATCCATCCCAAGTCATCGCATGTTGGCGATCCGCCGTGGTGAGAAAGAAGGCTTCCTCCTCATGCGCATCCAGCCACCGGAAGAGACGGCGGTGCAGATCATCACCCAGATGTTTGCCAAAGGTGGCAATGCCTGCACGGACCAGATGAAACAGGCCTGCGCCGACAGCTACAAGCGCCTGCTCAGCTCCAGCATGGAGACCGAGTTCCGCTTGGAATCGAAGAAGAAGGCCGATGCCGATGCCGTGAAGGTCTTCGCCGACAACTTGCGCGAGCTGCTCATGGCGGCACCGCTCGGCCAGAAGCGTCTTTTGGGCATCGACCCAGGTTTCCGCACGGGTTGCAAAACGGTCGTGCTCGATGCGCAGGGGCAGCTTCTGTTCAACGACGTGATTTACCTCCTTGGCGAAGGCAACAGCCTCATGCACGCGAAGACGCTTGTGCTGAATTTGATCGAGCGTTTCAAGATCGAAGCCATCGCCATCGGCAATGGAACCGCCAGCCGTGAAACGGAAGGCTTCATCAACAAGATCGGCGTGCCGAAGCACATCCCCGTGATCATGGTGAATGAAAGCGGCGCTTCCATCTACAGCGCCAGTGAAGTGGCTCGCGAGGAGTTCCCGAACCATGACGTCACCGTGCGTGGTGCTGTCTCGATTGCCCGTCGTCTCATGGACCCACTGGCGGAGCTGGTGAAGCTCGACCCCAAATCCATCGGCGTCGGCCAGTATCAGCACGATGTGGATCAGCGGCAGCTCAAGGACGGCCTCGACAACATCGTCATCAGTTGCGTGAACAACGTCGGTGTGGAGGTGAACACGGCCTCCAAACAGCTCCTTAGTTATGTGTCTGGTCTGAACAGCACGCACGCGGCGAACATCGTGGCCTTCCGCAACGAAAACGGTCCCTTCAAGTCACGCAAAGATCTCATGAAGGTCCCACGCCTCGGTGACAAAGCTTTTGAGCAGGCCGCCGGCTTCCTCCGCATTCGCGATGCCAACCATCCTCTGGACTCCAGCGCCGTGCATCCTGAGCGCTACCCGCTCGTGGAAAAGATGGCCTCTGACCTCGGCTGCACCGTCGCCGATCTCATGCAGAAGCCGGAGCTACGTCAGAAGCTCGATTTGAAAAAGTATGTCAGTGCCGATGTCGGTCTGCCCACGCTGCAGGACATCATGAACGAACTCGCCAAGCCGGGCCGCGATCCGCGCAAGCAGTTCGAAGTCTTCAAGTTCCAGGAAGGCGTGAACGAGATGAAGGACCTGCAAGTCGGCATGAAGCTCCCCGGTGTTATCACGAACGTGACCGCCTTTGGTGCCTTCATCGACATCGGCGTGCATCAGGATGGCCTCGCCCACGTCAGTCAGCTCAGTGACAGCTTCGTCAGAGATGCCGCCGAGGCCGTGAAAGTCGGCCAACGCGTCATGGCGACGGTGATGGAGGTGGACATCCAGCGGAAGCGCATCGCTCTCAGTCTCAAATCGAAGCCCGATTTCGAGCGCAAGCAGGGCGGTGGGCCACGACCAGCTGGCCAAGGTGCCGGTCAAGGAGGTCAAAGCCGCCCCGGTGGCTTCAGTCAAGGTGGTGGCGGACGCTCCTCGGGTGGGGGCTTCAACAACAACCCCTTTGGCAACCTCGGCGGCAGCTCCAGCAGCGGCGGCGACTGGTTTAGCCAAGCTTCCAAGGGTCGGAAGTGAGTCGCTAGGGGCAAATCCTCATAACACCATTCCACTCAGCCTCGAGTTGGGGACCTTTTTTCAGTGTCAAGGTCGTTGTCCAGGCTAGGCATGGAGCGCTTCGTTGGCACTGGCTCAATGAGCTGGTGCCTTTTCCCACAGGGCGATGACCAGGATGGTTTAGGGATTCAGGTTCACGAGCTCCAGGTAGCCGGGTAGGAGAAGTGAAGTCTGCCAAGTGGTAGGAGGTTGGGCGGTTGGGTCAGGCGGGGTGGGAAGCTGGAAGATACCGAACCCGCTACTGCCGAGGCCCTCGTGCTGGAGAACGAGGCCACGAAAGTGAGCGAGATGCGGATGGGTGCGGGCCACGGGCCCAGGCAGGCCGATCTGTGTGAGAAAGCGCCCGCTGAAGAAGCCGGTAGGCGCGTAAAAGTTGAGGCGCGCGCCGGGCAGGCTTTCGCCGCTGGTGGGGAAGATGGCTCGGTGGCTGGCGGTGAGGGTAAAGGCCTGATCCATCTCGACGCTGCCTTTGAGCACCAGTTGAGCGTTGCCTTTGGTACGGGGTGCTCCGGACAGGATCAAGGCACCTCGGGCGGGTGGGACGTAGCTGCAGCCTGAGACGTTGAAGGCGATCTCCACCCCTGGGAAAAGGGCGCGGGAGCGGGGCCGTTCGGCGATGTACCAGCGCAGCTGACCCGTTGAGGTGCTGCGATTGGAGGGCTCCTGCCAGCGGTTTAGGTCAATCGCGCCAACAAGGTTGCCGTAGAGTCCGTCATCGTAGCCAACCAAAAGGCCGGGTAGCGTGTTACTGAAGCGCACAAGGGGCGATGAAGTGATGAAGCCGGTTTCGTCAGGCAGTGTGCCGATCAGTATGACATCTAGACCTGGGGTGAAGGCTAGGGAGGCAATGCCTTGATAGACATTGTCGAGGAGCGCCAGATTGTGCCGCCCCTTGAGTATCTTTCGTTCATCATCGGTGGGTGCGAGGCGTGGCCGAAGTTCGATGGGTTCAGTGGCGAAAGAGTCGATTTCGACAATCGCCTTCAGACTGCGCAGAAAACCGGGCTTGGCCTCTTGCGTTAGCCTCAGGGTCAGGCTCGGTACATTACCTGCGCGGTGGTGGAAGTCTTGGCTCCAGTGTCTCTCCGTCTCGTCATCGGGATCGAGTCGCAGCTGGCCAGCGTAGCGCTGGCGTTTGCCTAGGACGGTGATGCTGCCGGAGAAAGTGCCGGTGGGTGTCACCTCGAGATCCAGGCGTATGGCTCGCAGATGAAGGGGCTGTCGTGCCCATTCCGCTGCTTGTATGATACCTATGTAGCGCCCGCCTGGGCCAAAGTCGGGCTGTGGCTCATCGACGACCTGTACGACCCACAGGGCAGGGGCTGAGGTAAGCTGGGAGTCGATGATGCGAAGGCTGACGCGGTAAAGACCGCTGCGTGTCGGGGTGCCGATGATGGTGCGATCTGCGGAAAAGCGCAGCCCCGGCGGCATACCGGTGGCCTGCACGGTGAAGTTGTCCGTGAGGTAGCCATACTCCGGCCAGATGGGTTCGGTGCGCGTCTCTACATCGACATCACGGACGAGGATGGCAGGCAGCAAATCGGCACTGACGCGAGGCAAATCATCCTGAGCATGCAGTCGGTCCTGTGCTGGGCTGCCGAGAAAAAGCCCAAGCCAAAAGAAGTGCAGCCAGAAAGAGGGATGAGAAAGCATGAGCTTTTTTGGGTGTCAGCGCACCTTTTTGGACAGTTTTTGCAGGATGCCGCCAAAAACAGCCATTCGATGGGAAGAGCGAGATCGGGTGTCTGAAATCAGTGCAGGGTCTCCACTTTCACGGTGAAATCTGGTCTCACCGTGGCCTGCACGTGGTAATAGTTGCTGTCTTCGAAGTAACCATCTTTGGGTGGGGTGTAGTGGTGGCCATTGGCCTCGAATTCTAGTTGGAGACCGGAATCCCCCGTTGGCATGATCTCAATTTTGCGCTGTTGCCCTGCAGCAAGATTGCCTAGAGGCTGGGAAAAGCCCGTCCCACGGGCCACGATGTTGCGTAGCTCTGCGGGCGAGTCATTGCGCACGGTGAGTGTGGGATGGCGGGAACACTGGCTCAACAAGAGCGTAAAGAGCAATCCATGGAGGAAAAGGCCGCGCGAGGTGTGATTCATGAAGAAGGTTGGGCTGATATGCTTTTTCGGCATTGCTTTGCGCTGCAACATGCGCTTCGGGCAGGCGTTTGCTTGATCTTTTTCATCTTATGCATCGTCGTCTTTTCTACACTTTGACTGCCTTCCTGATCTTGGCTCGACCGCTTTCCGCTGCTCCGCAGGATGATCAATACGTCTTGGGGCCAGATTCCCAAGAGCAGTCCGGCGTGCCGAAGGGGGAGGTGATCCAGATGCCTGCCTGGAACGACTCGAAAGTTTACCCCGGCACTACTCGCGATTGGTGGATTTATGTGCCCGCTCAGTATCAAAAGGGTACACCTGCAGCGGTCATGGTTTTTTGTGATGGTGCGGGCTTTGTGAAGCGGGATGGCCAGTTCCGCGTGCCGACGGTCTTCGATAACCTGATCGCCAAAGGGCAGATGCCAGTGACGATCGGCATTTTCATCCAGCCCGGGATGTTTCCGAATCAGGACCCGAAGGCGAAAGCGCGCAGCAATCGCAGCTTCGAGTATGACTCGCTCGGTGATTTGCATGCACGCTTTTTGCTGGAAGAAATCCTGCCCGCTGTGGCGAAGGATTACACCCTGACGACTGACCCCGAGCAGCGCGCTATCTGTGGGAACAGTAGCGGTGGTATTTGCGCCTTCACCGTCGCATGGGAGCGGCCCGACGCCTTCCGCAAGGTGGTCAGTCATATCGGTAGCTTTACCAACATTCGTGGCGGTTACGTGTATCCTGCGCTGATCCGCAAGACGGATAAGAAGCCACTGCGTGTCTTTTTGCAGGACGGCAAAAACGACCTGGATAACCAGTTCGGTAACTGGCCGCTTGCCAATGAGGACATGGCTGCCGCGCTGAAGTTCGCCGGGTATGACTATGACTTCATCATGGGCGAAGGCACACACAACGGTAAGCACGGCGCTGCGCTTCTGCCAGATACCTTGCGTTGGTTGTGGCGGAAATGAGGTCTGAAACTAGGAAAATGATTCCTTAGGCTGCTCTCGGTGCTGAAGGTGCGTTTCCAAGCGGAATGCCAAGGGTTCTGCGACCGTCTGTTTCTGGGCGCATCCCTGCTAGAACGGCCGTATCGTTTATCAAATCCAGAACAATGGCTAGCCGATCGTCGTTGTTGATATCTTTCTATGCCTTTCCATCCACCTAGAACCATGTCACGCCTCCGCCATATTTTTTGCGCCTTTGCCGCCGCGCTTCTCCCCACCTGCCTAGTTTCGGCTCAGGACACCTCGCTGCATGAGTATCTGATCGATTCTGAACCCTGGAAAGAGGTGGTTTCAGGGTATGCGTTTACCGATGGTCTCTGTGTAGATGCAGCGGGGAACCTGTTCTTCACCGACGTAAAGAGTGGCAAGGGCATCTACAAGCTCGATGCGGCCAAAGGGAAGGTGGACCTTTTCCTCGATAACCTACCCGGTATCAGCGGCCTACAGATCGGCCCAGACGGCCGCTTCTACGCTTGCCACAATCGTGAGCAGCGCGTGATTGCCATCAGCATGAAGGGGGAAGTGGAGGTGTTACTGACGGGGGTGAAGTGCAATGACCTCGTCGTCAGCCAAGCGGGGCATCTCTACTTCACCGAGACGCCGACGCAGCGCATCCACTTGATCACAAAGGACAAAAAGCACCTCGTCGCCGATGAGGGGCATGTGCAAAAGCCGAATGGCATTACCCTTGCCGCTGATGAGCGTACGCTGGTCGTCTCAGAGCATGGTGGCAAACACGTGTGGGCGTGGCGCATTGAGGCAGATGGCAGCCTGACAGCGGGTGCGCCCTACATGACGATGTGGCTGCCAGTGGGCAAGACTACTGCGGCTGGCGATGGCGCGACGACAGAATCGAAGGGCCGCTACTTTGTTACCACTGAGCTGGGCATCCAGGTCTTTGACGCCACGGGGCGGCTCGCGGGCATCATCGCCAAGCCTGTCGCGGATGGGAAAGTGGTGAGCTGTGAGTTCGCCGGCAAAGACCACGACATTCTGTATGTGGCAGCTGGGGATAAGATTTTCGGCCGCAAGCTGAAGGTCACCGGCTACTTTCGCTGAGTCTGAATTTCAAAAATTCCTCAGCGCAGATTTCAACTCGCAGAGATGGCGAATCAATCACCCAGAGTGAAGCTCAGTCCTGGAAGGCTGCCTCGACGAACTCGCAGAGCACGTGTCCGGCCATGAGATGGCACTCCTGGGCATAAGCGGTGATCAGCGTAGGCACGCAGTAGGCGTGATGGGCCTGTGCAGCGCAGTCGGCTCCGTTTTGTCCCGTGAAGCTAACGACCACGCAGCCGCGTTCACGGGCGGCTTTAAGCCCGGCGACGACGTTTTTGCTGGTCCCCGAGGTGGAAATGCCGACGACAACATCGCCCGGCTGAGCCAGAGCCTCAATCTGGCGGGAAAAGACCGTCTCGAAGCCATAGTCGTTGCTGTGCGCCGTGAGGATAGAGGTGTCCGTGGTCAGGGCGATCGAAGGCAGCGCCCGGCGATTCATGCGATAACGCACCACGAGTTCTGCGGCGAGGTGCTGGGCGTCCGCTGCGCTGCCACCATTGCCGAAGAACAAGATTTTCTTCCCAGCCTTGAGCGCGTTGACCCAGGCCTCGGCGATGGCGGTCAGAATCTCGCGGCACTCCCCGAGGCGGTGGATCGTGGCTAGATGGCCTTCCAGGTGGCTCTGTAGCAAGTGGGTAAAGTCGGACATGGTCAGGAAATTCAGTCTTCGAGGGCAGCGATGAGCTCTTCTTTCATCACACGTGCGGTGCCTAGCTTGCCGACGACGATGCCGCTGGCTCGGTTGGCGATGTCGGCCGCATCTTCCGCGCACAGACCGGCGGCCATGGCCAGGGTCAGGAAGGCGATGGCGGTATCGCCCGCTCCGGAGACATCGTAGACTTCGCGGGCATGGGTTGGGATGTGGTGGGGATCGCGGTCGCGCTGGAACAGCATCATGCCCTGCTCGCCCAGAGTCACGAGCACTTTACCGACTGCCCATTGGTCTAGCAGTTGTTCACCGACTTCGAGCAAGCGCTTGTCCTCTAGCGGTGGGCCAGGGGTGCGATGGTCCTGAATCCCTGCGGCCGCGAAGGCCTCCAGTCGGTTCGGCTTCACCAGGGTGGCACCGCGCCAGCTCAAGGAATTCCGTGGCGAAGGATCGACCGTGACCAACTTACCCGCCGATTTGGCTAGGGTCAGTACTTGGTCCACGAAGGCTTGGGTGACGAAGCCTTTGCCGTAATCCTCAATAATAAGGCCATCGAGCTCGGGCAGCATGGCCTCGACCCGGCGGGAAATTTCCTGTAGCTCGTTGGCGGAGAGTTTTTCGATCATCTCCCGGTCCACACGCACCACATGCTGCTGGCGTGCGATGATGCGCGTTTTGGCAATGGTGGGCAGCGTGTCGCTTTCCAGCATCGGGTCCGTGTTCACGCCTTCGTCGTTCAGCAGGCGCTTCAGTTCACTTGCTGCGTTGTCTTTGCCTACCCGGCCCATGAGGTAGGCGTGGGTGGTAAAGGCCGAGAGATTCCTCGCCACGTTGGCAGCTCCTCCTGGGAAGGTGGTTTCCTTGGTGACCTCGACGATGGGCACCGGTGCCTCAGGTGATATCCGTCGTACGGCCCCCCAAATGAAGTGATCCAGCATTACATCGCCGATGACGAGGATGCGGCAGCCCGACATGCGCTCCATGGCTTCGTGGGCAGTGTCAGTGGTTAGCATGGCGGCAATGTTTATCCTACAGCTCTACGCGCGCGCACCGCCGTCGCGAGTTCATCAAGCATGGCCTCGGTGGTGGACCAGTTTACACAGGCATCCGTGATGCTCTGACCGTAAGTCAGAGGCTGGCCAGGTTTCGCGTCTTGACGTCCTTCGACGAGGTGGCTTTCGATCATTACCCCAGTGATGGAGCGGCTGCCCGTGCTGATCTGCTCGGATAACGATTGGGTCACGAGGGGCTGCTTGCGGAAGTCTTTCAAACTATTGCCATGGCTGCAATCCACCATGACGCTCGCTGGGAGGCCTCGTGCAGTCAGCTGACTCACGACCGCATCGATCGATGCTGCATCGAAGTTTGTGCCTGCTTTGCCGCCGCGCAGGATGACATGGCAGGCGTTATTGCCTTTGGTCTTCACGATGGCAGCGACGCCATCTTTGGTGACAGACAGGAAGCAGTGCTGACCTGCAGCTGCCTGGATGGCGTCCAGAGCGACCTGAACTCCGCCATCGGTTCCGTTTTTGAAGCCAACCGGCATCGATAGGCCTGAGGCGAGTTGCCGATGTACCTGACTCTCTGTGGTGCGGGCACCGATAGCACCCCAGGAGACCACATCGGCAATGTATTGCGGCGTGATGACGTCGAGAAACTCTGTCGCAGATGGCACGGCCATGCGGGTGAGCTCGATCAAGAGGCCACGTGCCTCGCGCAGGCCGGTGTTGATGTCGTAGCTTTCATTGAGGTGTGGATCGTTGATGAAACCCTTCCAACCCACCGTCGTGCGCGGTTTTTCGAAATAAACGCGCATGAAAATTTCCAGATCCTTCTCGTACTTCTCCCGCGCTTGCTGGATCAGCTGCGCATATTTCAGAGCGCTTTTGTGGTCGTGAATCGAGCAAGGGCCGACGATGACAAGCACACGGTCATTGTCCCGGTTCAGGATGGCTTCCGCCTGTTTGCGGGATGACTCAATGAATGCCGCGCCCGTTTCATTCAGTGGCAGTTCGTGCATGAGGAGTGCCGGCTGGATCAGCGGCAGGATCTCCGACACGCGAAGATCATCGGTAGGATGGGACTGGCTCACAAAACAAATGGGTAGGCGGTTTCGGCGAAAAAAGGGGGCAAGATGGGCACTTTGAGCCGCTTGGCAAGGAGGCGAATGAATCCGAATACGCTGCCACCCCTGATCAGGCAGTCTGGGCTACCATGGCTCGCGACTGGGTACAGTCCGCCATCGGAGTCTCAAAAGAACCTTTCTCCGATGCCTGTGCCGTCCGAGCGGCTTGGGGTTTTTACGGATTCGATGGGTTAAAAAAATAGAGCCCTTTGTTGAAGGTGAAAAGTTTTGTATTCGAGGGGGTTAAATTTCGGCGGATCGCCTTGGGTCTCTTTTTCACCATGGCCAAAGTGTCCGCTTTACAGAGGCTCGCGATCTTCGTTAGCCTCTACCCATGCGTCTTCTCATCACGGGCGGTGGGGGCTTTCTCGGCTCCCAGCTTTGTCAAAAAATCCTCAATCGCGTCAGCCTGACCGGAAGTTCAGGACAGCTGGAGCTGGTGGAGGAGATCGTTCTGCTGGACACGGCTTTTTCGCGCCCTGTCATTGATCCGCGCCGGGTGCGCCAGGTGGTGGGGGATTTGTCTGATCCCTCCGTCGTGTCTGCCGCTGCCGTTGGGGTCACGTCCATTTTTCACTTGGCTTCCATGGTCAGTGGTGAGTGCGAGGAGCGCTTCGACGACGCCCTGAGGGTGAATTTGGACGGAGGTCGCCACGTGCTGGAGGCTGCTAGGGCGAACGGCCCGACCACACGTGTCGTCTTCGCCAGCAGCATCGCAGGCTACGGGGGAGAAGCCATGGAGGACCCGAATACCGACCGCACGAAGCTGACCCCGCGCACGACCTATGGCATGACCAAAGTCATCCTGGAACTGCTGGTGAACGATTATTCGCGCAAAGGTTTCCTGGATGGCCGTTCGGCACGACTACCGACCGTCATCATCCGTCCGGGGAAACCCAATGCTGCTGCCTCCAGTTGGGCTAGCGGCATGTTTCGTGAGCCTCTGTCCGGCCAGCCCTGCCTGCTGCCGATTCGTCGGGATCAATGCCACCCCATGACGGGTTACCGTACGGTGATCGAATCCCTCATCGCCCTCCATGAGGTGCCGGCGTCGAGTTTAAAAGATGACCGCGCCTACGTGCTGCCTGCACACCGGGTGACGCCAGATCTGGCGGAGCAAATCCTGCGTGAGGTAGCAGCTGAACGCGGGATGCAGCTAGGCCCGATTGTCGATGCGCCAGATGCACGCATTCAGGGCATCGTTAGTCAGTGGCCTGTTGCCGTAGATGGTTCCCGCGCGCTGGCGCTGGGGCTTCCGCAGCCGCCAGACTTGAAAACCATCATTGGCCAATATTTGGAGGATTTCGCCCAAAGCTAACCCCCTGATGCGTGCTCTGATCCAAAGATCCCGAAAAGCCTCCGTCAGCATCAAGGGGGAGGTTTGTGGCCAGATCTCTCACGGTCTCGTGGTGCTGCTCGGCGTCGAGCATGATGATACTGGCGAGGATGCCGACTGGCTGGCGGCCAAGATCGTGCAGATGCGCATCTTTAGCGATCCCGAGGGAAAAATGAACCTCAGCGTCAAGGAAGCAGCGGGTGGTGTCTTGGTGGTGAGTCAGTTCACGCTACACGCCAGCACGAAAAAGGGAAATCGGCCCAGTTTCATCCGGGCTGCACGGCCGGAGCACGCCATCCCGCTTTACGAGCATTTTTTGCATGCTGTGGAATCGATGCTGGAAAAGCCAGTGGAACGCGGAGTCTTCGGCGCGGATATGCAGGTGGCTCTGATCAATGACGGCCCGGTGACGATCTGGATGGACTCACGAGCTCGGGAGTGAGCTTGCCCCGCAGGATTTCCTCCAGATGAAGCCATGAGTGACTATCTGGCCAGGATGCGGACTGTTTCTCTCCAGCGGTTGCCATCGTTATCAGCCTGCGGAAGATGAACCATCCATGCCGACCAGCGCTGACATTTTTTCCGATGAATCCATACGCCCTACCCGGGTGGAAGTGGATCTGGGGCAGTTAGGCATGAATTTGCAAGCTATCCAGCAACACGTAGGACCTGCGCGGGTCATGGCGGTCGTGAAAGCCAATGGTTATGGCCATGGCCTGATCCCCGTGGCGCAGGAGATGGTTCGAGCTGGGGCCCATAGCCTTGGGGTTGCCTTGCTGGAGGAGGCCTTGCTGTTGCGCGAGGCGGGGATCACTACGCCGATTCTTGTTTTCGGTGGAATCGCTGAGACTCAGATCCCGCTTTTTTTGAGCCATCAGCTCACGCTCACAGCACCTTCGGTAGAAAAGCTGCACCTCATCAATGCTGCCGCTGCAGCCATGGGCATCATAGCACGTGTACATCTGAAAATCGACACTGGTATGGAGCGGTTAGGTATCCATTACTACAGCGCCGAGCGCCTCCTGGAGGCTAGTCTCCAGGCGCAACATGTGTGTGTGGAGGGCATTTACTCCCATTTCGCTAATGCTGACGCAGCAGATTTGGAGCATGCGCGGCTGCAGTTGGAGCGCTTCCATGAAGTGCTGTCGTTTTATGAGAAGCGCAGCTTGCCCACACCGCTCAGGCACATCGCGAACAGCGGTGGGATTTTGCAACTCCCAGAGAGTCATTTGGATCTCGTCCGGCCCGGCATCTTGCTCTATGGCGTATCGCCCAGCCGCGAGTGTCCGCTGACGATTCCAGTGCGCCCCGCGCTGACATGGAAGAGCCATGTGGCCTACTTTAAAGTCGTACAGCCCGGACATCCGGTAAGCTACGGTAGCACCTGGGTCAGCGACCATCCGGTGCGCATGGTGACCGTTCCGGTAGGGTATGGTGATGGCTACTTCCGCGCGCTGTCCAACAAGGCAAAGGTGCTTATTCGTGGCCAGCGCTATCCTATTGCCGGACGCGTCTGTATGGATCAGGTCATGGTGAACCTAGAATGGGGAACAGCATACTACCGCGACGAAGTGGTGCTGCTCGGCCATCAAGACGGAGAGACGATCTCAGCCGATGACCTCGCAGATTGGGCCGGCACGATCTCCTATGAAGTGCTGACAAACATCAATGCACGCGTGCCACGGATTTACACGCGCCATGAGCTGCCGCTGCCTTCTCTTTCGTGATTGCCTGTTTTTGCGCTAGGTGCTTTTTCTCTCGACGTCCCAGATCAAGCCCCAGACTGTCAGCCTCAGGACGTTTCGTTGGATGAGACGATTGTGTTTGATAAGACACCGACTGCCCCGGCGAGTTCATTTCCAGTCCTAGTCGGGACGTCGACAAGTTCGACGCCATGGCGACTCGATCTGTCTGCTGGAGGAGCGCGGTTGGATTGATGGCAAATTTCGCCTGTTGGCTCGCTGACTATTGAAGCACTTTGGGAAAAAGCCTCACCTCCATCCAAGGAAGAGCTGCGCCGTTTTCGGCTTGAGTCTTCGGTGCGTTAGCACATCAGCTCAGCACACTGATGCTCGTGACGATGACGTGTTGTCCGCCGGGTAGGATGCGCACAGCAGACTCACCCGTGTTTGCGGCTTCGATGCAGAGAAACTCTTGATAAGCCTCGTCAGGCAGATCGGCGAGGCGCTTGGATTTTTCAATCCACGGGTTCCAAACGACTGTGGTTCCACTGCCCAACTTATCCACGATGATCTTGCGTCCCCAGGCCGGGTCTTCCACCACGACACCTGCGGTGCTTACATATTGGCGATCGACCTCGCGATCGAAGGTAACATTGCCTTCTTGTTGGCGTTGCGTGGGTTCACCGACAGTGTCGAGGTAACGCGCTTCAGCCAATCCCTGAACGGTGGTGCGCTTGATATCACCCACGCTGAGGTAGGTGTGCAGGGCTTCCGTAATGAGCATGGCATTAGGCCCCTGATTTTGTGTCATGAGCGATACCTCGAGCTTCGCGCCTAGGCTGATGCCGACATGGCAGATGAAATCATGAGGCCATAGCGTGCGCGTATCGGGTGAACTTTGCAGACGAAAAAGCATCGTCACATGATTCTCTTGCGCATCTGCACGCAGTAGCTCCCAGGGTTGAGTGCGGGCGATGCCGTGCATCGGTTTGGTGGCATCCGTGGCGTGTGCATTGAACCAAGGCCAGCAGATGGGGATGCCCCCACGGATGGCTTTGCCCATATCGAAAATGGCCTGTGGGCTTAAATAGAGCACGGGTTGAGACTGCCCCCTGGGCGTCCACTCCATCACATGAGCACCATGGCCTGAGACCTTGGCCGTAACGGCGGGATGCTGGATGTGATAGATGAAAAAACCGCTGGGATCTTCGACGGCGCGGATACAATCGGGCAAGGTCATCTTCCTGCGTATCATAGCAGCTACAGGAAGTCGCACAGTTCTTTTGCGAGAGGATGGCTTGCACATTGAAAGGCAATGCGCTCATGGCAAATGCTCACACTGCATGTGGACTCTCCCCCAACGATTCTTGGCTCATGCCTTCTCGGTATCGCTTTACCTCATGCTGTTGCCGCTCGGCCTCGCAGGAGCTCTTTCTGCCGAAGATTCGGTTCCAAGGCAGGTCTGGGAGAAAAGCCGCACGCGCACGACCCCCGGCACATTTCCGCCACTGAGGCCATGCCGCGTTCAGTATGAGCTGAGTTGGAACAATCTGTTATCTGCCGGAACGGCGAGTGTCCTGCTGCAAGAGGCAGGTGAACATCAGGTAGCGAAGGCTCAAGCGGGCACGACGGGTCTGGCGCGCACACTTTGGCGCTACGACTGTACGATGACCTCCGTGATTCAGCGTGCGGATCTCCGCGCAGTCTATATGGAGCATTCCGAGACAGATTCGCGCGAGACAGCATCCTACCAGGTGCATTTTGATCGGCACCAAATCCGAACAATGACGGACCTGAAGCCGGAAGGAGGCACGCCCCAGCGCAAGAACTCCGTTTGCCCTTTAGATGAGGTCGATGACCTCCAGTCTGCCATCCTCTATGTTCGCAGCCATCCACTGCGTGCAGGAGACAGCTTCACGCGAGTCGTCCAGCCTTTTGATCGGCCCTATCTAACCATATTCACGGTGATCGGGCGGGAAAAGCGCAAGGTTCAGGGCACGCTCTACCCGACGATCAAGCTCGATGTGAAGATCTGCCGCGTGGAGCGTCGAACGCTGGCTTTGGGAAGTTTTAAGAAAATGAAAACTGCTACCATCTGGGTCAGCGATGATGCCTGGCGTCTGCCGGTGGAGATGCATGCCAGCATTTACGTGGGCTTCATCTCCGCCACGATGACGAAGCGTGAACCCCTTCAAGACGAAGCTGTGCAGCGCAGTCTGCCTGCGCGTATGTCACGCGATCCGTGAGTTGCTGATCAGCGGGGCTCAGTTCGCTGGGCAGGCTCTCGCAGCCCGGCCTCCAGCATCGCGGGTGTTACTTCACCCTCCCAACGGCTGATCGCGATTGCGGCTACACCATTGCCAATGAAGTTCGTCAGTGCGCGGCACTCACTCATGAAGCGGTCGATGCCCACAATCAGCGCTAGAGATTCGACCGGAATGGCAGGCACAACCGCCAGAGTCGCTGCTAGCGTGACAAAACCAGCGCCAGTCACACCGCTAGCACCTTTGGAGGTAATCATCGCCACGAATAACAAACTAAGCTGTTGCCCAAGGTCCAATGGCGTGTCCGTAGCCTGAGCCAAAAAAACTGCCGCCATGGTCATGTAGATGTTCGTGCCATCCAGGTTAAAGCTGTACCCCGTGGGCACCACCAAGCCGACTGTGGCGGGCGCACAGCCTAAGCCACGCAGCTTCTGGATCAGAGCAGGAAGAGCGGTCTCCGACGAACTGGTGCCAAGAACTAGCAAAAGCTCCTCACGAATGTAGCGTAAATACCGCAAGATGGAAAAACCACAGGCACGGGCGATACTGCCCAAGACCACGAGCACAAACAAACCTGAGGTTAGGTAAAAACCCAGCATGAGTGAAACCAAGCGCCCAAGTGAACCGATGCCATAGCTAGCCACCGTGTAAGCCATGGCCCCGAAAGCGCCTACGGGGGCCGCTTTCACCAGCAAGCCCATGATTTTAAAAAAGACTTCCCCTGCTTGCTCGATGACTGCCAAGGCTGGCCGCCCTTGGGCACCCATGCCAGCGAGTGCAAAGGCCGTGATCAGCGAAATGAAGAGCACCTGCAAAAGATCACCGCCGATAAATGCTCCCAAAAAACTGGTAGGGATGATGTTCAGTAAAAAATCCATCGCGCTCAGGTGCTCTGCTTTTTCTGTCAGGCCTTTCAGAGCGTCCGCGCCTCCCGTAGCATCCAGCCGAGCATGAAACCCAGCACCTGGTTGCAGCAGATTCACCACTACCAAGCCAACTATCAAAGCCACGGTGGAAACCACTTCAAAATACAGCAGTGTTTTACCACCAATACGCCCGAGTTTTTTCAAATCGCCCATCGACGCAACGCCATGAACCACAGTGCAGAAGATGATCGGGGAAATCATCATTTTGACCAGCCTGATGAAGCCATCCCCTAGAGCTTTGAGAGCCTTTGCCTGCTCAGGAAACCACCAGCCGAGCATGATCCCCGTGGCCACACCAATCAGGACCTGAACATAAAGGATACGATACCAGGGCACCCTGGAGGAAAAAGAGGCCATACGGGCAATATCAAAACCCAGCACAACCCAGCTTGTGAACATCTTTTTAAAAAAACCTGCTCTCAAAGTTAAAATTCCATTTGCCTATTTTTCATCCTGACCCACTATCGCGCCCCCCAGCCCCGGACTTTCCCCAAAGTCTGGCTGAAAAGAACCTCTCGAGGTTCCTTTTGCTATCGGAGCAGTGAACCGGAAAAACACTGTGCAACTCTGAACTAGACAGAGAAGGCACATTGTCTCTCCCGTTCCCGCCCGACGAGGCCTCAAATAAGGATCGGATTTTCTTCCACAAGACAACATGCCAACCATCAATCAGCTCGTCAGACACGGCCGCAAAGACAAGGCGGAGAAGTCGAAGTCGCCTGCGCTTGCCAAGTGCCCGCAGCGCCGCGGGGTCTGTCTTCAGGTCATGACCCGCACCCCGAAAAAGCCTAACTCAGCGCTTCGTAAGGTTGCAAAAGTGCGTCTGACCAATGGCTACGAAGTGATTGCCTACATTGGTGGCGAGGGTCACAACCTCCAAGAGCACAGCATTGTTCTTGTGCGTGGTGGTCGTGTGAAAGACTTGCCGGGTGTTCGCTACCACATCGTGCGTGGTACACTTGACTGTCTTGGTGTGGATAAGCGCCGTCGGGGTCGCTCCAAATA
>JBIKYV010000273.1:0-2900 GCA_044355075.1 Prosthecobacter sp.
AAGGCTCGCAGACGGGCGAGCAACTCACGCGAGGAAAAAGTCTTCGGCAGGTAGTCATCGGCCCCCAACTCCAGCCCGACGATGCAATCCACCTCCTCGCCGCGGCCCGTGAGCAGCAGAACCGGCACCTTCGACTGCGCGCGGATGCGGCGGAGAACCTCAAAACCGTCGCAGCCGGGCATCATGACATCGAGAATGATGGCGGCCCATGGCTCGGAAGTGGCACGGCCGGCTCCTCGCTCGCCATCGTGCTCCATCGCCACCTCAAAGCCCATCGGCTTCAGGTAGTCGGCCACGAGCTGGCAGAGCTCGGTGTCGTCATCGATGATGAGGAGGCGCATGGCACTCCCAAGATGACCTCATTTCGCAAGGCGGCCAACGTCTTGACGCAATTCTGACAATTCTTTCCGAATTGACTGAAGCGGCATTGACATGGCGCGGGTTGAATCCAGCACCATGAAGCCATTACCCGCGCTCCTTCTGTTCGCGACGAACCTCGCCGCGCATGATTTGACCACGTCCGACCGCGAGGCCTTGCGGAAGCACATTCTGGAAGATTGGAAACGCGAGCGCAGCCTGACCGAGGTGGCCTCCACGGCCTCGACGCTCCAACTCGCCGCCGCGGCCGCGGCAACCGCCGCCAACGCGCCGCAGACCGCGAAGGCCTTCCTCCCCTTCACGAAGCTCGACCTGCGTGCGGACGGCGAGTTTCTGCACGTGGGCTCGAATGGCCTGCCGGATCACAACATGATGGTGGGCATCACCGCCTGGCAGCAGCAGGTGCCGCTGCCACAGCCTTACTTTGGCGACAACGCGTGGCGCATCCCGCTGAACCCGGTGCCTGCCAGGGAACCCGCAATGATCAAGGGCCTCTTCCTGCGCGGCGCGATCGCTTTGGCCGTCAATGGCATCCCGATCTTCAATCCGCAGAACAATCGCGGCGAGGTGAGCTATGAAATCGGCGAGCTGGACGACTGGGGCGGCCACTGCGGACGCGCGGATGACTACCACTACCACATCGCGCCGCTCCATCTCCAGGCGCAGGTTGGCAAGGGCATGCCGGTGGCGTATGCGCTCGATGGTTATCCGATATACGGCCTCACGGAGCCCGATGGCTCGCCGGTGGCGAATCTCGACGAGTGCCACGGCCACGATTCACCTGGCATCGGTTATCACTATCATGCTTCGAACAAGTATCCGTATGTGTTCGGCGGCTTCCACGGCGAGGTTGTCGAGCGCGAAGATCAGGTCGATCCGCAGCCGCGCGCTCAAGGCGTGCGCCAAGCACTCACCGCGCTGCGCGGTGCGAAGATCACCGCTTTCGAAAGCACAGGCAAGGATAGCTACAAACTCAGCTACGAGGTGAATGGCGACAAGCGCAGCGTCAGCTACTCGATCAAGGCCGATGGCACCTACCCCTTCCACTTCGACAACGGTCGCGAGGGCCAGGCCGATGAGGTTTACACGGCGCGTCGTCAAGGTGGCGGCGGCGGTGATCGTCCGCCCGGTGGCGGCCCCGAGGGCATGAAGGGCAAAGGAAAAGGCAAGGGACAGGACAAAGGTGGTCGCGAGGGCGAAATGCGCCGCGATGATCCGCCGCAGCGTCCCGGCGAGGAAGGCGGACGTCCACCGCGTCCGCAGGCCGCCATCGAAGGCATCCTCGATGTGAATGGCGACGGCGTCATCACGGCGCAGGAGTTTGCCGACAATGCAAAGTCGAATGCTGGGAAGAGAGGCATCGCCATCCCCGACGCCATGGCGAAGGCCCGAGAGCAGTTCCATTCTTTCGATCACAATCGCGACGGCAAGCTCGACACACCGGAACTCGACGAGTTGACTGCACATGCGTCCGCCACCGGCGCTCCACAGCCACGTCGTGAGGAGCCTCCTGCCCGCGAGGTGATGAGGAAGGGTGGCGGAGCTGAACGCGGCAGCAAAGGGCAAACCTTTGTCCCGCTTCACGAGCAACCAAGGAGCAGCGACGGCAAGTTCATGCTCAACAGCCCCGCTGTCGAAGACTTGCAAGCCTTGCCCACCGAGTTCACTGGCGATGGCGATGGCATCAGCCCGCCCCTGCAGTGGAATGGCTCACCCGCAGGCACGAAAGGCTACGCCTTGATCATGGATCACGTCACGCCAGATGGAGATCGGAAGTGGTATTGGACCGTTTACGACATTCCGGGCAGCGCGTCGAGCCTGCCCAAGAACGTCACCGACATAGGCAAACTGGGCACCGGCTTCAAGGGCGAGATCGGCTACGAGCCGCCCATGTCGAAAGGCCCCGGCGCGAAGACCTACGTGATCACGCTCTATGCCTTGTCCGAGCCGCTCAAGCTCGCTGGCAAGCCAGGGCGCGCGGAGCTCATCTCCGCGATGAACGGCAAAGTGCTCGCGAATTGCTCGCTGCGCGTCGTTCACTCCAGCGGCGGCACCGTCGGACTGGTCGAACCACAAACGGCTGAAGCGCCCCCACCGCCGCCCGCCGCCGCAGAACCCAAAAAAGGCGGCGGCAAAGCAAATGGCAAAGGAGGTCCGGCCGGCCTCGTGAAGCCCAGCATCGCCGACACGATCCAACTCAACGTCTATGCCGACAACTGGTTCATGCTTTACATCAACGGCCGCCTCGTCGCCGTGGACAGCATCCAGTTCACGCCGCACAACGTCGTCAGCGTCGATTTCCTCCCCGAATATCCCATGACCCTCGCCGTGCTTGCCAAAGACAACGCCGATCCCAAAACCGGCATGGAATACGGCACCAGCATCGGCGACGGCGGCTTCTGCCTGAAGTTCGCCGACGGCACCGTCACCAACGCCACGTGGAAGGCCAAGAACTTCTTCCACGGCCCCGTGAATGGCGACACCGCGAACCCGAAAGTCACCCAAGAGCCTCTTCCTGCGAA
>JBIKYV010000136.1:0-10435 GCA_044355075.1 Prosthecobacter sp.
GAAACCGTAGGAGGCGTGTGTGAATTGCAGGGTAACTCCCGTGCTATAATTTGAGAGCAGCGCAAAGATAAGACCTGTTATCGGGAAAAAGAGAGAGCCCAAGAAGGTAAATCTAAGGGTTGGCGATGTTGCGATCAGATCATGTTTCCCTAACGTGGTGAGATGATGGTTAAGTCCAACGACTCCCACCGGAAGAAGCAATAAGGTTCCAGTAAATGCTCCTATTGATGGCATCCAGGCTGGAAGTGGTCCCCCCATGTAGACTTGCATGCCTGTCCAACCAGCAAGAATTGCTAGGCTCCAAAATCCCAATTTCGATAAGTCGACGCTTGCGATTGGCTTTCCCGTGATTTTCGGAATGAAATAATAAGCAGAGCCGATCGCGACAGGAGCGAAGAATAGAAAAATCAATCCATGAACAAACCATGCATTAATACCAGCAGCAAGCGCTCCAAGTGAAGGCAAGCAATTGAGGCACACGTTTGCAGTTAAAAAGAGCCAAGGAAACCAAAAACAGGCACCCAGGATATACCAAGTGCTAACCATGAAGCCTTCGGGCCTAAATGCACGAGCAAACATGATTACCATAGGCCATGCATATACCAAGAATGAGAGTAAGAGTATAGGCCAAATCCATCTTGGCATTTCCAACCACTGCATTGATGTACTTCCACCTGTTAGTATGCCAACTAGGCCAAGCGTAATAGCAATATTCCAAAAGACGCCGGCAACGTAAAGAACGCTCCTTCCGTTCTTCAGCTCTTGCCCTGAACGACGCGCCATAATCCACAACATCACACCAAGCCCCGCTTGTATGCCCCAGCCATAAACTAATGCATTTAAGTGGGCGGGCTGTAGCCTACCGAAAGTCAGTAAGGCACAATCGCCAAGAAAGGATGGCGAAAAAAGCTTAATCGCTGCGAGCACACCCAAAACCGTAGAGGCCATTAACCAGAATGCTGCATTCAAAAAGAGAAACAGCACTGGACCTTTAATAGACTTATCAATCGCAGCACGACGAGTATTGTCAGCCTGGCTATCAGCTTCTGAGGATGGTGAATTGGTCTGCATCTTGAAAGGATGACGTCCTTAGTTTTTAACGGAACCCGCACTAGGCTTGGAATTAGCAGCTTCAGCGCTGCCCGTCGTTGATATTTGCTTCAATTGTGTTGGAGAACCTGGAACGACTTGTAGGCTTGCTACAGGTTTTTTCGATGCCAAATACTCCAAGGCCCGCTTGATAACTTCTTCTCGTTTGCCGACTTGATTAATCCCAAGTTTATCCATTACCTCCGCCTGGGATTTCATGATTTCATCCTTGTTAGCAAGCCTTTCCGACTCTTTGGGATCTGTGGATGCAGGATCAGCTAGATTGAGTAAAACTGCAAGTAGCACAGCAAAGCTGATGAATGCACCAAACACCCAAAAGAAGGGAGTGCTAGGTTTTGTAACAATCGCAGCAGATGACATGATAAAATTTAGTTAACGACGTTCACTGACTCCATAAGACGCGGATCACGGCATGGATATAAGCTGTAATTCGACAAGCTACGTAGGAATAGATAACCCAAAGTTCCGACGACGGCGAATAAAGCCACCACATCACCCACCCAAGCCCCAGGCACAATCACTCCAACGCCAAGAGAGGGACCACGTTCAGGTATCACATTCCAATATAGGTCAACCAGATGCATGAACAATACCCATAAACAAACGCCGATCATGACCTTCGGATTTTTCTTTCGAGCCTGTGAAAGCAAAGTAAGGAATGGTGCCACGAAATGTCCAACGACGATGAATATAGAAACCCATCGCCAGCCTTCGGTGTTTCGTGTTAGGTAGTATCGTGTTTCCTCAGTTATGTTGGCATACCAAATGAGAAAATATTGCGAGAATGCAATGTATGCCCAAAACACTGTAAACGCGAAAAGCAGTTTACCCATCAAATGGTAATGCTCTTCTGATACGACTCGATTCAAATAGCCCAAAGAACGAAGCCAAGTAACCAACATGATGGTGACAGCCATAGAAGACCATGCGCATCCTGCAAAGATGTAAACTCCCCACATTGTAGAGAACCAAGCGTAATCCAGCGTCTGTATCCAATCCACAGCTGCGAATGTGACTGTAAGCGCAAAGAAAAGCAGCCAAACACAAGCAAATTGTCTAGCCTTTACTGTGTGCTTGATGTCGCCATCCACATCTTGCCGAACAGACATGCCGCGCAACTTACTGGCGATAAACCAAAGCACGATAAAATAGAAGGCAAATCGCGTATACCAACTAAACCAGCCAGAAATATTCAGATAGCCAAACTTAGAGGTTAAAACATGGAGATGGCTGTTGCTTTCCGCCATGTGATGCAAAGCCTCATATACTGATGTGCCAGTCTCATGTGCGTGATGAGCCGCTTCACGATGGTGATTCATCCACTCATAAAGTGGCTTTTGCACCGCAGGAATAAGGAGGGGAATACAAAGAATAGCCAGAGGCAAAATCAAGTTGGCCAATTGCTCCCAGAGGCGGCGAACGGCAACACCCCAACCAGAGTTCGAGGCGTTGTGTAACATGACCCAAAAAACACCACCACATATGATAGTGAAGGCAAAAAAGACCGCAAAGAGCCATGAGTAGGCGAAGGTATCTGTTTCCTTCAAAAAGAAAAAGACAGAACCCATCAGACCAAGAGCACCCGCTACACCCATGGCGTTGATAAGCTTTGCTCCCCGGCTAAGCTCGAATTTTTCCCCTCCCTGCGGGAGATCCTCAAATGTGACGTGGTGATGACCCATTTTGAAATAAAAATCGCAGGTTACTGAATAGTTACTTTGCCCTCTTTTGCCGCAATTTGCAGCGTCCGGATGTAGGCCACGATCGCCCAGCGATCATTAATTGATAGATTTGCTCCGTAAGACCCCATGAGCCCCTTGCCATTGGTAATTACGTCATAAATGGCACCATCAGCTCGATAAGCACCTGTATTATTAGGATCTAAGTTACCGGCCTGGTGAAAATTGAAAGCTGTCAAAATTCCATACTTTGATGTGACACCCTTACCATTTCCGCTAGATGCGTGACAAACTGAACAATAGATATTGTACTGACGCTCACCCCTCTCGATCAAGGATTTATCTAACTTAAGACCTTGTGGCATTCCGTCACCATAGTAATCGCCAACTTTTCCAGTGTGGTAATAGTCGAGCCCGTTAGCAAAGCCATAATTCTTAGTGTTAGCCTCTACCGAAGCTGGTTTTTCAGGGACCTGAAAACCCATCGGCACTGTATTTTTTACTGGCGTGCGAGCCGCATGCCCGTCAGCAAAAAAGTCACTTTTAACTTGGAACTTCACTTTAGCTTGATGATCCATGTCAGGGAAGACTTCGACCGGCGGCAGCTCACTCTTGCTACCGCGTGTGCCGAAGGCCGCCACAACGATTGCGGCGACGAAGGCATAACTGAGGAAAAAGTATTTCAACATGGCGTGGCGAAAGAGCCTTTCAGAGGCTTGTGAAAAATTTCACAAGGAGCGACAGAGTAAAAACTTGGGCCGTGATTGCAAGGAGGATTTGATTTTTTGTCCCTGGTTTTGGTCGTTCGATGGAAATACCAGCAGCCCATGCATTGCCAATGAGACTTATTCACAATTCATCCGCTCTACTGATCCTATTCAGCGAGCAAATTGGCGCTCATTTTAGCATTAAAATCCTGAATAGATCATAGCGTTTGTCGGTCCAGAGCGGCACATCCACAGGCTCTTCATTCGCAGGCTCATCAGCGCTTATATTTTGGATAACTTTTTCATTATCAGTCATCCAGATGTAGTCAGTCGCGTCATGATCGCCCTCTTCCTCGGTAATAAAGCGTGCCGTTTTCCATTTCAGCTGCTCCGCCTGTTGCTGCACAACAGGAGCGAGCGCTAGATAGCTGTTGGTGACATGAACGACCACAATCCCGTTAGGCTTCATGTGCCGCCGATAGATTTCAAAAGCCTGCTGTGTCAGCAGATGGACTGGAATACTATCACCGCTGAAGGCATCCAACAAAAGCAGGTCAAATCGCTGGTCACTTTCGCGCTCAAGCATAAGGCGGGCATCACCTAAAATTGTCTCAATCTTTGCACCACGCTTTTCGGCATCGGCAAGATAGGTGAAATGCTTTCTAGCTAAGCGTGGAATTTCCGGATTGATCTCATAAAAACGCCATTTTTGCCCTGGTCGCGCATAACAAGCGACTGTTCCAGCCCCCATCCCGACGATTGCTACATGGGCATCCTCTTTCTTGGATAACAATTCCAAAGCCCGACCAATACCAGTGGTTCGCCCATAGTAGCTCACCGGCTCTTCACGATGAGCATCTGCCATATTTTGCATTCCATGAATGATCCCACCATGGGTGAGCGTGCGGTAGACACTTTCGAGTCCAGTGTCGTAGTCTTCATCCACATTGATTGAGCCGTAGAAATTCCGCATCCGCTCAAGACGATGATCGATCTTAAGAGTGGAATCTGCTAAAAAGAGAACTGCGAACGCACCGACTCCTACCAAAGTAGAGCCCAATAACAGACGAATCGTTCGCCTGCGAATCCTCCAAATGGAAACGCCTAAAGATGCAATGGCGACAACAAAGCTACCCATTAATGCCAATGGCCACTCAAGATAGGTGACAAAAACTCGCGGCGCGAGCTGACTAACCAACAAGCCCCCCAAAGCGCCTCCAGCAGACATATGTAGATAAAATGCCGTCAAATCAGAATGCCTTGGTTTTAGCCGTGCCAATTCGGCATGACAGAGTAAGGCACCCAAGAACATCGCACCCAAAGACCATCCCAAATCATACAAATAATTTGGCGTAGGATCCCAGTTCCAAGGGGAGCGATTGATGAATACTTTTTCCAAAGCAGTGTAGCCAATCACCCCAATGGCGACTAGAGAAAATAAAGGGCGGACATAGTAGCGCTCGAACTCAACAGAAAAAATGAAGGTTATTAGATATAAACTAAGTGGAATAACCCACATGAAAGGGATCACGGCCACATCCTGACAAACATGATTGGTCGAGGCTAACAACAAAACACTAGCCATCATGGGCAGTAAGACCCAGAGCAGCCGCCGCCACCATGAGACGTCGTTGTGCGCGTTTTTCTCTACCAGCTGAGTGACCGTTAGCACGCTCCGATCCACCACCATGCTTCCACTTTTAGCCAACAGGATCGAGATAGCAGCAAAGAGGATGAATCCGACAGACCATATCCACGTTTGAAGCACGACGTCGAAATAAGGTTCGATCAAGATTGGGTATGTCAAAAGCGCCGCAAGAGAACCAAAATTGGAAAGCGCGTAGAGTCTCCATGGGGAACGATCTCGAAATTGATGATAAAACCAAACTTGGGTAAGCGGGCTAGTGCTCGAAAGAATGAAATATGGCAGGCCCACAGTGCCAAGCAGCAGGAGCAAAATTCTCATGGAGGGCTCTTCAAGACCGGATGGCTTCCAAAAGTTACTGGGTGCAATTGGCAGAAACAACAAGGCTAGCAAAATAAGACTCGTGTGTACTATCTTCTGCGTCCTTGGGTGGAGTTTCACTACAGCATGTGCATAGGCATAGCCTGCAAAAAGAACGACCTGAAAAAATAGCATACATGTCGTCCAGACCCCAGGGCTACCGCCAAACCAAGGTAAGATGAACTTGCTAATGACTGGCTGAACTTGGAATAGCAGAAACGCGCTGATGAAACTCAGCAGTAGAAAGAGTACATGCATGGCTCAATCCATAGCAACGGACTAAGAGGGAGTCATTTGCACAAGATGATTACTTTTATTCAAGGCCGATCTTAGACCGCAATTGTTCCGCAGACCATCCATGTTCCCGCATGCTCTTTAGTGAGCGAGCGTTATCTCTTTTGGCTAGACGCTTTCCATGTTCATCAACGATAAGCAAATGGTGCTCCCACTCAGGAACAGGCAGTTCAAGAAGCTCAATCAACAGTCGATGCAAATGGGTTGCTGGCAGCAAATCAACACCCCGAGTCACCAAAGTTACACCTTGCCGAGCATCATCCATGACCACGGCTAGATGATAGCCTACCGCTATGTCCTTGCGAGCCAGCACGACATCCCCATAAATGCCTGGATTTACAACAAACTGACCGTGAATGCGATCTTTCCAGGTAAGTTGCGCTTTAACTAAAGAAGATGCTCTCTGCACATCTAAGCGCAAAGCATGCGGAGCTCCTGCTGTCAGTCGCTGTTCGCGTTCTGCGGCATTGAGCTGACGGCAAGTTCCGGGATAAAGAGGACCATCGGGCCCATGCGGGGCCTGCCCTGCTGACATGATTTCCTGCTGAATTTCGCGCCTTGTGCAAAAGCAGGGATAGAGCACCCCAAGCTGATTAAGCTTATCCAAACCTGTCTGGTAATACCTGAGATCGTCTGATTGTCGCAAAACTGGTTTTTCCCAAGAAAGCCCTAACCAATCAAGATCCGTAAAAATACTCTCTTCATATTCGGGTTTGGAACGGGTCTGATCGATGTCCTCCAGTCTCACCAAAAATCTACCCTTTTCCCCAGCTCGGTTTGCGGCAAAAAGTGCAGCATAGGCATGTCCAAGATGCAAAAGGCCTGTGGGGCTTGGCGCAAAGCGTGTTGTCGTCATCTTCCAAGCTTACTCAACAATGCTCTGATCCTAGTCGAAATCTAACCCATCCATGCAACATAATTTGCAAAGTGAAATCAGGCTTACAGCCACCGCGATCTTTATGAAAACCTGTATTTTTAAATACCTACTTGTGTTACATGCGCCAAAAATCGAATTCACTGTCGCTGCCTGACTTTGATTTCGACACGTCGATTCAGGTTCTGCTGTTCAACTGTACCTTGGGGATCAACGATGGGTTTGGATTTGCCTATACCGGCCGCTTGAATGCGATCTGTGCCGAGGCGCAGGGAGTTTCGTAACCATTCGACCACTGCATTGGCCCGCCGAAGCGACAGATCCAAATTAAACTCTTCGCCACCAAAGCTGTCCGTGTGGCCTTCCACGATGAAAAGACTGCCGGGATTTTTTTGGATCAAAAAGCCTAACTTCATCAAACTAAGACGCGCACCTTCGGCGAGTTGGGCGCTTCCGTATTCAAAGAGTAAATCAGTCGGCATTAAAATCGGAGCTGTGCTTCCGCCCATCTGCCCGCCTCCTCCAAGTAAGTCATCCAGGTTGCTAAATCCTTTGACGCGAGTTGCTGCAGCATCAGCAGCACCCTGTTTTTTCAATTCACCGATCAAATCGGCACTGATCGTATCTGTACCATTTTTTGGCTCAAGAACTCCTGCATCCAGGAGCATTTGTTTCTCAGAAACGGGCTTAGATAGCATATCACGTCTGACACTGGCCATGGCGCTTTCTAAGTTAGGAGCAGCAAGACTCGCCGTAGGTGCTAGCAAGGCTGCCATTTCGTTCATGCGGCTAGACCCCGTAGATTGGTCGCCTCCCAGATCATTGGCCCTGATAAAATTCGTGATTTCTTTGACGTTCGGAGTCAGGTCGATCTCTTGATTTTCAGGGAGCATCGCAGCCTTATCAAAATTATCAAGATCGGGTTCGAAGGCCTTGATGTCAGGTTGATTGCCTGGGGCGATGGTTTCTGGAATATCTTGAATCGCTCGTTGATCCTGAAGCAACCTTTGATCGATTTTGATTCTCTCCTGCGGCTTTCTCTTCTCCAGTGCAGGCTGGCGAACGGCACTGCCAAAGATCATGCCGATCTTATCAAAGCTGAAATATAGCAAGCCATGAAAACAAAAGGACAAAATGACCGCAAACATGACCCACCACTTGAGACTCCAGTCCTCGCGAGAACGAAAGGCGGCACGTGGAGCGCCGCTCCAGGGACTAGTTGGTGATACCTGAGACATATGAAATAATTCCAAATCTGGAAAACTTTTGCTAATCGCCATAGCACGATCCTGAAAGAGAGCATCTTCCAAGATGCAGAAAAGCCACGAGGATCTCGAATGCCTTTTTTGTCACTTCGCATAGCGCCATTTGACAGGAGGCTGCATTTCCCGCTAACACAGAGCAAATAATCCCTGCTAAAGCATGAACTTGCCCAATAAGCTAACCGTTGCGCGCCTAGCCCTCACAGGCGTGTTTGTGGCGTGCTTTTATATTCCAGGTAGTCATGCGATGACGGCAGCTCTGTTGGTTTTTGCGACTGCCTCCATCACAGATTATCTGGATGGTAGCATAGCGCGCGCACGAAATTTGGTCACCAACTTTGGCAAGCTGTTTGATCCTCTGGCCGACAAGGTGCTGATCGCTGCAGCCTTTATTCTCTTGGTCGAGAGAACCGAAATGAAAGCTTGGATCGCCATCGCTATCTTGGGCCGAGAGTTTTTCGTCACAGGTATCCGTCTCATCGCGGCACAAAGAGGAGAAGTTTTGGCCGCTGAGCGTCTTGGAAAACACAAAATGGCATGGCAAATCATCACGGTTCTTTTTTTCCTCCTTGGTGCTGCTTCTGAAGAAACTCTTTTCGCGTTTCTCCGGCCATGGCTAGAGCCTTCGCCTGCTCACTGGTGGATCGGAGCAAGCATCGTTGGCTTCACAACCTTACTCACAGTCGTCTCTGGCTTCAGTTATTTTTGGAAAAACAGGCATCTGTTTAACGATGCCTGAAGCCTAGATAGCATCATCAATCCCTCACCCGTTCCAGCTCAGCACCGAGGGCCGCAAGCTTTTCATCAAGGTGTTCGTATCCACGATCTATGTGGTACAGGCGATTCACCTCCGTGCGACCTTCCGCCACCAAGCCAGCTAAAACCAGGGCAGCAGACGCGCGCAGATCACTCGCCATTACGGGAGCGCCTTTCAGTTTGGCTCCACCACGAATTCTTGCAGTGGCCCCCTGAAGGTCGATATCAGCCCCCATGCGCTTCATTTCAGCCACATGCATGAATCGCTGAGGAAAAATCGTTTCCGTTATGGTGCTGACATCATCAATGATGCAAGCAAGAGCGCAAAACTGAGCCTGCATATCCGTGGGAAATCCAGGATAACAAAGAGTCGTCAGATCGAAGCCCTTTGCGGAAGGATTCGGTGCGATGCTGATGCTATCTTTGCTGATTTCGATAGCAAAGCCACATTTCTTGAGGGCTTCCGTCACTGCCTTCAAATGCTCGGGTATGACGCGGCGGATAGTGATTCCTTCGCCGATCATAGCACCTGCGCAAAGGAATGTCCCGGCTTCAATGCGGTCAGGGATGACCGTATGCTCAGCACCATGCAACTCTTTCACCCCTTCGATGATGATTCGGTGGGTCCCAGCACCTTCGATCTTTGCGCCCATTTTGATCAGAAAATTGGCCAAGTCTTCTACCTCAGGTTCGGCAGCGGCACCCTCGATCACTGTTATTCCTTTGGCTAACACAGCCGCCATCATCACGTTGTCTGTACCGAGCACGGTCGAGCCATGCTTCCCCATTAGGTTGAGGTTCGAACCCTTGAAGGTTTTTTTGGGCGCGTTGACTCGGATATCACCGCCATCCACAAGGATTTCCGCCCCCAGAGCTTCCAATCCCTTCAAATGCAAATCCACGGGCCTATCGCCAATGACACAGCCGCCTGGGAGAGAAACGGTACATTTGCGCAAGCGCCCAGTGAGTGGCCCTAAAACACAGATCGAAGCACGCATTTTGCGAACGAGATCATAAGGCGCGACGGATTTTATTTTCTCAGCTTTTACCACTACGACTCCGCTTGCCCGCTCGACTTCAGCTCCTAGTTCACCCAAGATTCTCACCATATAGTTGGTATCGCTCAGGTCTGGCACACGACGAATGGTACAGGTGTCTTTGGTGAGTAAGGTGGCAGCCAAAATCGGCAAGGAAGAGTTCTTGCTTCCACTGATATTGACTCGGCCCCTCAAAGGCGCACCGCCGTGAACGATAAGTTTTTCCATAATGACTGCCTTGGTCTTTGCCTCACCTCCCGCACGAGGCAAGCGCTAAAGCTAGGGTCTAAAATCAAGTGATGCGTGCATCGGATCTAGGTTTTAGCTTCAAACATGAATGGACTTCCTGCCGCCTTGCGTGAGATCCAAAAATAGAAACGGCTGTCGGCCTAAGAGCGGAAAATCGCCTCTACAAGAAGCGGCATCGTCCATTTAGATGAGTGCTCTAATGTCGTATGTATGGATGACTTCAATCCATCCACCATGTTCACCTTTACCGACAAAGCTGCCGTCACCACCTGCGATGGTGTTTCACGCCGCGATTTCATCACCGCTGGTGCTTTGAGCGCCATCGGGCTCACGATGCCGGGTTTCGCCAAACTGAGGGCGGAAGGCAAAGTGGATGCCAAAAAGAGCAACAAGGCCTGCATCATGATCTTCAACCTCGGTGCGCCGAGCCAGCAGGATCTCTGGGACATGAAGCCGGATGCG
>JBIKYV010000031.1:0-32098 GCA_044355075.1 Prosthecobacter sp.
TGCTGAGCTCCCACCGGATCGACTGGTCCGCCAGCACATGCGTGCGCTCGATAGTGTGCCCGACAGTGACAGTGCGCTTTCCGCTCTCCAGCACATGCGCAAGCGCGGACGCTCTCTTTGTCTTGTCACTTCGACGAATGGACTTCCCATTGGCATCTTGCATGAGGAAGACCTACTGCGAAGTCTTGTGGGCATGAAAACATAGAGTCTAGCAAAAAGCGAACCTCGCCGGAAAGACGAGGCTAACCCACAAGGCTAGATTCAGCCGCAAAGCGCATCAGCGCCCGAGCACTTGCTTCAGCACCTCAATGCAGCGCTGGTTTTGCGACATGGTTCCAACGGAGATACGAACCCACTCGGGCAGCTTGTAGGCGGCCATGGCGCGGACGATGACGCCTTTGTTCATCATACCTTTGAAGATCGCATTGCCATCACCTACCTTCACGAGCACGAAATTTGCATAGCTTGGGATGAATTCCAAACCCATCTCGGCAAACTGCTTTTGCAGGTAATCACGACCTTCATCGGTGATGCGTTTGGTCTTGAGCTGATGCTCTTCATCCAACAAACCGGCCAGAGCGCCAGCCTGAGCGATCGAGTTTAGATTGAAGGGCTGACGTGTGCGTTGCAGCACGTCGATGAGTTCTTTGTTAGCCACTCCATAACCAACACGCGTTCCTGCCAGACCTTGGATTTTCGAGAACGTGCGGAGCACAACCACCTTACGTCCTTGGCGCACGAACTTGAGCGTATCAGGTGGGTTGTCGAGGAACTCGTAGTAGGCCTCGTCAAAGACGACGACAACATGCTCAGGCACTTTGTCCATGAAACGGTCGATCTGCTCTTGGGTGACCAAGGTGCCGGTGGGGTTATTAGGGTTGGCGATGAAGACCTCTTTCGTCTCGGGGGTGATCGCGTCAGCCATCGCGTCCAGGTCATGCACATAGCCGGGATCTGGCACTTCAATGGTGCTAGCGCCGAAGACCTTGGCCATCAGCTTGTAAACCAGGAAAGCGTGTTCCGCTGTGACGATGTTATCACCTGGCCTGAGGAAAGCATGGCCGATGAATTCAATGATTTCATTGGAACCACAGCCCATGATGAAATTGCCCATTTCGAGGCCAAATTTGTCCGCCAAGGCATGGCGTAGTTTCCATGATGCACCATCCGGGTAGATATGGACTTCTTCGACCGCTTTTTTCATGGCTTCCACTGCCTTTGGGCTGGGCCCAAGTGGGTTTTCATTGGAGGCCAGCTTGATGATCTCCTCAGGTCTGAGGCCGAGCTCGCGTGCCACATCCTCGATGGGCTTTCCGGGTTCATAGGCGACGAGGTCTTTGAGCTGGGGATTGGCGTGGTTCCAGATGGACATGCGTTCAGTGGGGTAGAGCCTGCTCTCATGGCCGGATTTGTCGTGCCCGCAAGCTCTCGGGTTCGGCAGAGCAAACTTTTGCCAAGATTGGTCCCGCAGAGAACTGGTCGACGCATAAAAAAGGCACTTTTTCCTAAGCTTTCGGGAGTGGAGCCGGCAGCAAATTGACTTGGAGATCAGCAGTCATCTGCTTTTTTAGCCGACCCCACGCCAACCCCATGATGAAACAACTGCATCTTCCCTTGCCCCGCTTTGCCTGCCTACTGTTTTGCATCTCTGCCCCTATTCTTGAAGCAGCTGATTGGCGCATCGAGACTTTCGCCGGCACGGGAGAACAAGGTGGAAGTGGCGATAGAGGCCCTGCGGTGAAGGCCAAGATCGACAATCCCTTTGGCCTCGTCAGAGGACCCGATGGGGCACTGTACTTCTGCGAATACACCGGTCAACGCATTCGCAAAGTGACACCCGATGGCATGATCCACACTGTGGCGGGCAATGGCCAAAAGGGCTATAGCGGCGATGGCGGCCCCGCCCTTCAGGCCACATTCAACCTACCTCATGAGCTCCGCTTTGACGCTGCAGGCGACCTCTATGTCGTGGACATGACCAACCATGCCGTGCGCAAGATCGACATGAAATCGGGCATCATCAACACTATCGCGGGGAACGGTAAGCCCGGCTACAGCGGCGATGGGGGTGCAGCCCAAAAAGCCCAGTTTAAGCAACCGCATAGCATTCAGTTCGGCCCTGATGGCTCTCTCTATGTATGCGACATCGGCAATCACGTCATCCGCCGGATCGACATGAAGACAGGCCTAATCAATACCTTTGCAGGCACAGGAAAGGCTGGTCCGACACCAGATGAATCCCCCATCAAAGGCACACCCCTCAATGGCCCGAGATCGCTGGATTTCGACAAGGCGGGTCATCTTTGGCTATGCACGCGTGAGGGCAATCAAGTCTTCAAGCTCGATCTTAGTGCAGACAAGATCTATCACATCGCTGGCACGGGCAAAAAAGGCCTGACTGGCAATGGCGGTCCAGCCCGAGAAGCCACCCTAAGCGGCCCGAAAGGTATCGCCGTAGATGCAGCTGGCAACGCTTGGCTGGCGGATTGCGAAAGCCACACTATCCGCATGGTGGAGGCCACGACCGGTAAGATTCATCTCGTCGCAGGCACGGGCCAGAAAGGCAATGGCACGGATGGTGATCCCCTGCAATGTGCTATGGCACGTCCGCATGGTGTCTTCGTGGATGCGGACGGTTCTGTTTTCATCGGTGATAGCGAAGCTCACAAGGTCCGCGTGCTACGCCGCTGATCACTTCCATATCCGCACGAAAAAGGCCGCAGGATGAACTCTGCGGCCTCTTTTTGATCACATCAAAACAATGAGGTGCTAGTGCGAGACCTCTGCGGGTGCATCCAATTCCTTCGGCGGATAAAAAGCGATCAAGAGCAAGACCGCAGCCGCCAAAGAAAGCCCTGTGGGCCAGAGGAAGAGCTCCTTGTAATCCACCACACCATCCACGGTGAGCTTACCCTGCATCGGGATAAAGAACCACTTCGCGGCCAAATCACCGATACCAAGCACGAGCAAATTGAACAAGCCCTGGGCACTCGAACGGACGTCTTTCGGGAAGGCCGCGTCGATGAAAATATAAAGCGTGGCAAAGAAGAAGGCATAGCAGATACCATGCAGCACCTGCACGACAATGATCATGGTCTGGTTCTGCGGCATATAGGCGAAAACTGCGAAACGCGCCGCATGCCCTAAGATACCAAGGATCATGGTGGCCTTCCAACCCATCTTTGATAGGAACCAACCCAGAACTGCCATGGTCAAAATCTCGGCGATTTGGCCAATGCTCATCACAGGCATGATCCATTCCGGTGAGATTCCCACGGTTTTGCTCCCCAGGAACCCGCCAGCCATGAGGAAATAGCCGTTGTGGATCGTCGAATCGATGAAAGTGGCAATGAATAGAACAAGCAGGAAAGGCTTCTTGAGAAAGCTGGCTGCCTTCAGCCAGGCAAAGGAAGCTTCGCCCTTCACCGCAGGCTTCGCCGGGGTGTGGGGGAGACTCAGGCTAAACACCGCCAAGAGCAGTGAAGCGATGCCAGAAATCACAAAGATGTAGCGGCTGGCCGCAACGGCTTCGACACCACTTTTCCCCTGAAGGATGAAGTATAGGGGCCAGGCGGCTAAGATCCAGCCTATGGTTCCTCCCATGCGGACAAGTCCGAACTCTTTCTGTGCATTCTTCAGGTGAGTGAAGGCAATCGAGTTGGAGACAGAAATCGTCGGCACATAGAGCAGGGAATGCACCAGCATCAGGCTAAAGAAGGTGATGAAATCTTTTGCCCAAAACATGCCCAAAATTGCTGCTCCACCCACCAAATGACTGAAGGCCATGAACTTCTCAGCCGCAAAGTTGCGGTCAGCGAATTGATTACTGAAAAAGATGCCGACGACCGAGGCAATGGCAAAAGCACTACCCACCCAAGTGATCTGCATATCAGAGAACTTCAAACCATCCGCGCCCATGTAGCCCCAAATCAGCGGTAGCCATGCCCCCCAGATGAAGAATTCCAGGATCATCATGACGAAGAGCTTTTTGGCAGCGGGTGATTTCATGGAGAAGGATCGTTGAGGCTAAGGGAAATCTACGGAAAAAAGGCTAGGCTTTTACCAAAACACTAGAATCAGAGCGGCCAACGCAGCGGCACGAGCCATAAAATCAACAAAACGGTCAGGATGGTAAGCCCGCCCCCAACCTTGATGAAATCGCTAAAGCGATATTTGCCCGGCCCATAGACGAGGATGCAACTTGGCTCAAAAGGGGTCAGAAGAGAGATGCTGGCACTCAGCATGACCGTGATGGCAAAAGCGCGCGGACTGGCGTGCATGGTCTCTGCTGCCTGTAAGGCTACCGGCAGCACGACAAGAGCAGCCGCTGCATTCGACATGGGCTGAGTAAGGATCACCGTCAACAGACTGAAGCCTGCCAACACAGCAATCGCGCCATAAGGCTGTAACCAGCCAAGGATCAATTGCGCCAAAACTTGATCGGCTCCAGATTTCGACATTGCAGTGCCAAAGGCTGTCATGCCTCCGATCAAGATAAGCAGTCGCCAATCGACATTTTCATACGCTGCATCCAGCGTCATGCAGCGCGTGGCCAACGCGACAAGAGCGACCAGCAGGAATGCAATTGACGTAGGAATGAGGTCTAGACTGCTGAGTAAAACGGCCAAGGCGAACACCACCAGCACCGCGATACCTCGTTTTTGAGCACTTTGAGAGACAGTGTGCTCGGAGATCACCACCATCTCGGAATTTCCTTCATAAACACGGATGCGATCATAGGCACCCTGCAAGAGCAGCATGTCTCCAGCCTCCAGTGGCACATCGGCCATGTGATCGCTCAGCGTGCGGTCTCCACGCAGGAGAGCCAGTACCGACAAGCCCGAGCGGCGGCGAAAGTTGCTCGATCGCAGGCTCTGTCCGACCAAACTCGACTTGGGCGTCAAGACCACCTCCACGATGCTTGTATCCTTCATCTCCACACCCGAGCTGCGCAGGCCGATATCTTCCAGGATGTCGATACCCTCAATTTTTTTGACTCGGATGAGGTTCTGCACCTTTCCAGCCACAAGCACCACATCGCCCTTTTGAAGCTTCACGTGAGGTCCAACTTCGATGTCTTGATCACCGCGGCGGATTTTCACCACTTGGAACTCCATTACCGAGAAATCAGAGGCATAAACTTCCTGCCCGATGATGGGTGAACCTGGCAAGATCACCACCTCACACAGATACTCACGAATCGGTGTCGATGCGCCATCAGCCTCAGGTCGGTCGCGATCAGGCAACCAGCGAGCCCCGACGAGGAGCATGTAAAACAAACCTGCGGTGAACAAAGCAATGCCCACGGGCGTGATCTCAAACATAGCAATGGGCTCCATCCCAAGCTTCTTCATGGCCCCACTCACCGCTAGATTTGTACTGGTGCCAATGAGCGTGCATGTTCCTCCTAGAATGGACGAAAACGCCAGGGGCATGAGCAACCGCGATGGCGAGATATGCAGGCGTCTAGCTAGGCCGATGATTGGGCCGAGGAACATCGCGGTCACGGTCGTGTTATTCATGAAGGCCGAGATACCCCCAACCGTGCTCATCATGCCTGCGATGATGCGCTTAGGGTTCCCCCCCGTTGTTCGGGCTAAAACGTGGCCTACGGAATCCAGCACCCCTGTCTCTCTCAAGGCAGCTCCTATGACGAAGATGGAGCCAAGCATGATAATCATGTCCTGACCAAAGCCGGCAAAGGCCTCGTTTGGGGTGATGATGCCCATCAGAACCAAGGCGCAAAGCAGCCCAAGCGTTACCAAATCCACGGAGATCTTCTCCGTGGCAAACAGGATAACGGCGATGATGAGAAGACCAATGACTTTGGCTGCGTCCATGAAGCGGGCGCGGATGATGGCGCGGATGTGCGGCAGGGCAAGAAGCAAACCTGTAAGCCAACCTTAGCGAGGCCTAGCCGTTAATTTAGCTCATTCAGGCCTTGTTCGATCCGCTGCCTGACGTGTGGGTCAGAGGGGCCGAGATCGAATGCCCGCTGAAACATTTCTCGCGCCTTGGCCTTATCGCCAAGCTTCAGATGCGTCTGTGCGATATGCTCGATGATTTCCGCATCATCGGGTTTAAGGGTCTTCAAGAGGCTCAGAGCACGCTCAAGCTCAACCAACGCATGCGCATAATCTCCTTTCTTGTGATACCACCAGCCAAGGCTGTCGATGTAAGCCGGATTGCCAGGCTGCAATTCATTTGCTTTACGAATCAATTCCCCTGCCTTGTCCAAGTTAATGCCCTGATCCAACCAAAGGTAGCCGAGGTAATTCATCGTAGTCGAGGCGTCCTCGATCTCATCCTTGGGCGTGAGGGTGATAGCTTTTTCAAACATGCGGGCAGCCTCTTCAGACTTGCCGCCACGCTCTAGGATCAGGCCAAACTGAAAGTAGAAGCGGTGGTTCACCAGCTCAGCCTGCCCTGTTTCAGCCAGTGAAGCGGCTTTTTCCATGGCAGCGATGGCCTTATCCCAGCGCTGCAGGCTGCGTAGGGCAAAGGCCTGGTGAATATGAAAGATTGGGTTGTCTGGAAACAGCTGAATCGTCCTGCCACAAAGCTGAATCAGGCGATCATAAAGCTGGGATTGCAGCAGCAGCTGCCCAAGGCTTTGATAGTCGGAGGCATCGCCACCCCCAATTTGGATGGCTGCCTCCAAATGAGGCACAGCTTTGGCCCACGCTTCCCGTTCTTGATAAGCTTGCGCAAGCAGCCGCCTCTGCTCGACATCGGCCGGAGAGGCTTCGACCATTTTTTCTAATTCTCGCAGAGCCTCGTCTTGGGCTCCATCAGCCTGATACAAACGAAACAGGATCTTTCGAGCCTGTAGGTTCCCAGTTTTTGCGACAAGAGCAGCACACAGCACTTTCGCGTTTTCTAGTTGATTGGTTAGAACATAGTATTGAGCGACATCAAGCCGCACGGCGTCTCCTGACGAATCTATTGCCGCCTGCTTCAGAGCGCTCTCGAAGAAGAAATTGACCCGCCGGGTATGTTCCTCCCGCATTTCCGCTTGAGCGAGCGGCCAGACCTCTTGGGCCACACGGCCTAGAGCTAACCACCAAGCCGAGTCATCCGCAGTTCGGTTGGATGCTGTTTCTAATATTTGAATCGCCTGTGAGCGCTGGTTTAGGCTTAGATGCTGCAGAACGACAAAGGAGATCACCTCAGCCTGCTGGGGAAAGCGCTTCGGCAGATCTAGCAAAAGACTTTGAGCCCGGCTTTTCAGAAGGTTGTCTTCAGCTGCGTAAGTGGCCAGGAAGCGGATTAGCGCCATGACCGGACGATAATCACTTGGTCGTGCAGTCACGGCGGATTCCAACAAGGCGACTGCCTCGGGCTTACCTCGGTAGCGGTAAGCGAGTTCGGCAGCATGCTGAGCGGCTTGAGCATGGCTTGGGTCGGCCTGGACCACTGCGATGTAATGCTCCAGCGCCTCACGCATCTGCCCTGCTTGTTCGAGTTGCTGGGCAGTCGCGTAGTGAGCAAGCGCCGAGGCTCTCTGAGTCAAGGCTACATCTTCAAGCCGCGGGCTCAAGATTTCGTCCTGAATCCGAAGCGAAAGGTCCGCACGGCTTGGTGTCTTCGCCGACAAGATCGCAATGGGGCTAATGGCCAAAACCACAGCAAGCGTCAGCACGCCAGACACTCTGGATCGGATATGCCCCTGACTCACTGAGCTTTTTATGCATGAAAAAGCCCTCCCAGCGAAATGAACAGGTCTTTTCGCGGGAGGGTTCGAGATCATGAATGAGCCTTAGCGGTTACGACTTGTAGCGCAAACGCTTCTTATGGCGGTTGGCACGCATGCGCTTCTTCCGCTTGTGCTTATTGATCTTCGTCTTTCTGCGCTTTTTGAGCGATCCCATGTTGGTGTTTCTCGGTTTGTTGGTTTGGGTCCGTTAGTGGACGATTTTGTTCAGCGGGTACTCGACGATGCCTTCTGCACCCAGTGATTTTAGCCGCGGGATGATCTCCCGCACGACAGATTCGGCGACGACGATCTCGATGGCAACCCACTCAGGGAATGCCAACTGCGAAACCGTAGGCGAGCGTTCGCAAGGTAGCGCCGCGACGACTTGATCTAAAGATTTTGCCGGCACATTCATTTTTAAGCCGACTTTGTCTCTGGCCTCGAGCGCTCCTTTGAGCAGCATGACCAAAGTCTCCATCTTCGTACGCTTCCATTCGTTTGCGAAAGCAGCCTTGCTCGCGACAAACTGCGGATAGCTTTCCATGAGCGTATCAACAATGCGCAGTTTGTTGGCTCTTAAGGAACTGCCAGTCTCGGTGATGTCGACAATCGCATCCACCAGCTCTGGCACTTTGACTTCGGTGGCCCCCCAGCTGAACTCGACCTCGGCCTGCACACCGTGCTTGGCGAGGTAGCCGCGGGTCATATCCACCGCTTCCGTGGCAATGCGCTTGCCCTGCAAGTCTTTGACCGATTTCACCGGCGAATCCTCGGGCACCACAAGCACCCAGCGCGTCGGTCTAGAGGTAGCTTTTGAGTAACGAAGGTCGGTCAGCACTTCGACATCGGCGTTATTTTCCGCGATCCAATCTTTGCCTGTGATACCGCAATCCAGGAATCCATGATCCACATAGCGTCCGATCTCCTGGGCACGCAGCAGTCGCAGTTCGAGATCGTCATCGTCAACCGTAGGCTTGTAGGAGCGCGACGAGACGACCACATTGAATCCAGCACGCTTGAACAGCTCAAGCGTGGGCTCCTGCAGGCTGCCTTTTGGCAGGCCTAAGCGGAGGGTGTTTTGGGAGTCCGACATTCGTGGGGGGGAAAAAGGGCGCGCAGAGTAGCGGGCTTTCTCAGGGTGCAAAGGAGAATTTCATGCCAGACGTATGGCAATAGGCACCTGAAACCCACGTCACCTGTCTGTCACCTGGGCTAAACAGCGCTAGACTGCCTCACTTCGAATGTGCCTTTTGATGATGTTCTGCCAGAATATCGCGGCCGAAATCCCCCTCGAAGCTACGAAAGACGCTGTGCGGATGGTTGGCCTCATTCTGTACGTTGTCGTATTCGATGAGGAAGGTTTTTCCCTGAATCCGATAGTAGTGGGGCTCACCGCGCTCCTTGCCGCCGGCCCAGGCAAAAAAGATCGGGTTTTTTTCGATCTCAGCCCAGAGCTCGGAGGCGATTTCAGGACGCACGCGGTCCGTGTATTCGCTGATCACGGCCTTCAGCATGACTTTTTGGGGCGCTGTCATGGCCTCGTTGGAAAGTCCGTTTGGTTGCAGAAATGCCACGCGCTTCTCAGCAGCAGTGATCATTTCTTTGGGAGCGACGACATCCACCAGGGCCTGCTTAGCCTGCTCGGCATCCAGACTTTTGAACAGATCGCGGCCCAGGTCCTCCTCTTTACCCAGCACACGAAGACCGGTCAGATTGCCTTGTCTGACCTCACCCGGATTAGTGCCGAAAAAGGTCGGACTAGCGCGCAAAAGCTGACCATCACGGATGGTAAAGTTCAGGGATAGATGGTGTCCTTCGATGCGCCATCCCCAGGTACCTTCTGGACTTGGCTGACCGAAAATGCTGACAAAGTACTTCTCCGGGTCACGTTTTTCCCGCACAGCGGCGCGGGTCGCCTCGTTCACGCCTTCGATCTGATAGAGCACCTCCTCTAGGGACATGATGGTTGAGGCCTTGGCAGCGCCCCGAAAGCCGAGTCCGGTGTTTAGCAGTGCGTGCGCTAGCAGTTCTTGCTGCGGAGTCATTTCCTTCAGCGGCAGGCCTTTGCGCTCCCGCGGTATGAAATGCCAGTTGATGCGCTCTTCGTCTTGAAAGGCAAAGGTCGCCTTGGCTTTTTGCTCGGGCGTTAGCACGGAGAGGAAGAGATTGGCGACCTCAGCCATCTGCTTGCCAGCCTCATGTCCTGAGGAGGCAGTGGGCAAAGAAAGAAAGAAAGCGGCGAGACCTAGCTTGATGAAAATCGGACGAATCATGGACGAAGCCAAACGTGCCTGAGCTTCCGCGCCTTGCAACCGAAGGTGGGGATCGGTAAAAGAGCCTCCATCTTGGTTTGAGCACACGATCTCAGGCTTGCCGCTCAACCCATTGATAAACGTCGCGCGAGTTGCGCCAGAAGAATTTCTCACAGACCTCACTGCCACGGCTGCTGAAGTAGTCGCGCACGAGACCGAACACGACCTCATAATTTGCTCCACGATCACTCACCGGCCAATTGCTGCCATAAACGAGTCGGTCCGGACCAAAAGATTCCCACAAATGATCGAGGATCGGCAGGTAATAACCAACATCGCGAGGCGCTTGACCTTCAGGACCTTTCACCTGCTCGACCAGTGCAGAAACTTTCATCCAGACCTGCTTTTGCTTGGCGATCTGGGTGATATTTTCCCGCCACTCGGGGCGCAGAGACTTGGGATCGCCCGCGCCTCCCAGGTGATTGATAACGATCCTAAGATCCGGCACCTGAGCTGCCAGCTTGGCCGCATGAGGAAGGAGGTCGGGACCTCCATTCAAATCCAGCTCCAGACCATGACTGGCCAGAACCTTGGCGCCCTGAAGGGCAGCAGCTTGGTGCGTATCGATCCGCACCAGATCGGCACGCCAACGCACGCCACGAAAAATTGGGTTAACAGCGAAGCGCTGAACATGCGCCGCGAATCCAGGCTGAGTGGGGTCCAGATTACCGACAAAACCAACAATGCTTTTTTCCTGCGCAGCAAGGTCGAGGACCCACTGGTTGTCTTCTACCCATGGACTGGCCTCCACAACGACCGTTTCTTTGATCCCAAACGGTTCGGCAAGCTTTCGCCAATCCGCAGGCATGACCTTGCGGTACAGAGAAGTCTGTCGTGGCGGCCAGGGCACACCCTGGGGACGAGTAGGATCGTAAAAGTGTGTGTGTGTGTCGATGAAACGCGTGGCCACTGGTGCGGCCTGAAGAGGCAAACTAGCAAGGCTCATCGGTAGGGCACTTGCAGCGGACTGGAGGAATCGACGTCGGTTCATCCCTTCCTAACGGAGCGATCAAGCCGAGTCCTTCGGCAGAGCATTCCGCACGTGAAAAGACCCAACCTAGCAGACGCGACTATGAAGCGGCCATTGCCAGCAATGGCAGTGCTCCAAAGCCTCATGGCAATCGACGCCAGCGAGCGCGGCAGATGCTCCGCCCCATGGCCAGCCAATGGCTTTCGAAGTCGGTCGTCGGGTAGAAAAAGGCATCATCGGGCCAATCGAGACGCTCGAAATCAGTCCTTGCTGCCATACTGGCCAGTGCATCTTCAAAGTAGGGCGCATCGTCGGTCTTGAGCAAAAACTCGCCCGTTCCAGGCTCCAGGATGCGGGCCAGACCATCCAGAAACTCCTGCTGATTCACTAATCGGCGCGCCACATGCTTTTTCTTTGGCCAGGGATCAGGGCACAGCAGATGCAGCCTCGACACCGAGGCCGTAGGCAGTAGCCAAGCGGTGCTGTAGGCACTTTCCAGACGGAGGATCTTCGCGTTTGTGAGGCCAGCCTTGGCTATCTTTTTCAGCGTCTTCTCCACCCGGCCAAGCATCCGCTCGAGCCCGAGAAAATCGCGCTCAGGGTAATGTTCAGCCATGCCGAGAAAAAAGCTGCCATCACCGCAACCTAGCTCTACCTCCAGCGGATGGAGGGTATCGGGAAAGATTTCATCGCGGCGGAGCACGCGGAAATAATCAGGGGGAACAAACAAGGACATGAAGACTGTAATTCAGGAGTGACATGAACGTTCCTGCAACGTAATCCTGCCGCTACTTACCTACGCCATGAACCGCCGAACCTTCCTCACCACCACCGGCACTGCCGCTGCCGCCACCCTCATCAGCACCCCAACGCAGGCCGCACTGGCTCCCATCGGCCTACAGCAGGCTCCCCTGCCCTACGCCCCAGAAGCCCTCGAACCACACATTGATGCCGTGACCATGGGCATCCACCACGGCAAGCACCACGCCACCTATATCACCAAACTGGGAGATGCACTGAAGGCCTCGAACCTTCAGCCTAGCAATGTCATCGACCTAATCAGCGACCTCTCGCAAGCGCCGGAAGATCAGCGCATGGCCCTCCGCAACAATGGCGGCGGCCATGTCAACCACACTTGGTTCTGGAAATGGATGGCTCCTGCTGGCAGCGGCCCGCAAGGCCCCGACGGTAAGCTAGCCGAAGCGATCCAAAGCAGCTTCAGCAGCATCGACACCTTCAAAAAACTTTTCGGCGAAGCTGGAACCAAGCGCTTCGGGTCCGGCTGGGCCTGGCTCATCGTCAAGCCCGATGGCAAGCTGGCCGTGACCTCAACGGCCAATCAGGACAATCCTCTGATGAAAGGTGTGGTCGCCGATGCTGAACTCGGCACACCGATCTTGGGACTGGATGTCTGGGAGCACGCCTACTACCTGAAGTATCAAAACAAGCGCCCTGACTACATCGCCGCTTGGTGGAATGTGGTGAACTGGGCTGAAGTAGCCCAAGGCTATGCTGTCGCGAAAGCCTGAGCCTGACTTCTTTCACGCCTCAAGTGCCCGGCCCACGCAGCCGGGCACTTTTTTCATACCCAAGCAGTGCCATGCCCTCAGCCCTCATCGAACTACAGCTGACAGAGCTAGCTCAGCTCTTCAACTCCATGGACCCATCTCCGTTTCACGAAAGGGATCTGGATCATGATGCAGAGGAATTCATCGTTAGCTGGGCTCTCGAGCATCCACGCGATAGAGACCTTCATCTCATTCTCCACCTCGCCAAGGCTGCCCCAGGTCAAATGGAGATTGTGCAGGAGTCCGTGCGTCATTACTTCAGCTACCGCGCTGAGATGCTTTGGCGTGAATTCCGCCAATTGATGAAAGAAGGCCGCAGCAGCCTACTCATTGGCCTAACCTTCATGACAAGCTGCCAACTAGCCGCCCTACTGCTGATCCATGGCAACGACACGACCCAAACGGTGATGCGCGAAGGCCTAACCATCCTCGGCTGGGTGGCCATGTGGCGACCTCTGGAAATTTACCTTTACCGCTGGTGGCCTTTGTTGGCGAAAAGACGACTCTATGAACGGCTATCGCGGATGACCGTCGATGTCCGCCTGGCAGCTTGACGCCCACTGCTCGGATACGCCAATTTGAGACACGCATATGAAATCGCTGACTTTGCTTTACCTAACCCTCACCACAACCATCGCCTTCGCCGCTGACCAAGTTCAGCATGTCGATGCAAACAGCGCTACTAAGCTGATCGACAAAGGTGGTGTCACGATCATCGATGTAAGAACGAAGGACGAATACAGCGAAGGCCACCTCAAAGAAGCCGTGAACATCGACATCTTGGAGCCTAACTTTGAGGAACGACTGGGCAAGCTAGACAAGACCAAACCTGTCCTCATCCACTGCCAAGCGGGTGGCCGTAGCACACGCTCGCTGAAGACCTTCGAAAAGCTAGGCTTCTCCCAAATCATCCATCTTGATGGCGGCTACGGCGGCTGGGTAGAGGCAGGCAAGCCTGTGGTGAAGCCTTGATCATAAGTCAACGAATCGGCTTAAAGACTAACACCCTTCGGATAGACTTATGTCTCGAATCCAACTCTGACTTTGCGCCATCCTTTTTGTGATCTTCCTCCACGCAGTCTCTTCTTCATGGATGGCTTTTGGCCTCATGCTGTCCAGCCTCCTTCCAGCAGCAGACTTTCCCACCCCCTACAACAGCGAGCCTGGAAATCCTTCGCCAATGTCGCCCCAAGAGGCATTGAAGGCACTGAAGCTACCGCCTGGCTTCAAGGCGACACTTTTTTCGGCTGAGCCAGACGTGCAGAACCCCATCGCGATGGCTTGGGACCCCCAAGGGCGAATGTGGGTGGCAGAAAACTACACGTATGCGGAGCGGCAGAAGCGCTTCGACTTAGGATTGAAGGATCGCGTCATTCTCCTTGAGGATAAAGACTGGGATGGCGTGGCAGAGACGCGAAAGGTTTTTACCGACGACGTGCAGATGCTGACTAGCCTCGAAGTCGGGCTCGGCGGCGTGTGGCTCATGTGCCCGCCGCAGGTGCTCTTCATCCCAGATCGCAATGGCGATGACATCCCCGATGGCGAGCCTGAGGTAGTACTGGATGGCTTCACGGTGGCGAAGGACAACTACCACAACTTCGCCAACGGCCTCCGCTGGGGCCCCGACGGCTGGCTTTACGGTCGCTGCGGGCATTCCTGCCCAGGCAGGCTCGGTGTGCTAGGCACGCCGAACGAGCAACGCATCCCGATGAAGGGCGGCATCTGGCGTTTTCATCCCGAGCGGAAGATTGTCGAGGTACTCACGCATGGCACCACGAACCCTTGGGGCCATGATTGGGATCAAAACGGCGAGCTGTTCTTCATCAACACCGTCACCGGCCATCTCTGGCACCTCATCCCCGGCGCTCATCTCGTGGACTCGAACACGATGAATCCGCTGATCTATGAGAAGCTGGACACCATCGCCGATCACTACCACTACGACCGCAGCGGAAGCTGGACGGAAAGCCGCGATGGCAAGGCGAACAGCCTCGGCGGCGGCCATGCCCACATCGGCATGATGATCTATCAGGGCAATCAATGGCCCGAACAATACCGCAACAAGCTCTTCACCCTGAACATGCACGGTCGCCGCGCGAATGTGGAGCGGCTGGAACGCAACGGCAGCGGCTATGTCGGCAAACACGAGCCCGATGTCTTCCTCACCGACGATCCCTGGTTCCGAGGCATCGAAATCAGCACCGGGCCCGACGGCAGCGGTTTCATTCTCGACTGGAGCGACACCGGCGAATGCCACGACAGCACTGGCGTGCATCGCACCAGCGGTCGGATTTTCAGGATCAGTTATGGGGAGGTGAAGAAGCCGGAGAAGCCCTTCGCGTGGCGCAAGCCTTTGCCAAAGCCGGACCTCAAGGGTGATGAACATCAGCGTGTACTAGCGATCCGCGAGATGACGCAGTTTTGGGCTATCGACCTGGTCACCGGCAAGCCGCATCCTCAGGCAATCCAAGACATCCAAGCGGGAGACACACTGCTCCATCTAGCCCGCACCGACCCATCCAGCCTCGTCCACCTCACCCTCGCCAGCACCCTGCAGCGCCTGCCTCTGAGTCACCGCCCCGAACTCGCCATCGAGCTGCTGAAGCATGCGGAGTGTGCCGATGATCCCTTCCTGCCCCACACGGTCTGGTTTGGCATCAGCCCGCTAGCGCAACATGATCCGGCGGCGCTGCTGAAGATCGCCCAGCATTGCACCTGGCCGAAGACGCTGAAGTGGATCACCCGCAGTCTCGCTACGCAGCCGGAGCATCTGAATGCGCTGCTGACGAGCGCGAGACCTGAGCAGGCCGCGAGCATCCTGGAGGGGATGTCGGAGGCATTCAAAGGTCTGCGCAAGGTGTCGAAGCCGCAGGCTTGGGGTGCGTTCGTCGTTCGGGCTTCAGCCCGTACTGGGAGTGCCGAAGAACGGGCTAAAGCCCGAACGACGAACTCAATCCGCGACCTCTCCATCCTCTTCGGTGATGGCCGCGCTCTTGATGACGTGAAGAAGATCGTGCTGGATGCCCAGGCGGAGATCCCCACCCGCGAGGCCGCATTGAAGACGCTGATCGAAGCCCGTCCCGCCGACCTACGCACTGTTTGTGAAAGCCTGCTCGAGGTGCGTGAGCTAAACGTGATCGCTGTGCATGGACTGACGCTCTTTGATGATCCAGCCATCGGGCAACGACTGGTGAAGGATTACCGTAAGTTCGCTACCTCCGACCGCTCTGCAGTGCTGGATGCGCTCGTCTCCCGTCCAGTATGGGCCGCTGCAATGCTAGAGAGTTTGAGCAAAGGCGAGATCGCCCGCACCGAGGTCACCGCCTTCCATGCCCGGCAGATCCGTGACTTCAAAGACGAAGCTCTCACCCAGAAGCTCAACGAAGTCTGGGGCGAGCTGCACGAGTCCGCTGCGGACAAAAAGGAACTCATCGAGAAGCTCAAGAAGCGACTCGACGCACCCACTTTGGCCAAAGCCAACCTCAACCAAGGCCGCGTGCTCTTCAGCGCCATCTGCGGAGCCTGCCACCAGATGTATGGAGTGGGCGGCAAGATCGGTCCTGACCTCACTGGCAGCGGGCGGTCGAACCTCGACTACCTCTTGGAAAACATCGCCGATCCCAGCGGCGTGGTCAGCGCAGACTACCGCATGAGCCTGCTCACGCTCAAAGATGGCCGCGTACTCAGTGGTGTCATCACCAGCACCTCGGACAAGACCATGACGCTGCGAACCCTGGCGGAAACGATGACCCTGGAGAAATCTGAGATCACGAAAACCGAGACCTCGCCCATCTCGATGATGCCCGAAGGTTTGCTTCTTGCTTTCCAGCCGGATCAGATCCGCGACCTCATCGCCTACCTCATGCACCCCATGCAGGTGGGCCTGCCGGGGGCATCGAAGTAGCAGAGGGTTCAGCGGCTCGCAGGTGCGGCATTCCAGACCTTGAGGTCATCGAACCAGCCACTCTGACCTGCCACACCGAGTTCGATCTTCGACTTGGTGGCGTGAGCGATGCCAGGAGACTTCAGGTAGCCGACGCTTTGGCCATCCAGGCTCACACGCATCTCATCTCCAATGGTTTCTACGACAAGGTCATACCAGCGCCCAGGTTCCAGCTTCATCGGAAAGGTCGCCTGCCTGCCCACGAGCAGCTTGGCCACCTCGGCCTTTTTGGCTGGGTCTTTTTTCATGGCGTAGATGTCATTGCGCATGTTGCCTTCTTTTTCGTCGATCAGGGTCACGCCGTTCAACCTGACCTGGGCACGACAAATGTGACCGTAGTGACAACCAGTGAATTTCCGGTCGTCAAATTCCACATCGATCATGGTCGCACCCTCAAATTTGATGCGGCACTCGATAATGCTATCCTGCGTCGGAATCTCCAAACCATGAACAGCCGCATGGGCTTTGATGACTGATTTACCATCTTTCGAAGGCGTATCCACCACGCGAGTCTGTGTCCCCTTCAGCGCCCCAGATTCAAATACAAAAGTATCAACGACTCGATGCCATGGCTTAGCGGGGGGCGTAGCTTGAAAGTCATCCGAAAAAAGCAGCTCTTTTTTCATCGCGATTGGCTTAGCAGGAACCTTCGGCAGTTCAGCAGCAGGGCACAGGACAGCGAGGCAAAACAGGGTCAAGAGATAGCGTGAAATCATGAAAGGAGCAGAAGAACGCACCAGATTCCCTCTTCTTAGCTGCACTTTGTCGGAACAGGGAAGGCATGGATTGGCACTTGCCGCACTGGCAGGGAGGGCTGAAGAATCCGCCCGGCTGCCACCTGACTATGTTTTTCCTAACCCCTCGATACCTCAAGCACGCGAAACTGCTGCACAAAGGCGTCACCCGCTTCATTAACTACAAGCGCGACCGACTGCCAGCCTCGAAGCTCGATGAAATCATCGGCCTTCGCACTGAACTCGAAAAAGCCATCAAACAGCGGAACCGGGAACGCATCAAAGCGCTGAATGACGAGCTGAACCAGGTTTGTGAAAAAGCTCTACCTGATGCAGCGCAGAGTGAATTGGCTGAAAATGTCGAGGTCATCTTTGTCGCCATCGTCATCGCTTTAGGCATCCGTGCCTATATAGCCCAGCCCTTCCAAATTCCGACCGGGTCCATGCAGCCAACGCTGAATGGTATCACGGCGGTGGCTACGGCAGAGGATCCGACTCCCGGTCTTCTGGGTAAGCTGACCTCCCTTTTCACCAGCACACGCTATATCAATGTCGAGTCCGATCATGAAGGCACTCTGGACATCCGCCAGCCGATTACCGAACATCGCTTTCTGATCTTCATGCCCTACTGCAAGCTGCACTTCCAGGATGGCCACACAATCAAGATCAACGCACCTCAGCGTCAATTGCTAGATGAGCTGCAACTCGTGAAACACATCCACAGTGAACCGGTGGAGACCACCAACGATACACCTGACCGACGTATCGTGTATGGCTTGCGTGGTGGTGAAAGTATTCGTAAAGGACAACTGCTGGCGCGTGGCATCGTACGCAATGGTGACCACGTCTTGGTAGACAAGATCAGCTATCACTTCCGCGCACCAAAGCGTGGTGAGGTCTTTGTCTTCACCACCAAGCACATCAGAGGCATCAACGTGCCTGCTGAGCAGGGAGCCCAACACTACATCAAGCGGTTGGCTGGCATGCCCGGAGACCTGCTGGAGGTGGAATCGCCCAAGCTACGGATCAATGGCAAAGAAGCCGAGGAATCGGGCTTTAAAAAAGTCATGCAAGGAACCCGTGCAGAACCCACGAATGGCTACCGCGGCTATGGATTCGCAGAAATCGTCGGTGGCATGATCAACAAGATCAAGCTGCGCCCTGAAGACTACTTTGCCATGGGAGACAACAGCTACAATAGCAGTGACTCCCGCGTCTGGGGGCCTGTGCCCGAGCGCAATCTGGTAGGCCCAGCTCTCTTTTGCTACTGGCCGCTGACCAGCCACTGGGGCAGCATCAAATAAAAAGCGCCCCGGACTAAGCCGGGGCGCTTCCCCCACCTGTGCCGTTCGATCTGGGGGCCTCGTATCCCAAGGGCGACGAGGTGGGTGCCCATGAACAAGGGCGCTGTCTTCCAGTGAAGGCATGACAAGACATCCCAGGTCACAAGGCTCCCGATGTCATAAAAACGGGCCGGGCCACAACAGTCTGAGGACGAGCACTGTAGGAAAGTGAAACAGAGTTGGTGAAAGGCCATGACCCCACGAAACCCTGACAGAATGAGAAAGATCTAGTTCGACAACGACAGTCGAAGCTATCAGCAAAACGCTACGGCATAAGCTAACGCCGACAAGATCAAAAGAGCTGCAATTCTGCGCGGCTAATGAACCTAAAACAAACCAACATAAGCCTTGGCCGTATCCTTCATGGGCGATCACTGCGCCCCGTTGGTGGTTGCCAAGGCGTGCCACCACCGCGCTGAATATGCTGACGAAGCGCTGATGCCATTTCACGAAAAACTTGAGGATACTGAAGCGCCACGTTGCTCTTTTCCTGAGGATCCTGCTTGATATTGTAAAGCTCAAGAGAGCTCCATGGATCGTTTTGCAGCAACTTCCAATCACCTCGAACCATCGCTTCATAACTCTTCCCCCCGTAAGCCGAGCCTCCTTCACGCCTCACAAAATAGAGCTCTCGTGACTCTGCCATGGTTTCACCACGCAATAAGGGCACAAGGCTCACCGCATCAATTCCCGAGGGGGACTTTCCACCCGCAAGTTCGATGAAGGTTGGGAAAAGATCAAAGCACAAGCCGGCATAATCACTGCGGCGTCCCGCCCGAATTCGAGAAGGCCAGCGCATCAGAAAGGGCACCCGCAATCCGCCATCATAGTGATCTTGTTTTCCACCTCGCCAAGGAGCATTACTCTGCCCATGCGGTATCGAGCCCCCATTATCGGCGCTAAAAATCACCACCGTGTTGTCTTCGAGATTCGTCGCCTTCAGCGTGGCAAGCACTTTGCCGATTTGATGATCGAGATGCTCAACGAAAGCCACATTCATGGCTCGTCTTTCATCCAAATGAGGCAGCCTAGCTTTCACCCGAGCTTGCCACTCAGCGGGAGGCTCGATCGGAAAATGAGGCGCATTGTAGGCAAGATATAAAAAGAAAGGTTGGTCAGGCACCTTCGCTCGATTCTCTAGATACTCATTCGCCCAACCCGTGAAAATCTCCGTCGCATGCCCACGAGGCTGAATCTCTTGGGCATTCAGGCGCATGTAGTTTTTCCCATCGCGAAGGTGTGTGGTGTAGCTATCCATCATGTCTCCCAGAAAACCGTGAAAATGATCAAATCCGCGTTCATTCGGCGTGTTGGGCGACTCCAGCCCGAGATGCCATTTACCCATCGCAGCGGTATGGTAGCCGAGGTGTTTAAGTTCATCCGCCAGGGTCGGAACTTTCGGTGAAAACCACCCCCAGGAGTTTTCAGGCTGACCACGAATAACCCCGGGAACTCCGACACGATCCGGGTAACGTCCCGTTAACAGAGCAGCTCGCGAGGGCGAACAAACTGTCGCATTGGCCCGCATCGAGGTAAAGCATATCCCCTCCTGGCCGATACGGTCGATATTCGGCGTACACACGTCAGTAGCCTGATAAGCAGAGACATCACCGTAGCCTTGATCATCGGTGAAAATGATCAGGAAGTTCGGTTTCTGAGCGATAGCAGAGGACAATCCCACCACTCCAGCCGCCATCAAAAGCAAAGGTAAATTCATGATCCAAATCAAACCTAGGGTGTGCCTTCAACTAACAACGCTTCACTTTCCATCCTTCGCCCATTGTTTCATGAGGGCGATGTTTCGAGCCACCTCAGGACTAGGTTTTTTAAGGTATTCTACCATATCGCTGTCATACATCGCATCACTTTCCAAGCCAGGATCTTGCGACTCTTCAATCCAGGCATTGAGCTGATGTCGATGCTTCTCTAGCTGATCCTTGAATGCTGGATCTTTGGCTAGGTTATTGATCTGAAACGTGTCTTGAGAAAGTTCATACAGTTCCTCAATCGGACGGCTGGGAGCAAAGAGCAATGTCTCGGCAAGGCGTGGCAGACTTTGCCGATCATGCAAAGCACGTAGCCGCTGAATGATGGCCTTACCATCCTTGTAAGCATTGGGCTGAAGATGGGGACGCTGCGGGAAAAAGTTCCGAATATACAGAAAATGATCCGTCCTGACGCTGCGAAGCCGCTCCACGGTCTCATCGCAGCGATCACGAGCGGCAAAGACAGCTTCCCGAGGCATCCAAGTTTTGGCAAACAGATCACGCCCCTGCATGATAGGTGGGACCTGAATCCCCACGGCCGCGAGTGAAGTCGCCGCGAGATCAATGTGCATGATCAAATCCTTACGCACACTCGCACGTGCAATTCCTGGCCCACGCATGATGAGAGGCACGTGAGTACCTTCATCATAGAGAAACTGCTTCCCCCGGGCATGACTAATTCCATGATCCGTCATGAAGGCGATGATGGTGTTTTCCAGGATACCCTCCTTTTCCAACCGCGCCAAAACACGCCCCACATGCAGGTCCGTCAAGCGAACAGCATCCAAGTAGAGAGCCCAATCATCAAGCAAGACTGGATCAGCTGGGTAATATGGAGGTAGCTTAACCTTCATTGGATTCGTCACACTGCCAAACTCCTGGATGACACGCTCGCGAAAAGCAGCACGAGCGGCTTCATTGCCCTCGCGCAACTTGCCGCCATGGAGCTGCACCTGCATAAAAAAGGGCTTATCGCCACGATCTGCCCAATCGTGGCTGTCATACATGCCTGAGTCCCATTCGAAATTGTAATCCGTTTTACCCAATCGCGAGCCAGCTTGGTTTTTCTTTTTACCCTTGGGTGTCGTGAAGCTCATGCCTCGGTGATCAAGATCAGAAAGACCACTGCCTATGCAGGTATAATAGCCTGCTCTGTGAAAAATCACGGGCAGTGGCATCACCCCCTCTGGCAGATGGATCTTCAGCTCACCACGTCCACTGCGATGATGATGCGCACCCACCGTCGTCTGATACATGCCTGTGATGAGAGCCGAGCGACAGGTGGAGCAAACGGGAGCCGTAACGTAAGCCCGCGTGAATTGCGTGCCCTCAGCTGCGAGTCGATCCACCGCAGGCGTCTGAATGAGTTTTTCTCCGTAACAAGAAAAGTTAGGCGACATGTCATCCACCACGAACCAGAGCACATTGGGCCGTTCTGCCGCCAGGGCAGCCAACGAAAATGAAAGCAAGAGCGAGATGATTGGGTAGATCATGACGTTCACTAACGAGCCAGGGGCGACAATCTTCACGGATAGTCAGCCCCTAACTCAGGCATACATGAGATACTTCTGACGCGCGGCACGGAATGATTGCACATAGCTCTGCCATCCGGCAATCAAACGGCTTACAGGCACCCCTCGACGTAGGCTTTCATAAAGCGCCTCACTCCCATAGACCTTGTGGAAAAGGTTCAGCTTATCCCCGCTCATGCGTGCGACGGTTCGTCCGCCGCTCAAGCGATTGAGAGCCTCCAGCATCAGTACATCAAGCGCGGTGATATCCGCCTGAGCTTGGGGATCAATGCTCAAACGCACTCCACCGAAGCCACGGCTAGAATAAGCGCTAAAGCCGACCCCACTCATACCAAAGCTATGACACGCAGCCAGCATAGACTGAGCATTGACTCCGATACCACCAGCGTATCCGAAAGGATTTTCGGTACCGATCCCAACATCAACCGCTGCTGCCCCGCCGAGAATTCCAGTGGCCACATAATAGAGCGGAGAAGTCGCATGAGGAATGTTAGGAGAAGTCGCATGCCACTGGAGCCCAGTTTGGTCCCAGGTCATACCTCGATTCCAACTCTGCATTTTCACAACTGTCAACCGAGGTGCACGACTGATCCAGCCTCGCCCCGCAGTCATCATGGCCAATTCACCAACGGTCATGCCATGCACATAAGGAATCGGCAGCTGGCTAACAAAAGACTTCCAACGAGCCTCAACAGAAGGTCCCTCGACTCTCCATCCCCCCATAGGATTGGGCCGATCTAGCACGACAAAATCTTTTCCTTGTTCGGCAGCGGCCTCCATCGCCACAGCCATGGTGCTGATGTAGGTGTAGCTTCGCGCTCCGATATCCTGGACATCGAAAACAAGCGTATCGATTCCCGCGAGCTGCTGAGGTGTCGGTTTACGCGTCGGGCCATATAGTGAATGAACGATTACTCCAGTAACGCGATCCCGCTGAGTCGCGATGTGCTTACCCGCAGGAATATGCCCATAGATGCCGTGCTCTGGGCCATACAAAGCAACCAAACCAGAACCTAACGCACGCTGCATGGCTACACGGGTCATCTCCCCACCGCTTGTGTACGCGGTATGATTCGTGATCAATCCGACTCGCCGACCACGCAGCAGATCGAAGCCTCTTTCGGCAAGCATGTCGATGCCCAAGAGAAAGGGCCCACGGGTTGCGCTTTGAGCTGGCGGAATGGACTGAGGGATTTGACAACCGGTCAGCGCAGCCGCGCTAGAGGAGGTGAGGAAGGTGCGGCGAGAGATCATGTCGAAGGTCTTTTTCATTCAAAGCAGAACCTCCGGCATTTGGGAAATAGAAACCACTTCCAGGGATCAATCACCTAGATCAAAAAGAAGAGCTTCCACATCCGCCAAAGCTTCCAGACTCAGCGTTCCCTTATCCTCTGTACTGAACGCGTCTCCAGGACTCAAGACCTGCCCAGCCACGGTAACCTTACCGTGAATCAACTGGAACCAAACTCCACGTCCAGATCTAACCTCATGAGTTAAGGATTGACCTACGCTGAGGCGGATACGGTAAATGTCCGCATCTTGCTGGATGGTTGCGGAGTTTTCACGCCCGTCAGAGGAAATGACCAACACTTTATCGGCAGATTCATGCTCAGGCTTTGGATGCCACTCGGTGTAGCTTGGTGTCAAGCCATGTTGGCGGGGGCGAATCCAAATTTGAAGCAGGCTAGCAGCCTCTTCGCGTGATGGATTGAATTCGCTGTGCGTCACACCGCGCCCCGCAGACATTAGCTGAATTTGCCCAGGCTTCAGGGTACGCCCATTACCCATACTATCCTTGTGAGCCAAGGCTCCGTAGAGCACATAGCTGAAAATCTCCATGTCACGATGCGGGTGTGTAGGAAAGCCTGCGCCGGGTGCAATCACATCCTGATTGATAACCCGCAGACTACGAAATCCCATGTGTGCAGGATCATAATAGTCTGCAAAAGAGAAGCTATGATAGGAGTCAAGCCAGCCATGGTTTGCATGGCCTCTTTCTTGAGAACGTCGAAGAATTATTTTCATGGCGGTGCTATTCTGCATTTGGGGAAAGATTTTACAAATGCGGCCGCTTGGCCTGAGCATGCATTAAACGAATGGTGTGCGCAGGCAGTGACAGAAACCTTGCCGAGATCCTACCTTCATGCACGGCTGGTTCAAAGGTCATGAGATGAATGCGACGGACTCACCAGCCTTATCAGCGCGGTGAAAGCTGGATTAGGCATCACCGTTGTCGTGAAGAGCATCGCCTGCACGATCCCAGAGCGTATCCTGCTCAAGCCACTCAATCCACAGCCTGCCAACGTAAACATCTTGGCAGACATCGTGGATCGCAATCGTCAGCATAAAGTACTGCAAGTGTTTATCGAGGAATTAAAGCGCGCAGTCACTCTCGTCAAAAGTCAATAAAACACTCAACGGGGCAAACCCTGCACAAAACTCGCGTATCCATGTCCTTTTCCAGCGCAGAGTAGAAGCCTAAGGCTGGCGAGCGTTAAGTATGCATTAGCCATGTCGGAAACTCCATTCCACGAACCTCTTGCCTCCACACGCCGCTATTTCCTCGGCCAATGCACAGGCGTTTCCGTCGGCGCGATGGCGCTGCATGCTCTCGGACAGCAGGAAATGCCCGGATTGGCGCATTTGCCACATTTCGCCCCGAAGGCGAAACGCGTCATCTTTCTCACGCAATCGGGCGGACCATCGCAGATTGAGCTTTTTGATCACAAGCCAGGCCTTATGCAATGGGCAGGCAAGGAACTACCTGAAAGCGTACGTCAGGGCCAGCGGCTCACAACGATGACGGCTAACCAGAAGCAGCTTATCCTGCCAGGCATCACAAAATTCTCCCGCTGCGGCCAGAGTGGTGCGACGATCAGTGAATGGCTACCGCACACGCAGGGGGTGGCAGATGATTTGTGCTTCATCAAGTCAATGACGACAGATCAAATCAATCACGCGCCAGCGATGACGCAGTTTTTGACCGGGCACCAGCTTCCGGGCAGACCCAGCATGGGCGCATGGATCAGCTATGGCCTTGGTAGCCTAAATCGAAACCTGCCTGACTACCTTGTGCTCATCTCCAAGATGCAGCGTCCGAGCGATCAGCCGCTATACGATCACTACTGGGGTAGCGGCTTTCTACCGTCCCGCTATCAAGGCGTCAAGCTACGCAACTCGAAGGATCCCGTTTTGTATCTAAGCGATCCCGAGGGGCTGCCGCGTCATTTACGGCGGGGCATGCTTAATGGGCTGGCTGAGCTCAATCAGATGCGTTTCGAGCAAACGCACGATCCCGAAATCACCACACGTATCCGCCAATACGAAATGGCCTACCGCATGCAGGCTAGCGTGCCAGAACTGACGAACCTCAGTGACGAGCCGGACGATGTATTTGAGATGTATGGGCCGGACTCCCGTCGTGCTGGCAGTTACGCAGCGAACTGCATCCTCGCGCGGCGTCTTGCGGAGCGGGGCGTGCGCTTCATCCAGCTCTTCCATCCTGACTGGGATCATCACAGCCGCCTGCCGAGCTGGTGCACGGCACGTTGTCGTGACACCGACCAGCCGAGTGCAGCGCTCATCAAAGATTTAAAGCAACGTGGTCTACTCGATGAGACATTGGTGCTCTGGGGCGGCGAATTCGGCCGCGGCGTCGCCGGTCAAGGCAAATGGGATAGCCCTGAGGCGGGGCGAGATCATCATCCACGCTGCTTTACCATGTGGATGGCGGGCGGAGGCATCAAACCCGGCATCACCTATGGCGCGACGGATGATTTTAGTTACAACGTCGCCGAAAATCCGGTTCATGTGCGTGATCTTCATGCCACCGTCATGCACCAACTCGGTATCGATCACGAACGTTTCACGTTTCGTGCCCAGGGCCTCGACTTTAAACTCACTGGTGTAGAGCCAACGAAGGTGATGAAACCATTGATTGCCTAAGGTGTTGACGGCTTACGATCCTCTGATTTGAACCAAGGTGCAGGTGGCAAATAGGGCTGAGCCATGGCCTCAGATTTGTTTTGCTGGAGCACAGCTTCCGCTTCCGCTGCTTTTAACATTTGATCCCGAATATCTCCAGGCACCGCAGCTTCAGTCAAAGGAGGAAGAATCGGGTTAGGACCATTCGTCCATGGCCCTAGATCCGGCAGTGCGGCGAGAGAAGATTCAGTGGTCAACCGATGCAGACCGATGACTCGCAAACGACAGCCTAGTACATAGGCTATCGTTTCATCCGTTAACCCCTCAATCGTACTATTGCCTCGCTGAATAATTGGCTTACCACGCAACACGACTTCTTTCATGCTCACATAAGCTTCCTGGCAAAGAACCTTGGTGATGTCCTCTCCACTACCTGTCTCCAAATAAACACGCCCCTTGGCTCGGACCTTATTGGGCCGCCCATCACGTTCTGAGTTCAGAACCTGAATCTCATCGGCAGCGATTCTGACCTCACCAGCCTGCATCTCCATATTTTCCTGAGAAATAGCCTTAGCCTCCTCATAACTAATGCCCAGCAAAAAAACGAGATCCATGTTGTTTGATGGAGCTTCTCGAATCGCAGCGTCAATCGCCTGCGACTCCGCATCCATGCGCGCTTTTTCGCGCAAATAAATCGCCTCATCAGACTTTTCTAAGGAGGATTGCTTGCCGGATTTGGCTATTTTGTCGAGCAGAGGCACTTGATACCCAGCACATCCAGCCAAGAGCAGGGCTGGCAGGAGTACAAAAAGCGGACGCTTTCCTGAAAGAGCGAGTCGTTGGTATGCGGCTGGCATCGAGGTTTAGACTAGTCTGACTTTACCATCTCGCAACGCGATTGCCACTTCCGCGCAAAGCAGCAAGAGTAGCCACTCCATTACCACCATGTCCACGCCCCTTCCACCTCTGCTCCATCGCCGCCGTTTCGCTTTTCATTCCCTGGCGATGTTTGTTGCGCCCTATATTCGCGCTCAAAGCAAAACGGCACCAGAGTATCATGGCGAAGTCATCGGTCACGGTAGCCTACGCTACCGAGTTGACAAACTTTGGAGCAAAGCTGACCCGGATCAGATCAAAGTCAAAGACTGCCATGAAATGGTTCAGTCCACGGATGGCCGACTCTTCATGCTGACCAATCATGCTGCTAATAACGTATTGGTTTATGCGACTGATGGTCGTCTGCTACAAACCTGGACTCTCCAGATGGGCGGAGCACATGGACTGACTTTGCATCGTGATACAAACGGCCATGAGAGCCTCTACATCACTGATCCTGGCCCTGGCCGAGTGGTTCAAACGAACCTGGAAGGTGAGATCCTGATGGAGCTACCCCATGCAGCAAAATGTGGCGCATACCAGCCTACGGAAGACTATCGCCCAACCGAGACATCAGTAGCTCCGAATGGCGATATCTATGTCGCCGATGGTTATGGATCCCAGTTCATTCTGCGCTTTGATGCAAGGGGGAAATTCATCTCCAAATTTGGCGGCAAAAGCACCCAACCAACCAATCCGAGCCGCTTCATGCAAGCGCATGGAGTCGCTATTGATACGCGTTCTGGCACCCCTTTGCTGGTGGTGACTGAACGTGTGCGCAACGAATTCAATTGGTTCACCTTGGAGGGCAAGCATGTGCGCGGTGTCTATCTTCCGGGCGCCTACGTGAGCCGTCCCGTCATCCACGGAAGACACTTGCTATCTGGCGTCTGTTTTGGTGCCAAACCTGACGACTATCGCATGTGGCAAGGCCGTGGTTTTGTCACTATTCTAGACGATCAAGACCGCGTCATCTCAAACCCCGGAGGCCACGAGCCGGATTACAAACATGGCAGACTCAAGGTTATGTTGCAAGACAAGCCTATCTTTCACAATTGCCACGATGTCTGTGCGGATAGCCAAGGCAATCTTTACGTATGCCAGTGGAATAGTGGCAGCGTGATGCCCTACAAATTACATCGAGAAGCCTGATGATCGCGAGCTAAACTCAGACGGCAATCTGATCGCGCTTCGCGAGCACCGTACGAATCATGGCAAGCACTTCGTCTCGCTCCTGACCTTTCAAGGGAAGTCTTGGTTCGCGGACCCATTCTTGGCCGAGACCCGTCTCTTGGCAAAGAAGCTTGATGTATTGAACAAAGTGCAGATGAGTATCCAACTTCATCAAAGGCTGAGCCCAACGATAGAGAGCGCGCGCCTCGTCCCAACGTCCCTGACGCGTCAGATCCCACAGGCGCTGATTTTCTTTGGGGAAAGCAATGCCACTGCCTGCCACCCAGCCATCAATACCTAGGATAGAACATTCGAGCATGAGATCATCAACACCTGTGAACAACTGATACCGATCTTCCACGAGATTGTGAATTTCAGTGATGCGGCGCGGATTAGCACTGCTTTCTTTGATAGCTGTCAGGTTCTCAATGTCTGCCAAACGAGCAAACATCTCGGGCGTAACATCTGTGTAGTAACCCACAGGATTGTTGTAGAGCATCCAAGGCAAGGTGGTCGAGTTGGCCATGGTGCGGAACCAATGCTCGGTCTCAATAGAATCTGACTTGTAAACCATCGGCGGCATGATCATGAATCCATCTACACCCAGTTTCTCACTGTCGTATAAATATTGAACGGCCGCGTGTGTGCTCATTTCAGCCACGCCAGTAAGCACAGGCACTCGGCCGTTCGCTGTTTCGATAGCGCATCTCAGCACCGCACGTTTTTCTTCGGGCTGAAGGCACTGATTTTCACCCAGGGAACCACAGACAATCAGGCCGGAAACACCCGCCTGTAGCTGCGCTTCGAAATGCATGGCACATCCCTCCAGATCTAGGGACTGGTCTTCATGCATTTGGGTCAGCACGGCAGGAAAAACGCCGCTCCAGCGAGGGTAATTTGGGGACATCATCCTTAATGATCTAAGATAGATGCAGGGTCTTGATAAGTTTTCCTGATTCGGTCACGGAATTCAGCCAAAACTAGGCATGTTCTTTCTGAGCGTAGGCATCACTGATTCCAATTTCACCACGCGCAGTGTACCGTTGTAACCTATGCTGACGAGCCATCTTGGTCGATTGGGCTTCAGCCAAAAGGCTAACTACGATCTCTGGCAGATTGTCGCTCGTGATTGCTTTTGTCGATAGCTTCTGCCAAATAAGTTAGGAATGAACGACCACGATGATCTTTTTTCTGCGTTGCGTTGTGCAGAGTCTCTCTTCAATGCACTGCCAGATGTGGTCTATTTCATCAAAGATACAGCTGGTCGGTATGTGCGAGTGAACCAAACTCTGGCGGACCGCTGTACAAATGGCGATAAAACGAAACTAATCGGCAAAACACCTGCCGAAGTTTTCCCGCCTCCGCTCGCGTTGAGTTACGCACGCCAGGACAAGCAGGTGCTGATGAGCGGCCGAAGCATCGAACACCAACTTGAGCTTCACATTTATCCAGGAAGGAAGGCAGGATGGTGCCTAACGACCAAACATCCCGTTCGCGATGATCGAAGCCGAATCATCGGTATCGCAGGCATCTCGCGAGACCTGAATGCTCCGGGTGAAAAAGCGCCTGGATTTAGTGAACTCGCGACTGCACTTCGGCACATCCAAAAGCGCTACATGGAAAGCCTTCGCATTGATGAGATCGCTACCGTTTCGGGGATGAGTGTCTATCAATTGGAGCAGCGTGTGCGTCGCCTATTTCAGATGAGCCCCCTGCAATTGGTACATAAGCTAAGACTGGATGAGGCCACAAGGCTACTTACAGAAACAGAAATGTCCCTAGCTGATATTGCCATCATGACTGGCTGGTGTGACCAGAGCGCCTTCACGCGGCACTTCAGTCGCTACACAGGCATGGCTCCTGGAAAATTCAGGTTGTTGCATCAGCAGCGCTAGGCTTTGGGCTGTCCCAAAGCGTTTTCATCGCTAACACTCCAAGCCATGGGGCCAATCCTGCCATGACCAGACCGACATCATAGCTATGTGTTCTGTCCGCGATCCAGCCAAACAACTTGTGAAGTGGAGAAGTAACTGCCCAAACCCACATGCTTAGCAGGCCGGTAAGACGACCCACGTGCTCCGCAGAAAGCTCCTGAACGAAGCTATAGTAGCAGGGAAAAAGTGCTAAAGCCCCTGCACCAATGAGTAGCAACGCTCCCAGCAGCGTCGGACCTCGGCTTAACCAAGGTATGCAAAGGCTAATTGAGGTAAGTAAACATGCTGCCAAATAAATTGAGCGCCTTGCGTCATGAGCCGTGAAGCTTTTGTTTCGAACTAGCCAGAGTGAAAATGCCCCAGCCAAAAAGCAGCCTACATCCGTGGATATATAATAAACCGATTGGAAATTCAACGCGGCCTCTTCGGTGTAACCACGCCCTGTTTGCAAAAACTTCATCAACCATACGCGATAGATGTGCCAAACAGTCTGGGTGCCAGTAATAAGCGCCGCGAGAGCCCAAAACTTGCGACCGAGCAGGATCGATCCCAGTGCTAGCGGTGTGGTAGATTTAGGCTGCTTGTGCCCATCATCTAGTCGGCCATCACGCATCATCCAAAGCCAAATGGCTACCCATAAAAGACCAAAAGCACCAACAACCACAAAAGCGGATCGCCAGGAGCCTAGTTGATCCGTCATCAGCCATTTCATGACTTGGGGTGTGATGATAGCACCGATGCTGGCACCACTTTGTAGAACACTATTTCCCATAGTTCGGTCTTTTTCTGTCAATACAGCAAAAGTCGTCTTCAGCGCACAAGGCCAGTGACCTGCCTCAAAAAAACCCAACAGCGTTCGGCACAGTAGCAATTGATTATAGTCAAGAGTCCAGCCTGAGATCATACCCATCACGGACCAACCCGCGAGCGCACAGGGGTAAAGCCAGTAGATGGGGAAACGATCAGCCAGGAATCCAAACACGAGAGAACCTACCGCGAAGGCCCAGCCAAAAGCCAACTCAAGATTCCCATACTGCTCCTCGCTAAGGCCAAACTCTTGCGTCACTCGCACAGAGGCATTCGCTAAGGTTACCCGATCCATGTAGTTGATCGTAGTCGCCAGCAGCAGCAAGCAGGTGACCCACCATTTCCATGTTGATGCGCGAGCCGACATAAGTGTTATCCTTCCCAGCTTGAGCCATCCCAGTTGATCATTCGGCGCAGCATCTCCACCGCACCAGATGTGAAGGTTTGAAAAAGAGCCTCACCCTTGTCAGCGGTGGCAGCTGAGGGATCACCTACATGCCCCGATGGACTGCGGTCTGGCATTATCCAACCGCGTGCAGCAGGCTCAAAAGGATTGCCAAATGGAACCGCGCCGATGCTGCTCTGGCCTTTGACCAGGGCAGAGTTTAATCGCAGAATCATAGACGTCTCCCACTCACAGGCATGGCCCATCACTCGTTGCTTGAGGTCAGGATGAGCGACTGTGGCCTCAGGCACCAAATTCCAATAGGTGGCAAACAAGAGTAGTAAATCATTTCGGTGGCGATGCTTCTGGCGCACTTCAAACACGGCCTGCCTACCTGGCACATCGTTACCGCCGTGGCCGTTGAGGAAAATCAGACGCCGAAAGCCATGAGCAATCCAGTTTTCCAACAATCCGACCAACAGATCCAGATAGACACGTGGCTCAGCCGACAGTGTGCCAGGGAAATCGAGGTGATGATGAGAATTGCCGAGCCAGAGCAATGGGGCAAAAAGCACTTCATTTTTGAGTTCACTTTCAGTACGACGTGCGATTTCTGCCATCAGCATCGAGTCTGTGAAGAGAGGCATATGTGTTCCATGCTGCTCCAGCGCAGCGATTGGAATCACGACCGGTGTGGAGCGGTCAAGAGCGGCTACGTCAGCCCAGGTAAGTTCTGCTAAAAGCATGAGAATGAAGTTAACTCATACGCACTTTGAATAGTGCTCTTTTGCAGAACCGCGTCCCTTAAATTATATGGGCTAAATCGATTATCGACCGACTGCCCGCTGATTCAGCACACTACGCACGAGCCTGATCATGTCAGCAGGCTCATAAGGCTTTGGCAATACGGCAGAAAAACCGTGGCTGGCAGGCTTGGCCATCACTGGATCATCATTGTAACCACTAGAGACAATAGCCAAAACGTCAGGATCAATTTGGCGCAATTTTTCCATGGTGCGCACGCCACCCATCCCATTGGGGATGCTGAGATCAAGGATAACTAGGTCAAAGATGCGACCACTCTGCATAGCCTCTTGATAGACACGGACGGTCTCACTGCCTTCCATGGTCTCAA
>JBIKYV010000137.1:0-10381 GCA_044355075.1 Prosthecobacter sp.
CGTGACTTCCACATGCTGTTTCTGATCGCGGCCAACCGGCACCACATCGCTGTCATAAATCAGAATGTCTGCCGCCATTAGGACCGGATAGGCGAAGAGTCCGTGGGAAGCGGTGATGCCACGCGCTACCTTGTCTTTGTAGCTGTGGCAGCGCTCCAGCAGGCCCATCGGCGTGACCGTGCTGAGGATCCATGACAGCTCTGTATGCTCCGGCACATCACTCTGGCGGAAAAATACGCACTTATCGGGGTCTAGCCCACAGGCCAAGAAATCGATGGCTAGGTTCCGCACGTGATCACGCAACAGCTGCCCCTCATGCACTGTGGTGAGGGAGTGGTAGTCGGCAATGAAGTAATAGGCATCGCCCTCGTGCTGCAGTTTAAGCGCTGCCTCCATCATGCCAAAGTAGTTGCCGATGTGGAGTCGCCCGCTGGGTTGAAGGCCGGATAGGATGCGCATAAGAGCGCTAGAGATGGCGGCGATCCTTTCAGGATCAAGCCTGCCTTTCATCGGTTGCCAAAACGGTGCCCTGGGGCCAACCTCACCATTCACTCTTATGTCCACGTTCAAACTCCTCGTCACCGGAAGCAAAGGCCGCATGGGCCAGGCCGTGCTCGCCGCCGCTCAGAACCAAGGCGTCGAAGTCGGCGCCGCCATTGATCTCGGCGATAGCTTTACCGAGGCGCTGGCCAAGGCCGACTGCGTCATCGACTTCACCTCACACCATTTTACCACCGAGCTGCTGACCGAGGCGCTAAAACAGAAAAAGAGCCTCGTCATCGGCACGACCGGCCACACCAATGAAGAGCTGGCCGCCATCCAAGAAGCCGCCAAGAGCATCCCGATCGTCTTCGCTTCGAACTTCAGCGTCGGCGTGAACACCCTCTTCTGGCTGACCCGCAAGGCTGCCGAGCTGCTCGGTCCAGATTTTGATTTAGAGGTCGTGGAAATGCATCACCGCCTGAAAAAAGACAGCCCCAGCGGCACTGCCCGCACACTGGTAGAGATCCTGGCCGATGTCCGCCAGCTCCAGTATGACAGCGACTGCCGCCACGGTCGTTTTGGTGATGTCGGGGCGCGCACGAAGACCGAGATCGGCGTACATGCCGTGCGTGGCGGCGATGTTGTCGGCGACCACACGGTCATCTTTGCCAATGTCGGTGAGCGCGTAGAGCTGACCCACAAGGCCAGCAGCCGAGACACCTTCGCCAACGGTGCCGTGCGTGCTGCCCGCTGGCTTGCTGACCAAGCTGCGGGCCTCTACGACATGCAGGATGTGTTAGGGCTGCGGTGAGAGATTTGTGATCGTTGATGCTGGCATACCCTATTTCCCTTTCTGTCTGTCAGCTGCGCCGCTTTGAGAACCCACAGCCACTCTTCGCCATTCCTTGCAAACGACTGACTCACTGACTTTCGGGATAGCCATGGGGTCAAACCTCGGGGACCGTGAGGCCAACCTAAAACACGGGCTAGCCTTGCTGATCGATAGGATTCGCCCGCTTGCGGTGCTAGCTGGCGGCATTTATGAAGCCGCCCCCATGGACTGCGCCCCAGGCACGCAGTCCTTCTTGAACACAGTCATCGAGATCGAGGCCTCCTTCACTCCGCAAGAGCTGCACGCTCATCTGCAGACCATTGAACAAGCCATGGGCCGCCCTAGCATGCGGGAAAAAAACAGCCCCCGCACGCTGGATCTCGACCTTCTCTACGCCGGTAATTTTGTCAGTGACGATCCCGTGCTCACCGTGCCGCACCCGCGCCTGCACCTCCGCCGATTTGTCCTGCAACCCCTCGCGGACATCCGCCCCCACCTCATCCTGCCTGGGCATGAAAAAAGCATCCGCGAGCATCTTTGCGTTATGGATCCCGCTGAAGTGAGGTTGGTCCAAAAATCCTGGATGAAGCCATGCTGAGCGCCGTTTTCTCCCGCCCAGCCATGTTTTGCCAACTGATCGCCGCCTTCCTACTTCTGCCTGTGCTCGCCCATGCAGCTCCGCGCACGAAGCATGTGTTTGTCATCAGCTTCGACGGAGGAAACCCCGAGGTCATGAAGCAGGCAGACATGCCAAACTACCAGCGGATGGTGGCCGAAGGCGCGCATACCCTGGTGGCCAGCACCATCGTGCCATCCAAGACTCTGCCCTCACACACCGCCATGCTTACGGGGGTGGACATCGCCAAGCACGGCGTGGACTGGAATGACTACCTGCCAATCCGCGGCGCAGTGCGGGTGCCGACTGTTTTTGATCTAGCCAAACAGGCCGACCCGCAGCTCTCGACCGCCCTTTTCTGTGGCAAAATCAAATTTCGCCATCTTTGGAAGCCCGGCAGCATCGACGTCTTCGACTGCGGCGGCGTGTACGATGAAAAACCCGTGCCTGCTAGCGAGGAAAAGAAGCTCGTGCCTTCCCTAGAAGTCGCTGCACGCGCGGCGTCATACATCGTGACAAAGAAGCCACGTCTCTGCTTCATTCATCTGCCAGATGGCGACACCGTGGGCCACAAGATTGGCTGGGGCAGCCCGGAGCAGCTGGCTGCTTTTCACGACTGTGATCAAGCCCTGGGGCAGATTCTGGCTGCCATCGACCAAGCTGGTCTGCGGGACAGCAGCACCTTCATCCTAAGTGCCGACCATGGCGGCAAGGAACGCAATCACTTCAACCCCATCCCCGAAGACATCCACATTCCCTGGGTAGTGTGGGGAAAAGGCGTGGTTAAAGGGCATACCATCCGCAAAAAAACTGTCATGACCTACGACACCGCCAGCACGGTGCTATGGCTGCTCGGCCTCGAACGCCCAGAGCATTTCGATGGTGAAGTGGTCAGCGAGGCTTTTACTGAGTAGCTGGGCCTAGCACGATCCGCGCGTCCAGCACCAACACGCCCTGTGCATCGGCAAGTAGCGGATTGATATCCAGCTCGAGGATCTCTGGCACGGCCATAGCCAGGTCGGCCAGTTTCACCAGAGTCTCCACCAACCCATTGAGGTCTGCCAACGGCAGGTGACGCGTACCCTGCAGGGCGCGGAAGATTTTGGTCTGCCGAATGCGGTCCATCACTAGCATGGGAGATAGCGGCGGCAGCAGCAGCACATGGTCCTGCATGACCTCCACAAACACGCCTCCGGCACCGAAGAGCAACACAGGACCGAATTGTGCATCTTGGCTAAAACCGCAGATCAGTTCCAAACCCCGCTGGGGCATCATACGCTGCACGCTGACACCAGCGAAGTCTGCCGCAGACACGGCCTGCTGGATAGCGCGCCAAGCTGCACGCACAGCAGGCTCATCCCGCAGGTCCAGCAGCACACCGCCCACATCGGATTTATGAGTGAGCGTAGGCGAGTTCAGCTTCAGCACTACAGGCCAGCCGATACCTGCGGCCAAGCTGACGGCCTCGTCTTCGCTACTAGCGTGGAATGTCTGCAATGCCGGGATACCAGCGGCGATCAGGATTTGCTTGGCCTCCACCTCGGTCAGCAGAGTGCGGCCTGCAGCCAGGTGGCTTGCCAGCAGGGCACGTGCTTCACTCATGGATGGGCGTTCCTGGCATGCGATGCGATTCGTCTCCTCCAGCCACCGCAGCCGCTCCTGCCGCTGCCACAGATACTGCCAGGCGCGTGCGGCCTCGTCGGGATAATCATAGGTGGGAATGCCCCCCGCATTCAGGAACTCGCGACCACTTTCCACAGCATCACCCCCCATCCAGCTGGCGAGCACGGGCTTCTCGCTCTCCTGCGCGACAGCCACCAGCGCTTGAGCAATGGCCAAGGGCTCAGTCATCGACTGCGGGGTTAGCACCGCCAGCAATCCGTCTGTCTCAGGGGCTGCGATCAAGGTGCGCAGCGCCGCCGCATAGCGGACCACGTCTGCATCACCCAGCACATCCACGGGATTGCCATGGCTCCAGTGCACGGGCAGCTGCTCATTCAGACGACTCAGGGTTTCCTCGTCCAGCTGAGCCAGCGTACCACCGCTGAGCACCAACGCATCCGCCGCAAGTGCGCCTGGACCGCCTGCATTCGTCAAGATGGCCAGCCGTGGGCCAGCAGGCAGGGGCTGCTTGGCCATCACCTCTGCCATGTCAAACAGCTCGCCAATTGTGTCCACGCGAAGCACACCAGCCCGAGCCAGTGCTGCATCCAGCACCGCATCGCTACCAGTCATGGCCCCGGTGTGGGAGGCAGCAGCACGCGCCGCCTCTGCCGTGCGCCCCACCTTGATGGCGATCACTGGTTTTTTCACCGCCACCTTGCGCGCAGCCTCCATGAACGACGCTGCATCGCCGACGGATTCCATGTAGAGCACGATGCTCTCCGTGGCCGGGTCATCGCCAAAATGCCGGATCAGCTCCCCCCAGCCTACATCGAGCATGGAGCCGACGGATACAAAGGCACTAAAACCCACTCGCTGGCGGAAGCTCCAATCCAGGATGGCCGTGCAAAGCGCGCCGCTTTGGCTAAGAAAGGCCACCCGGCCAGGCTGCGCCATTGCAGTGGCAAAGGTAGCATTGAGACCGGCCTGCGGCACCATCAAGCCCAGGCAATTCGGCCCGATCAGCCGCAGGCCACTGCGCCGCGCTGCCTCCAGCACCTGCCTTTCCAGCACTACACCCGACTCCCCAGTCTCGCGGAAACCAGCAGAGATCACCACTGCCGCCCGTACTCCTTGGGTCACGCATTCATGGATCACACTGGGTATCGTCGCCGCCGGAGTAGCGATCACCGCTAGGTCAACGGGATGACCGATACTGCCTAGGCTGCGCCAGCAGCGCCTGCTCAGCACTTGGTCACGCCCGGCATTTACGGGAAAAAGACGTCCGCCCAGGCCAGTCAGGTTCTCCAAAAGCGCGCGCCCCACACTGCCAGGCCGATCCGTGGCACCGATCAAGGCCACCCTACCAGGTGCAAAAAAAGCGCTCAAGGCTGCCTCCGAAGCGGCAGGCAGAATGCAGGAAGTGAGGGCTGGGCGCGACATGGAAGCTGAAGAAATGGACAGAGAAGGTGGATGAAGAAGCCCCAAACACGACTCCAGGGCTGCATCCATCTGTCTGGACCGCAGTTTAACGCCGCCAAGCACGACCTTACCCTGCGGTTCGTGCGGAAACCAAGGCCACCCATGCGCGCTGAGGCACTTTTATCCTACAAGGCCTCTGCCGGATTCATGCCACCACGCTCAAGACGATCACGCATGGCTCACAAACCCGGAGGTTTTTCGGACACACGCTTGCCGCCCACCTTTTTTTGGCTGCTTTCCGTCTTGGACGGATCGAAATACTGCCCACCTTGGATCATGATATCGCCCGTGCTGGTCTGGGCTAGATAGGGCCGCCCCCCTTCATCCATGTAGTAGGACAGTTTTTTTAGCTGCCCGTCTGGCGTGACCACGGCATGGGCAAAAAGGTGCGGCTGGGCCATGAAGAGCACATGCAGATGATTCGAAGGATCCATGGTGATCTGGGGATCATGCACCATGTTCAGGGGTCCCAGGCGGAAGGTTTCCAGTCTCTCCCCCGTCTTGTCATCCACTAAGCGGAAGTAGAGCGAGGTGCTATCAAAGTCGCGGAAGATGTGGAGGGCATAACGGCGCGGCTGCCCAGCATCTTTAAAGCCTTCCGGCACGCCAAAGCTGCGTTCCCACATCGGCTTGCCATCCACGATGCTGAAGCGCACGCGATTGCTCTCGTAATAGTCACCAGACGCAGGGTGAAAGGCCCGAGCCTTCAGTGCATAGTTTCCCATGTCCGCAGGCACGTAGCCTTGGCTCACCTTGATCTTCTGCTGCACGACTCCCCCCGGCGGCACCTGCAGGAGTTGCGAGCCATCCACCTCCATTTGTGCCAGGGAGAAGCCCTCACTCGTCAACACTTCAAAGGACAGCCAATTGTCACGTCCGGGGCCGCCAAGCACGGCCACGGCACCGGTACGATTGACCAACGTAACCGTGGCGGTGATGGCCTCCTGAGACATAAAATTCGCACGTGGCAGCTTCAGAGAAAGCTCATACTGAGCATGAGCAGACACAGCACCCAGACAGAGAGTGCAAAACAACACAAAACGCAGACAGCGGGGGGACATAAACGCAAGGAACCAGAAAAGCAGCCGCAAGGGAACATCAAAATGAAGCCTACTCAAGCCCGGCACTGGCTGCTGTCGCGGCGGCTCCTTGCCAGCCGGGTCGTTTTGGTTCACACATGCTATCCATGCCCGCCCCGAAAAAAGCCACCTCCAGCAACAGTCAGCACCATGCCATCATCGGCACGGATGAGGGCCGCGTGAAAGAAGTGGCCATGCGTCTGGTACAGCAGCTAGCTCCGGCAGACTCAGGTGACTTTGGCACCGAAATTGTCGAAGGTCAGGCCGACCATGCCGAACACGCTGGACGCATCTGTGCCGATGTCATCATGGCCCTACAGACGCTGCCCTTCTTTGGCGGGGGAAAGATCGTCTGGCTAAAAGGAGCCAATTTTCTCGGCGACAGCCAGACCGGCCGCGCCCAGGACGCAGTGGAGGGCTTCGAGCGTATCCTAGATGTGCTGGAGTCCGGCCTACCGCCCGACATTCGTTTAGTCGTGAGTGCCAGTGCCATCGACAAACGTCGCACCGCCTACAAGCGCCTATCCAAAATTGCTGCGATTGATGTTCACGACAAACCTGACACCAGCAAAACCGGCTGGGAAGGTGCCGTGATTAGCCAAGTTCAGGGCCGTGTACGCGAACTCGGGCTGATTTTCGAAAGCGGTGCCTTGGAGCTGCTAGTCCAGCTCTGTGGGGATGACACCCGACAGCTGGCCAATGAGCTGGAAAAAATCGATCTGTACCTAGGCGATCGACGACGGTGCGGCCTCGGCACCGTGCGCGGCATGGTCTCCATGAGCCGTGCCGGCGTGCTGTGGGAGATCGGCAATGCCATCGGTGCCCGTGACCTGCCGCGCGCGCTCGACCTCCTGGGCACGCTGCTCTATCAGGGCGAATCCGCCATCGGCCTGTTGCTGGCTGCTATCGTGCCCAAGGTGCGTAATCTCCTGATCATCAAGGAGCTCACCTCCAAAAATCCCGTCAATACCGCCAGTTACGACAGCTTCAGCCGTAGCCTAGAAGCACTGCCAGCTCACGTGACGGCGCATTTGCCGCGCAAAAAGGATGGCAGCGGCTTCAACGTCTATCCCCTTTTCCTCTCCATGGCTGAAGCGCGAAAATACACCCTTGAAGAGCTGCATGAAGGCCTGGAAGCCTGCCTGACTGCCAACGAAAAACTAGTAACCACCCAGCTCGATGCCAAGGTGGTGCTGGAGCGCCTACTCGTCGGCCTGCTCTCCCCCCGTACGACACGAAAAAACACCTCCCGGCCAGCCACTCGTGCAGCGTGAGCGATGAAACTCCTCCAGTCCTTCCTGCCCCCCAAAAGATTCAGGCCACCCATCTGCCATGAATCCTGATGCTGCCACAAGCCACGTGCAGATTCGCCGTGTTAGCCTGCCAGATACCGTGGCCGAAACACCCGATGTCGTCGCACGGGAAGAACCGCTAGAGATCCGCGTGGAAGGGCGCAGCGTGGCCGTGGTCATGCGCACACCCGGTCACGATGAGGAGCTGGCCGCTGGCTTCTTGGTCACCGAGGGCGTAGTGCGCCACGCGCGGGAAATCTTGGAAATCAGCCAATGCCCGTCCGCAGGAAACACGCATGGCAATGTGGTGGATGTACTGCTCGCAGGTGGAGCGGTGGTGGATTGGCAAAGCCTGACGCGACATGTCTTCAGTGCCTCCAGCTGTGGGATCTGTGGCAAAACAAGCATCGACAGTGTCTTCCAACAGTTTCCAGCAGTGCCAGGGCCCGAGGCGGCTGAGTCACTGCGCGTACCGATGCATCGCTTGACCAGCCTGCCTGATGCCCTCCGCGCGGCACAGGAGACCTTTGCCCAAACGGGTGGCCTACATGCCAGCGCCGTGTTTGATGCTCAGGGAAATATGCAGGTGATTCGCGAGGACGTGGGTCGTCACAATGCCCTCGACAAGGTCATCGGCTGGGCGCTACGAGAGGGGCGACTGCCATTTCATCAGCAGATTTTGTTAGTCAGCGGTCGCGTATCCTTTGAGATCATGCAAAAAGCCCTCGCCGCCGGGCTGCCGATCGTGGCAGCCATTTCTGCACCGAGCAGCTTGGCGGTAGATTTTGCCAAAGAGTCCGGGCAGACGCTAGTCGGCTTCCTTCGCGGACGGGGCATGAATGTGTACACCCACTCCTGGCGGCTGACGGCGGAATGAAGTCACACCGCACGCGCACCGATTACTCAAAGCGATACCCCGCGCCATGCACCGTGCGGATGATGCGCGGACTGGTCGGGTCTTTTTCGATACGCTTGCGCAACTGAGAGATGTGCTGATCCAGTGCACGACTTTCAGGGAAGTAATCCATATCCCAAACCTCATCAGCGAGTTGATTGCGATCCACCACCTTGCCGCGCTTGTCATACAGCAGCTTCAGCACCTTCAGGTCACGTGGGCTTAGGTGCATGTCGACCGTGCCGCGGTAGGCGCGCAGCTCTGAGGGCACGATGCGCAGATCATCCATCATAAACGTGTCATCACCGCTGTCCTTCTTGGCATTGCGGGCCGCAATACGGCGGGTGATGGCGCGGATGCGAGCGATGATTTCTTTGACGCCGAAAGGCTTGGTCATGTAGTCATCAGCGCCGAGCTCCAGGCCCAGCACCGCGTCGATTTCCTCTGCCTTGGCGGTAAGAAAGAGGATAGGAACCTGCTCGTCCCATCGGCGAATTTGCTTGCAGACTTCGTAACCATTCTGGCCGGGCATCATAACATCCAGGCAGACAAAATCAGGCTTCATGGCGCGGAAAAAATCCAGGGCTTGCAGGCCATCACTAGCTGTCAGGACTTCAAACCCTTCCAGGGTCAGCAATTCACGCAGCGCTTCGCGAGTGTGTTCGTCGTCTTCAGCGATGAGGATTTTCATGGCAGATGCTAGGTGCGGCAGGCAGAAAGTCAGCGTGTCTGTGGCAGCGGCGGCTCAAAAGGCAGGATAACGATGAAACGAGCACCCTCCCGGTAATTCGGGCAAACTTCCAAACGACCGCCATGCAGTTCAGCAAGTTCTCGCGAAATGGTCAAGCCAATGCCAGTGCCGGTGACACCTTCGTTCAGGTCAGAGCGAATCCTCTCAAACGGCTCAAAGACGACACGACGCTTGCTCTGCGGAATACCCGGACCGCGGTCTTCGACGATGATCCGCGCCACGCACTTTTCTAGATCCTGCTCTGTCGCGATATGGATGTATTTTCCGTAGCTGGCATACTTATCCACGTTGGAAATGAGGTTCCCCAAGATCTGCTCGATAGCGTCAGGGTCCGCTTTCATCTCACTAGGACCGACGAGTCGCGTACGCACCTCAAATCCCTTTCGTTCCAACAACAGCCTCCAGTGGTTCACCACGCGCTGTACGACATGATCTAGCGAGATTGGACGCGGCTGTACAGTCAACTTATCCCGCTGCTGCCGCGCGTAGTTCAGCACATTTTGAATCAGACGATCCAGGCGCGCCACCTCCGTCTCAACCACACCAAGATGACGACGGCTGATGGAATCTCCCGAGTGTTCCATCCGACTGGAGGCCATCTCTGCGTACAGACGAATGTTGGTGAGTGGCGTCTTCAGCTCATGCGAGATCTGGTTCACGAAGCTGACCCGCTGCTGCGCCACGCGAATTTCACGGGCATTTTCGCGGAAGAACGTCCATGCCAACGCCACGACCAACAGACAACCTGAACCGACACCGAGTAAGATGGGGAAAAGGTAGGGCTTGGGAAACTCTTGACTGGCCGGGGTGTAGGCCAGCTGCCAACGGGAGAGCGGCACAAAGCAACGGATGCTAGCGATGGCATTGCCCTCGGAGCCAGCACGGGCCTGCCCCCAGGTGTGCAAAGGAATGCCAGTGACCGTGGCCAGCGTCATCCGGCCAGGGTAGTCCTGCATGCCTGGAATGAGCAAGCGGGCAAAAAGCGCCTGCTGCAGAGCCGAACTGTCCAGACGGGCGCAGAGCAACCTCTCGCCCAACAGTCTCCAGTAAATGAAATCGCCAGCACTGATATGCCAGCCACTCAGGAAACTCGGCGCTGGGTTCCTCCCGTCGGGATGCAGGTGGTAAAAGGGCTGCTTCACCGCCGTCTGCCACACGCTTTTTTGAGAAGGGAGAGACCCCTCACTAATGCCACCAAGCTGGATAAAAGGCTGCTCAGGGGCAGCACTTGGCAACCCTGCCATCAGGCCAGCGATTTCTAGTTGCTCCCAAAGGGCAGCCGTGCGCGGCGCGGCCATCGCCTCGTCACTGGGTAGGAATCGCTTCTTGTCGATCTCCGTCTGGATCTG